>CBDUOT010000090.1:0-14691 GCA_965368915.1 uncultured Rhodobacterales bacterium | reverse complement strand
TGAACTCCTTGATCTTGCCTTCGCGCGCGAGCTTGTAGAGCCCCTTGCGGTCGCGGCGTTCGCATTCCTCAAGGGATGTCGCGACATGAACCTCGATGAAGGCGCCAAAGGCTTCGACCATCTCGCGAACCGCGCGGCGGGTGGCCGTGTAGGGCGCGATCGGCGCACAGATCGCGATGCCGCCGTTCTTGGTGATCTCGGATGCGACATAGCCGATGCGCTTGATGTTGAGATCGCGATGCTCTTTCGAGAAGCCGAGTTCCGAGCTGAGGTTCTTGCGCACCACGTCGCCGTCGAGAAGCGTGGTCGGACGCCCGCCCATCTCCATCAGCTTGACCATCAGCGCGTTGGCGATCGTCGACTTGCCGGAGCCCGACAGCCCGGTGAAGAACACCGTGAAGCCCTGCTTGGCGCGCGGCGGCGAGGTGCGGCGCAGTTCCTGCACGACCTCGGGGAAGGAGAACCAGTCGGGAATCTCCAGCCCTTCGCGCAGGCGCCGACGGAGTTCCGTGCCCGAGATATCAAGGACGGTCGAGCCTTCCGGCACTTCATCGACGGGGTAGTATTGGGCCTTCTCCTGCACATAGACCATCTGTTTGAAGTCGACCATCTCGATGCCGACTTCCTCTTGGTGCTGGCGGACGAGTTCCTGCGCGGCATAGGGATCGTAGAAATCCTTGCCCTGGGAGTTCTTGCCCGGCCCGGCATGATCGCGCCCGATGATCATATGCGTGAGGCCGTGGTTCTTGCGGATGATCGCGTGCCAGAGCGCTTCGCGCGGGCCGCCCATGCGCATGGCTAGGTTCAGCAGCGAGAGGTGCGTGGTCGAGGCCGGATACTGGTCCAGCACTGCCTCGTAGCAGCGTACGCGGGTGAAGTGATCGACGTCGCCAGGCTTCGTCATGCCGACGACGGGGTGGATCAGCAGGTTCGCCTGCGCCTCTTTCGCCGCGCGGAAGGTCAGTTCCTGATGCGCGCGGTGCAGCGGGTTGCGCGTCTGGAAGGCCACGATCTTGCGCCAGCCGAGCTTGCGGAAATAGGCGCGCAGTTCGTTCGGCGTGTCGCGGCGGGCCTTGAAATCGTAGTGAACCGGCTGCTGGATGCCGGTGACCGGTCCGCCCAGGTAAACCTTCCCGGCAGTGTGGTGCAGGTAGTTCACCGCAGGATGCGCGATGTCGTCCGCGCCGAACACGCTTTCGGCCTCGGCGCTTTTGTTCGGCTCCCATCTGTCGGTGACTGACAGAATGGCGAGGATCACGCCCTCGGCGTCACGGAGTGCGACGTCCTGACCGGGCTCAACCTTAGCGGCGAACTCTTCGGATACGTCGAGCGTCACGGGCATCGGCCAAAGCGAACCGTCCGCAAGACGCATATCTTTCAGGACGCTGCCGTAGTCGGCTTCGGTCATGAACCCCTTGAGCGGGTGGAAGCCGCCGTTCATCAGAAGTTCCAGATCGCAGATCTGGCGCGGCGTCAGGTCCCAGGACGGAAGATTGCCGGCTTCGTGCTTCAGCTTCTGGGCGGATTCGTAGGAGACGTAAAGCTCCGGGATCGGAGCGAGATTGGGAAGCGACATCGCTGAAAAGACCTCTTATTGAACCGGCGCCAAGATGGGACGCGTCGGCGCGGGGCATAGACCCGATCTTGGCCAAAGTTCAAGCGACGGAGCTCCGTTTTGGCTGAAAAGGGGCTGGAATCGCGGAAATTCTGCGGTCAGGCGAACACTGTTGCAGTTACCGCGCACTCGCAGGGGATGTCGTGCCGCATGATGGCCGATTGATGGAAAGCAGCCGTCGTGCGAATTTCGGCCGCTATCCCTTCACAATGGACAACCCCGCCGCTATAGCCACGGGCCTGACAAAAAGGAGCGGGGGCCGATGCAAGGCAGCGCCAATCTCAACCTGATGATCAAGGCCGCCCGCAAGGCGGGCCGTAGCCTCGTGAAGGATTTTCGCGAGGTCGAAAACCTTCAGGTCTCGGTCAAGGGGGCAGGCGATTTCGTCAGCCGCGCCGATATTGCCGCCGAGAACATCATCCGTGAGGAGCTGATGGGCGCACGGCCGACCTATGGCTGGCTGGCAGAGGAATCTGGCGAAGCCGACGGCGCTGATCCGACGCGGCGCTGGATCGTCGATCCGCTGGACGGAACCACGAACTTCCTGCACGGCCTGCCGCATTGGGCGGTCTCCATCGCGCTGGAGCACAAGGGCGAGATCGTTGCGGCCGTTATCTACGATCCAGCGAAGGACGAACTTTACCGGGCGGAAAAGGGCGCTGGTGCCTGGATGAACGAGTCGCGTGTGCGTGTGTCCGGCCGCAAGGTAATGTCCGAAGCGCTTTTCTCGACCGGCGTTCCCTTCGGCACGAAGAAGACCCTGCCCGCGACCATGCGCGACCTCGCGCGGCTGATGCCGGCCTGTGCGGGCGTTCGGCGGTGGGGCGCGGCCGCGCTCGACCTCGCTTACGTCGCGGCAGGGCGTTACGACGGCTACTGGGAACGCGAGATCAACGCCTGGGACATGGCTGCGGGCCTACTTCTGGTGCGCGAGGCTGGCGGTTTCGTCGGGGCCGTGCGCGAAGGGCGCGAGATTTTCGAGAGCGGATCGGTGATCGCGGCGAATAGCGATCTGTTCCAGCCGCTCTGCAAGATCCTGCGCGAACCGGCCTGAACGGGCGACCTTTACGTCCCGCAAGGGTGCCCCAGCGTTATCTGTTAGGGCCCGGTTACAACCGGTCCGAGGGGTGGTTGATCCCATCCGTCCAGGCGACCGGGTCCAGGTCGCGCGGGTTTACCCCTTCGAGGCAGGCGGCATTGACGCCGTATTCGTTCGGGTTGGACCGTCTGCGGTGATGCGTGTAAATCCCGCAAGTCTTGCAGAAATAGTGCTTCGCGGTGCCCGTATGAAACGTGTAGAGCGTCAGGTTTTCCGCCCCCTTCACGACCCTCACACCGTCGAGCGGGGCCGTTAACGCGACCGCGCCGCGCCGCGCGCAGAACGAGCAATCGCAGCGCCGGGCGGTGCCGAGACCTCCGGGCGCGAGCGTTACCTCAAGCTCGACCGCGCCGCAATGGCAGGTGGCGCGATGAGGGGACAGTATCTCGGGCAGGGTCATTTTCGTTTCCGGCGGACGACAGGTATCGACGACGGCGAATACTGTGCGTCGGGGTGTGGCGGGTGGCCTTCGTTGGTTTGCCAGAAGGTGCCGCCGCCTCTTTTCAGCCACGCGGGCGCGGCCAGGACAATCCCGGCGATGAAGCCGCCCGCATGCGCCCAGTAGGCGACGCCCCCGCCTTCAATCGGCGTGCCGAGCCCGCCGAAGATCTGCATCCCGAACCAGAGCCCCAGCATGATCCAGGCGGGGATGGTGAAGACCCGGAAGAAGATGACAAAGATCAGGAGGATGTCGACTTTCGCGCGCGGGAAGAACAGAAGATAGCCGCCGAGAACGCCGCCGATCGCGCCAGAGGCTCCGACGGTTGGCACGACCGAGCTGGGATCGGCCGCGATATGGGCCAGCGCCGCCGCGATGCCGCCCGCCAGATAGAAAAGCAGAAAGCCGACATGGCCCAACTGATCTTCCATGTTGTCGCCGAAGATCCACAAAAACAGCATGTTACCGGCAAGGTGCATGAGACCGGCGTGAAGGAACATCGAGGTGACGATCCCGCGGACCTCTCCGCCTTCCGTGACCGCGACCGGGATCATCGCCCAATCCCGCCAAAAGGCGAGCATGGCCCGCTCGCTGCCTGTGTAGGGCAATTGCAGAAGGAACACGGCGATATTCGCCGCGATCAGCGCATAGACCACGTAGGGCGTGCGTTCGGACGGGTTGTGGTCGCGGATCGGAAACATGGGCCGAGGCTTACCCTTCCTCGGCCCGCCGTCAAGCGGAACCGGCCTCGGCCAACAGGGCGGCGTTGCCGCCCGATGCGGTCGTGTCGACGCAGACATGGCGTTCATGCGCGACATGGCCCAGATCGGGCATCGTCGTGACAAGGGGCAGGATCGGACCGTCGCGACGCGCCAGCACTTCGTCATAAGACCGCGCGGTTGCCTCGTCGCCCCAGTAGAGCACACCCGAAAAGCCCTTGAGGGTCGTCAGCGCTTCAGGATCAAGCGCACCCGCGACGGCGATTGCCTGACCGCCGAGCGCGTGGATGGCCTCGGCCTGCGCTTCGGTCGCGTCGCGACCCGGGCCGAGGCAGAGGAACGGTTCGCGCGTGAGCAGCGTGAGCCGGTTCGATTCCCCTGTGGGGCCGGGCAGGTCGATGCGGTTGAGGATCTTGGGCAAAGGTGCGGCGTCGAGCGCGGCCTGCACGCGGGCCGGATCCGCTTGGCAGGTCGGCTCGCCCGCCTTGCCGGGCCCAGCCGGCGCGGTGAAGCGGGGAAGATATTCCGGGCCGCCCGCCTTGGGTCCGGTACCGGAAAGCCCCTCTCCTCCAAAGGGTTGAGAGCCGACCACGGCGCCGATCTGGTTGCGGTTGACGTAGATGTTGCCGACGTGGAGCGCCTCGGTCACTTCCTGCACGCGGTTGTCGATCCGGGTGTGTAGACCGAACGTCAGGCCGTAGCCCGTGGCATTGATGTCCTCGATCACCTTGGGCAGGTCGTCCGCGTCGAAGGTTGCGATGTGCAGGACCGGCCCGAAGATTTCGCGCTTGAGATCGGCAATGCCCTTCACGCGGATGACGGTAGGCGCGATGAAGTGGCCGTTGCGGGGCGTGGAAAGCTGCCGCAGCATGCGGCCTTCCTTGCGGGCCTTTTCGACATGCGCGCGGATGCCGGTTTCGGCTTCCTCGTCGATGACGGGGCCGACATCGGTGGTCAGGTGCCAGGGGTCGCCCACCGTCAGTTCCTCCATGGCGCCAAAGAGCATGTCGGTGAAATGGGGGGCGATGTCCTCTTGCACATAAAGGCAGCGGAGCGCCGAGCAGCGCTGGCCGGCGGACTGGAAGGACGACGCTACGATGTCGCGCACGGCCTGTTCGGGCAGCGCGGTCGAGTCGACGATCATCGCGTTCAGCCCGCCGGTCTCGGCGATGAGCGGCGCGCCGGGCGCGAGGTGCTTTGCCATCGCCTTGCGGATCAGCTTCGCGGTGTCGGTCGAGCCGGTGAAACACACGCCGTTCACGCGCGGATCGGAGGTGAGTTTCGCGCCGACAGTCGCGCCGTCGCCGGGCAGAAGCTGCAGGACCGAGGCCGGGACGCCCGCCTTGTGCAGCAGTGCCACCGCGCGGGCGGCGATCAGCGGCGTTTGTTCGGCGGGTTTCGCGAGAACCGCGTTGCCAGCGGCGAGCGCGGCCGACATCTGCCCGGTGAAGATCGCAAGCGGGAAGTTCCACGGCGATATGCAGGCGAAGGTTCCCAGCGCCGGACGGTCCAGTTCCAGACCCCGCGCGGCGTAGTAGCGAAGGAAGTCCACCGCTTCGCGCAGTTCGGCGACGGCATCGAGCAGCGATTTGCCCGCTTCGCGCGCGAGAAGCGCGAAGAAAGCGCCGAAGTTTTCCTCGTAGAGGTCGGCCGCGCGGTTCAGAATCGTCGCGCGTTCAGAGGCGCTGACTTTCCAAGGCTTCGCAGCGGCAAGCGCATTGTCCACATCGGCAGCAGAGGCTTCGGTGACACGGCCGACAAGCTGCCCCGTCGCCGGGTTGAGCACAGGGCGAGGCTTGGTCCCTGCAACCTTGCAGGCAAGGAGCGGCTCGGCCGCAAATTCGGTCTTTGCGAATTCGTCGCGTGCTTCGTCGATCTGGATCAGCGTGGGGCCGTCGGTCAGATCGAAGCCCTTGGAGTTTTTCCGCTCGGGCGCGAACAGGTCGGGACCCTTGCGGATCGCCCGGTTTGTCAGGCCCGGCAGCATCGCTTCCACCGCATCGAACGGGCAGGCGGCGACCTCTTCGGGGGCGACGTCCTCATCCACGATCTGGTTGACGAAGGAAGAGTTCGCGCCGTTTTCGAGAAGCCTGCGCACGAGGTAGGCGAGAAGGTCGCGGTGTGCGCCCACCGGCGCGTAGATACGGCAACGCGTCTTTTTGCCTTGCAGCACGATGTCGTGCAGCCGCTCGCCCATTCCGTGCAGGCGCTGAAACTCGAACGGCCGATCCCCGGCCATGTCGAGAATAGCGGCGACAGTATGGGCATTGTGCGTGGCGAATTGGGGGTAGATCCGGTCGGTCATCGACAGGAGCTTCTTCGCGTTCGCGATGTAGCTGACATCGGTGGCTTCCTTGCGGGTGAAGACCGGGAAGTCCTCTAGCCCCATGACCTGCGCGCGCTTGATCTCGGCGTCCCAATAGGCGCCTTTCACGAGCCGGACCATGATCTTGCGGTCGAGTTTTCCCGCCAATGCGTGAAGCCAGTCGAGCACCATTCCGGCGCGGCGGCCATAGGCCTGAACGACGACGCCGAACCCGTCCCAGCCGGCCAGTTCTTCGTCCGCCAGAACCGCCTCGATAACCTTTAGCGACAGCGTCAGCCGGTCGGCCTCTTCCGCGTCGATGTTGAAGCCCATACGCGCCTTGGCCGCTTGCCGCGCAAGGTCGCGGACGACCGGCACCAGTTCTGCCATCACGCGCGCTTCCTGCGCGACTTCATAGCGGGGATGGAGCGCAGAGAGCTTGACCGAGATGCCGGGATTGTCGCGGATGTCGTCGCTGTTCGCAGCGGTCGAGATCGCGGTGATTGCCTTGGAATACGACACGGCGTAGCGCTCTGCGTCCTCGGCTGTTTTCGCGGCTTCGCCCAGCATGTCGTAGGAATAGGTGTAGCCCTTGGCCTCCATGTTCGAGGCACGCTCCATCGCGGCATTGATCGTCTCGCCAAGGACGAACTGGCGGCCCATTTCCTTCATCGCCTGACGCACGGCGCGGCGGATGACCGGCTCGCCCAGACGCTTCATTGCGCCGCGAAGGTGGCCGACGATGCCCGGCTCGTGATCCTCGAGCACCTTGCCCGTCAGCATCAGCGCCCAGGTCGAAGCGTTGACGAGCGACGAGGCGGAGTGGCCCAGATGCTTGCCCCAGTCGGAGGGCGCGATCTTGTCTTCGATCAGTGCGTCCATCGTGTCGGCGTCGGGCACGCGGAGAAGCGCTTCAGCAAGGCACATGAGCGAGATGCCTTCCTCGGTCGACAGCCCGTATTCCGCCAGGAACACCTCCATCAGCCCCGGACGCACATCGGCCCGGATCTGTCGGACGAGCGTCGCGCCATCCGCGGCGATGCGGTCGCGCGTGGCCCGGTCCAATGCGGCCTCGGCGATCAGACGCTCAAGAAGCGGCACTTCGGGCTGAAGGGAGTGGGAATCGATGGCGAGCCAAGGCGTCTGCATGTGTTTCCTCCGCGATATGGGCCTATGATATCGCTTGCATAGAAGCCATTTCGCCCAAATAATTCCTGTGAGAGGGATAATCGTCCAAAATTTGTGGAACAAACATGTCAGATGATCTTCCGGCCCTTGACCGCTTCGACACCGCGATTCTGCGCGCCCTGTCGGAAGACGGTCGCATGTCGGTCACCGAGCTTGCCCGGCGCATCGGACTGACCAAGACGCCGACGCAGGTGCGCGTGCGCAGGCTTGAGGAGGTGGGCGTGATCGCGGGCTATCGCGCGGTGTTGAACCCCATCAGGATGGGCCTCGCGCATGTGGCTTACGTGGAGGTGC
This sequence comes from uncultured Rhodobacterales bacterium, assembly GCA_965368915.1. Classification (GTDB taxonomy): domain Bacteria; phylum Pseudomonadota; class Alphaproteobacteria; order Rhodobacterales; family Rhodobacteraceae; genus Albidovulum. The sequence goes on along the minus strand of CBDUOT010000090.1, from coordinate 7,032 downwards.
GCCTGTCCGACACTCGGGAATCCGCGCTGCAGGCTTTCAATCGCGCCGTCCGCGCGGTGCCGGAAATCGAGGAATGCCACATGATGGCGGCAGGCTTCGACTACCTCATGAAGGTTCGAACGGGTGACATTTCCGATTATCGGCGGGTTCTCGGGGAAACGATCTCGACCCTGCCGCATGTCGCCTCGACCTCGACCTTCGTTGCGATGGAGGCGGTGAAGGAACACGGCATCTGACTTCGACCCGACCAGCCATTGCCGGGCGGGGCAGGGGCGAATAGAAGTGTCGCGGCGGCCGCTTGCTGGAACCGGTAGACAGACCCGACTTAAAATCGGAGGCCTTCGGGCGTGAGGGTTCGAGTCCCTCAGCGGCCACCACTTCCCGACCTTCTAGGGCGCCACCTCAGCGCCAGAAGTCGCTATCTGCCTTTCTTGCGACATGCTAACATGCCTGCAGTCTGGCGGAGTTCGGATCGATGGCGGCAAGCGGGCTTACCATTCTTGTTGGCACCACCAAGGGTGCCTTTCTCATTTCCGGCGGCGACGAGCGTAACGGCTGGGCCGTCGAGGGTCCGTTCTGCGACGGATGGCCGATCAACCACATCGTAGGCGACCCGGCGACCGGCACGATTTGGGCCGGGGGTGGCAGTGACTGGCACGGGGCCGGTGTCTGGCGATCGGCCGATGGCGGCAAAAGCTGGGAGGTCACGCGGCTGAGCAGCGGACAGATGGACGAATGGGCGGCGAACGACCCGGACTTCGCGCAGATGATCGGCTGGAAGGAGGAACCGCTGCCTTATTCGGGCGCGATTTCACAGATCTGGTCGCTCGGCCTGTCGAACGGCACGCTTTACGCGGGCACGAAGCCCGCAAGCCTGCTGGCGAGCACTGACGGCGGCGAAAGCTGGGACAAGATCGACGCCCTGACCAATCACCCCTCCGCCGAGAGCTGGAATCCCGGCGCCGCGGGGCTGGTGCTGCACACCATCGTGCCTGACCCGTCCGATCCGAAGAAGCTCTGGGTTGCCATCTCTGCCGCCGGAGTGTTCGCGACCGAAGACGGCGGGACGACGTGGGAGCGCCGGAACCGCCTTTCGAACGCAGAAAGCTGTTCCCATCACGATCACCCCGCGGCGCCGCGCGACGGCGAAACTGGGCATTGCGTTCACAATATGATGCGCGCGCCGGGTTCTGAAGACCTTCTCTACCAGCAGAACCACCACGGAGTTTGGCGTTCCTCTGACGGTGGCCGCAGTTGGGACGATATCACCGAGGGGCTGCCTTCGACCTTCGGCTTTCCGATCCGTGTTCACCCCCGCAACCCGGACCGGATCTGGACCATTCCGCTGAACGGCGACTCTTCCGGCCGGTTTCCACCCGACGCTGCCGCCGCCGTCTGGCGCTCTTCCGATGGAGGGCGAAACTGGAAGGACATGCGCGAGGGGCTGCCGCAGACCGGCTGCTTCTTCACGGTTCTTCGTCAAGCGATGGCGGGCGATGAACGCGACCCCGCTGGCGTATATTTCGGAACGAATAGCGGATCGGTCTTCGCGAGCCTCGACGAAGGCGAGAGCTGGCAGGAGATCGCACGGCATATGCCGACGATTCTGGGTGTCGAAGTGCTCGACCGAAAATGAGTATGCGGCTGGGGCAAATGCCCACCCGCTGATTGCAGCCGGCCAGCTTGAAGCGGCGCCCAAGGCGCTGCAAGATCGATCTTTCAGGCAACGGTCCAGTTAGCGTCCGTTGATGTCTGATAAGGATTTTGGAGGCGGGTACCGGAATCGAACCGGTCTACACGGATTTGCAATCCGCTGCGTAACCTCTCCGCCAACCCGCCGGAGGTGGGGCGGAGATATACTATGGCTCTGCCCCGCGCAAGCCATTCGCAAGCGCGCTTTGACGCGGCCGTGAGAGGGTGCTCAGCCGTTGCTACGCCCGTGTTTATGTGGCAAGAGTTCGCCCAGAAGAGCAGACTGAAGAGTTCAGCCCATGACTGATTTCGCCCAACGCCGAACCGTGATGGTGGACACGCAGGTCCGTCCTAGCGACGTGACGAAATTTCCCATTATCGAAGCAATGTTGAGCGTTCCGCGCGAAGCCTTCGTACCCGCGCGCCGTCGCGAGGCGGCCTATGTGGGCGGAGACATCGATCTTGGCGGCGGGCGCATCATGCTCGAGGCGCGGACGCTTGCGAAGATGCTCGACGCGCTGGATATCGGGCCCGAGGATGTTGTTCTCGATATCGGCTGCGGACTTGGCTATTCAGCTGCGGTGATCGCGCAAATGGCCGAGGCGGTCGTCGCGGTCGAGGAAGACCCCGACCTTGCCGCGCAGGCGCAGGCGCGCCTTTCGGCGGAAGGCGTCGACAGTGCTGCGGTCATCGAGGCGCCGCTCGCCGAGGGTGCTGCCAAGCCCGGTCCCTACGACGCGATCGTCATCGAAGGCGCTGCGGAAACGGTTCCGGACGCGATTCTAGATCAGCTCAAGGAGGGCGGGCGCATCGCCTGCCTTTTCATGGAAGGCGCGCTTGGGGTCTGTAAAGTCGGACATAAGATCGACGGGCGTGTAAGCTGGCGCTATGCGTTCAACGCCTCGGCACCCATTTTGCCGGGATTCGCCCGTGAACGCCGTTTCACTCTGTGAGCTGGGTACCCGCCCACGCCGCGGCATGCCAGTATTGAGGCAGGGAAGGGAGATGACATGAGCGTGTTTACCACGGTTTCGCCCCGAAAATTCATTGCTGCGGGAATTTGTGCGCTAGGCTTGGTCGCGTCAGACGCCGCCCGTGCTGAAACGCTCGGCGATGCTCTTGTCGCTGCTTATCGCAATTCGAACATCATCGAACAGAACCGGGCCGTCCTGCGCGCGGCTGACGAAGACGTCGCATCTGCGGTCGGTTCTCTTCGGCCCGTGCTGAAATGGATCGCGGAAACCCGGGTCAGCGACAGTTCGACCGGCGATGACCTCGTTGCGTCGCTCGCGCTTCAGGCGGGGGTGGTGCTGTATGACTTCGGCCGCTCCAAACTGGGCATCGAGATCGCCAAGGAAGCGGTGCTCGCCACGCGGCAGGCGCTTCTTGGGGTCGAGCAGGACGTGCTTCTTGGGACTGTCCAGGCTTATTTCGGCGTCCGCAGCGCGGTCGAGAATGTGGCCATCAACCAGAACTCGGTCCGCGTTCTGTCGGAAACCCTGCGCGCGGCGCAGGATAAATTCGATGTTGGCGAAGTGACCCGGACGGATGTTGCGCAAGCCGAGGCCCGCCTGGCGAGCGCCCGCGCGTCGTTGGCCGCAGCCGAGGGCGATCTCGCAAGCGCGAGAGAGGCCTACCGGGCTGCAACGGGAGGATATCCCGGTGCGCTCGCGGCCGCTCCCAGAGCGCCCGCGCTGCCCAGCACGTTGGCAGAGGCGCAGGCAATCGCTCAGCGCACCCATCCCGATATTCGTCAGGCTCAGTTTCAAGCCCGCGTCGCCGATCTGCAGGTCGAACTTGCGGCGGCGGAGCGGTTGCCGGAAGTGAACGGATCCGCGGCGATCTCGCGCGACAGCAACGGATCGGACACGTCGCAGATCGGAATTTCGATCGAACAGCCTATCTTCGCGGGGGGCGTGCTGTCGGCCGCACACCGGAAGGCGATTGCCGGGCGCGATCAGGCGCGTTCGGCAATGTTGCAGACGGTTGTTTTCGTGACGCAGGGCGTTGGTGACGCCTGGGCGGCCATCGAGGTCGCGCGCGTGCAGATCGTTGCGACCGACCGCGAAATCGAAGCGGCAACGATCGCCTATAACGGGGTCTCGGAAGAGGCCAAACTGGGCGCGCGCACCACTCTCGATGTGCTTGACGCCGAGCAGGCTTTGCTGGACGCGCGGTCGCGCAGGATCAATGCCGAGGCCAATTTGCAGATAGCGTTCTATCAACTTTTGTCATCTATGGGTCTTCTGACTGCGGAACGTCTGGCTCTCGGCGTTCCGATCTATGACCCCGAAGCGTACTACGATGCTGTCAAGAATGCGCCAGTGACATCGGTCCAAGGGAAAAGCCTCGACCGGGTCCTGAAGGCCATCGGTAAGAACTGACTGCACGTTACAGTTGTGGGGGTGGACCTGCCGCCTTACACTGTGCGGCGGTAACGGTTGAGGAAAGATATGTCTGACCCGCTGACGAACATGGAGATTCAGGACGTTCTGTCCTCCATTCGGCGCCTTGTCTCGGAAGACAGCCGGCGTCGGCCAGCGGATTCAGCCGGGCGCCAATCTGAGACAGTCAAGCGCGACGATCCGGGTGATGCCATATCGCAGGAGCCCGGCAAGCTGGTCCTGACGGAGGCGTTGCGTGTCGATGAAGACCGTGACGTTCAGTTGGCGGCAAGCCCGATCGCGCGAGGCAGGACCAGCGAAGAAGACGAAGCTTTCCACGAAGGCCGCGTGACTCCCGCAGGCGAGGATCGCACGCGCGATGATGCTGGTTCGAGCGCCGGGATCGCTGACTGGGACCAGGACGCGACCCGAGATGTCGCTGAAGCAGGCTCGCTCGAGGACACGATTGCCGAGCTCGAAGCCGCTGTGGCCGGGATTGGAGACGATTTTGAGCCCGACGGCAGTGAAATGGCGGCGGAACACGAAGCCGATGCAGAGCTGGACGAGGCGTTCGAAGACGGCTTCGTCGTCGATAGCGGCGATGACCCCGACGTGGCAGAGCTTTCGCAGCCCGTAACCGGTGCCGGTGCGAATGACTGGCTTGCCGCGGGAAAGGCTTCGGAAAAGACCCCTGAGGATGACGAAGCCGTCTCTGAAGACGCTGACGTCCTCGTGCTTGGTGCGTCTGAGGAGAGGGGCACGATAGAGGTTGCGTCTGACACCGAAGACGACGAAGTGGTTGGAGACCGCGACCAAAGCGACGACGACGGATTGTCCGGCGCGATAAAGAGCGCCGTCGAGGACGCCGAAGACGATCTGGTGGCATCCGCCGCGGTGCCAGCGTTCCGTGCGCACCGGTCGGAAGCTGCGCATCCTTCTGAGCCGCTAAAGCCCGGCGGAGAGGAAGCCCCGCTTCGGCGCCTGCATCTCGGCGCGGCTGAAGCGGTGTCCGAGCCCGAGAGCGATGAGGCGGATGCGCCCGGTCCTGCGCAGGACGAGCGTCTGCACCTGACCAGCGTGTCCGGTGACAGCGACGCGGATACGGACGATGCGAGCGTCTTTAAGGCTGGGGCTGTCGAAGGCGCACTCGACAGGGATGAACTACGCAGTCTCGTGGCCGAGATCCTGCGCGAAGAGTTGAAGGGGCCACTGGGAGAGCGGATTACGCGCAACCTGCGCGCCCTCGTCCGTAGTGAGGTTCAACGGGCCCTTGAAGGCCGCGAGAACGAATAACGCCTGGGCTGTCGCAGTCCGACACCAGGCTTTCCACTTGTTTGAAACGAAAACGCGCGCCCTTGGGCGCGCGTCGGTGTCTTATTGGCACAATGCCGGGCGTCGCAGCGGTCAGGCCGCTTCGGCTTCCTCGGCAGCGTGACGGCGTTCGCTTTCCTCGCGCGAAAGCGCGACAGAGGTGCGGACACCTTTGGACACAAACTCCATAAGGCCTTTCACGACCCGTTCGTTCGGGTCGATGCCGGCACAAGACAGTACCTCACGGCCATCGCGCGACCGCGCCCAGCGGGCGATCTGGTCGGGGCCGTTGCCATACTTCTTGTCATCGGCGATCGCATCGTCCAACGCAGCGAGGACCACAGCAGCGAACAGTTTTCGCGACCTTTGGCCTTGCTCGTAGTTGAATGCGGTGCCGTCAACGAAATCGCGCATTTCCATTATCCATTATTCTTGCTCTTGCGTTTCCGGGCGTCATGCTGTCTACGGCTTTTCGGCCTCGATTCGGTATGCCTCTTTGGTCATGGCTGCCATGCGTGTCGCGCATGGCCCTGGCAAAATGCGCACCGTATCTTGTTGGCTTGCCACTAGGCAGCCCGGCATATATAGGTCCCGCCAAAATCCTTTCAACCTTTCGGCAAGGTTTTGACATATGCCCAAGATCAACGGCAACGAGATTCGTCCCGGCAACGTGCTGGAACATGACGGTGGCCTGTGGGCTGCCGTGAAGGTCAACCACGTCAAGCCCGGCAAAGGCGGCGCCTTCGCTCAGGTCGAGCTGAAGAACCTCCGCGACGGCCGAAAGCTGAACGAACGCTTCCGTTCGGAAGACAAGGTCGAGCGTGTCCGACTTGACCAGAAGGACCAGCAATTTCTCTATGAAAACGATGGGATGCTGGTTTTCATGGACAACGAGACGTTCGAGCAGATCGAGCTTCCCGCCGATCTTCTGGGCGAGCGCCGGCCCTTCCTTCAGGACGGCATGGTCGCCACCATCGAATACTATGGTGATGAGGCCCTGAGCGTGCAGCTTCCTCAGAAAGTCATCTGCAAGGTCGTCGAGACCGAGCCCGTCGTGAAGGGCCAGACGGCGGCGAACAGCTACAAGCCTGCGATCCTCGACAACGGCGTCCGCATCATGGTCCCGCCGTTCATCGGTCAGGATGAGGACATCGTGGTTCATACCGAGTTCATGGAATACTCCGAACGCGCCTGACATTCCGTTCGAAAGATGAAAAAGCCGCCCTCCGGGGCGGCTTATTTTATGAGCGAGAGCTTGGCGTCACCCGAAATCATCGCGCCTTCGGCCCTGTCGAAGCGTAACCACGCGATCCCTTTGCCGCCAGATTGGGTGAACAATCGCCCCGCCGGCTTGTCGTCCACGGTGATCTCGCTGCCGACCGGGGCCGTGCCTTCGACTGACACGGTCACGAGACCTTTGCGCAGCACGGTCTTGTGGTGCATCCGAGCCGTGACTTCCTGCCCGACATAGCAACCCTTGCGGAAATCGACGCCGTGAAGGCGTTCAAAACCGCATTCGAGGATGAAGCTTTCTTCGGGGATCAACTCGATCCCGGTTTCGGGCACGCAGTTTTCCACGCGGATGGCGTCCCAGTCGATTTGGGGGCGGGTGCCTGGATCGGTCCCGTAGCGCCGCCAACCGAGT
>CBDUOT010000089.1:0-14781 GCA_965368915.1 uncultured Rhodobacterales bacterium | reverse complement strand
CGGGCGAGGTGATGCGCGAGGCGGACGGGCGCATGTCGCAGCCCTTCACCGCACGCGACGATTTTGGCGTCGTGGAAGGGCGCGCAAAGATCACCCTCGATATGGCTGCCGTCGACCGACGGCACGGGCTTTCCTCCGATCCAGAAGCACGCGAACCACTTGTCTTCGACCTGCCAATGCCGATCACCGGAAGCCGGACCGAATTCACCGAGGCGCTGGTTGAGGATGCGTCCAAGCACGTATGGGCGCATCTCCCGGTCACGATCCAGCTTGAGGCGATCGACGGCCGTGGTCAGTCAGGGCTGAGTGAGCCTCTGAAACTAGACCTTCCTGCGCGGCGGTTCTTCGACCCGGTCGCGTCTGCGGTCATCGAGCTGCGGCGCGATCTTCTTTGGACGCGCGACAACGGTCCACGTGTCAGCCAGATCCTGCATGCGCTCACTCATCGGCCTGAAGGGCTTCTCAGGAACGAACGCGCCTACCTCATGCTCCGCGTAGCGATGCGGCGGCTGGATGCGGCCCTCGGTCAAGGCCGGCTCTCGACCGAAATGCGCGACGAACTGGCCGAGGCGCTTTGGGAGATCGCGGTTCTGATCGAAGATGGCGGACTGGATGACGCACTTGAGCGGATGCAACAAGCGCAGGAACGTCTCTCCGAGGCGATCCGGAACGGAGCGACGCCTGAAGAAATCCAGAAACTGATGGACGAGCTTCGTCAGGCGACTGATGACTACATTCGGAAGCTTGCCGAGAACATGGAGCGGCGCGGCGCGGACGAGCCGAGCCAGCAGGCCGATGGCGGACAATCCATCACCGGCGATCAGCTTCAGCAGATGATGGACGAAATCCAGCGCCTGATGGAGGAAGGCCGCATGGCTGAGGCGCAGGAGCTGCTCGATCAGCTTTCGCGCATGATGGAGAATCTCCGCGTAACCGAGGGCCAGCCCGGCGAAGGACAAAACGGCCCGGGCGGTCAGGCGATGGAGGATTTGCGCCAGACTTTGCGTGAGCAGCAGCAGCTATCAGACGAGGCGTTCCGCGAGCTTCAGCGCCAGTTCGGACAGCAGGATGGTCAGCAAGGCCAACAACCGGGTCAGCAGGGCCAACAAGGTGAGCAAGGCGAGCAGCAGGGTCAGCAGGGCCAGCAGCAGGGGCAACAGGGCGAAGGAACCGCACCGGACGGGACGCGCCCGGGTGAAGGGCAGAGGCCTGGCAGCCTGGCCGACCGGCAGCAGTCGCTTCGCCAGATGTTGCGTCAGCAGGAGGGCGGCCTGCCCGGGGCACCGTCCGATGAGCGCGAGGCGGCGCGCCGATCGCTTGACGAGGCAGGCGAGGCGATGGAGGGCGCGGAGGAGGCCCTTCGCCGGGGCGACATGCCCGACGCACTAGAGCGGCAGGCCGAGGCGATCGAGAACCTGCGCGAAGGCATGCGCAGTCTCGGAGAGTCGCTGGCTCAGAACATGCCCAACCAGCCCGGCAACCAGGGCGAGGCTTTCGGTCAGAATGATCCCCAGTCGACGCGCGATCCGCTGGGTCGCACAACCGGGCAGAACGGCCGGATCGGCACGGACGAGAGTCTGCTGCAGGGACCCGATGTCTACCGCCGCGCGCGCGACATTCTGGATGAGATCCGCCGCCGTTCGGGCGAGCAGACGCGGCCGAGCGAAGAACTGGACTATCTGAAGCGCCTGCTTGACCAGTTCTGAGATGCGTGCCGTTTCAGGCGTGCGTTTCCGAGCAATTCACTGGAAGTGTTTTACTTCGCAAATTTCGATCAGAGTTTGGCAACTGGCTTCGTGACTCAACGCAGATCCGGTTCGAAATCGGTGCAGGCATCAGGTTGGCACCCCTCGGGCGCTTTAGAAACGTAGAGACAATCTGCTCCCCGCTGGGGTGAGTTCATTCTTCAATTCGCCGTTCAGTTGCGATGCGGCCGCCAACACCAGATTGGAGCCCAATTGCTCAAGGCGGGATGGTTCGGACCGCGCGTTCGCTGACCCGACACCATTGTCGCTGCACAGAAGTTCAAATCGGTCGTCCAGTCGCCGCAGGGAAATGCTGACCTCGCCCGAAGCGCGATCCGGAAATCCATGCTTGGTCGAGTTCGCAACGAATTCGCTGACGATCATCCCCAGTGCGGATGCGGCATTGGCAGTCAGGTCGATCTCGTCTGCCTCGCATGAAATCGCGATAGTATCTGGCCCCGATTCCCTCAGCAGTTCGACCACACGGATCAGGAACGCACGGGAATTGATCTTGCCCTCGCCCGAGGCTTGCAGTTCGCCGTGCAGTGCGCCGACGGATTCGATCCGCCGTTGAATCGCATCAAAGGCTTCTAAGGATTGACCGTCCGTCAGTTGCCGTCCGTACAGTCGCACGACCGACGTCAGCGTCTGGAGTGAGTTCTTCACCCGGTGATCCGCCTCGTGCAGAAGGGTTTCCTGATCTTTCAAGGCGCGGCGCAGCTCCAGTTGCTTCATCACCTGACGGGCCAGCACCCGAAGCGTTTGGCGCTGAAGGTCATCGAGGTGCCTGGGGCTGTTATCGAGCACGCAAAGCGTACCGATGGGAAGGCCGTCGGGCGCGATCAGCCGAGCGCCCGCATAGAAGCGCAGGCCGGGTTCGGCGAGGCAAAGAGGATTGTCGACCATCCGTTCGTCCTGCAACGTGTCCGGTATCTCGACAAAATCGTCCTGAAGGATCACATGCGCACAGATCGATGTGGCCAGCGGCGTTTCGCGGGCATTCAGGCCAACCTCGGCCTTGAACCATTGGCGATCCTTGTCGATCAGGTTGATGACTGAAATCGGCGTCTCGCAAATGCGGGAAGCAAGTTCCACGATCTCGTCGAAATCGGCTTCGCGCGGGGAGTCGAGGACTTCATAAGACCGCAGGGTGTCGAGGCGCCTGGCCTGATCGGAATGTTCGGGAGGGAGCAAGTGTCGGCTCTAAGCGTCGCCGTTGAGCGAGGCGGTCAGAGACTTCATTGTGTTATCAAGCCAGATGCGCCCCGAATCCACGGTCGCCACGTAGCCGGACAAGGCAGGCTCGAGCGCGGGGACCATACCCGACAGGGTCGGCGCCAAAAGGTAAACCACGAGCGCGATGAGCGCGACGAAGAGCGCGGTCGAAAAGCCCATTCGGAAACCCGAGCGGCGTCGCCGCAAGGTTTCCGGCGCGTCGATAGATGCGGCCTCATCGCCCCGGTCGGACGTGGCGCGCAGGGTCGAGTTGATTTCTTCGATGTCGGGCAGAAGTTCACGCCGGGATGCGCGCGAGACAAGTGCCTCTTCGTCAAGGTCGTCCTCGTCACCGCGCAGGCGTGCAACCCGATCGCGGACTGCTTCCTCGGTCGAGATACCGGCGTCTACGGCCTTCCCGGCCCCTGCCGCCAATCCAAGTTCGACCTGCGTTTCGACGGGCTGACCTTCGGAAACGCGCGCGCGCACCTCGCGCTCGGCCTCTTCGCGCAAAACGTCGCGGACCGAATCGTCCATTTCCCGCCGCGCAAGCTGGGGCGCGGGAGCGACGAATTCGTCCTCGTCCTCGTCCTCTTCGTCGTCCCGATCGTCTTCCGTTGCCTCGACGTCAGACGGTTCCGCGTCGTGACGGATTTCTTCCCCGGCAAGTTCGGATTCGTCAGAGGCCTCTTCGTCCGGCTCCGCGTCCAACTCGGGCGCAGTGTCGGCCTCTTCCTCAGCCAACGGCTCCGCAAGATCCGACTCGGCCGTGATCTCTTCCGGCTCCGGCTCCGCTTGCGGTTCCGGCGTGGGCTCTTGCGGCGGCTCGGGTTCGAGAGCGTCCTCCGCCGCCGGTTGCGGTTCGATTTCTTCCGCTTGCGCCTGTCTGGACAGGTCGGCCTTGTGTTCTTCTTCCGCTTTCAACTGGGCAGCGGAGCGCTGAAACCACGCGTGGCCACAGCTCGAACACTGGACATCGCGGCCACCCTCAGGGATGACGCTTTCGTCCACTTCGTACTGAGCGCCACAGCTTGGGCATATCAAACGCATGTTTTCGTGACCCGCTTCACCAGCCATAATTCGTCACTTCGGCCCTTCTGGCCTTTGTTGTTGTCGTGTTGTAGCAAGCAAACCGCCACCATCCAAGTCTTTGTGGTTTGGATCGAAAAATTGATTCTGCGTCATGGCGAGGCGGCCATGGTCGGGCGTCGGGAGGGGCCGTGATCGAATTCACCGAAGTAGCGCATGGATATGGTGGCGCACCGCTTCTGGCGGAGATGACGGTGACGCTGGCGCCGGGGTCCTTCCACTTCCTGACCGGGCCGTCGGGCGCGGGCAAATCGACCTTTCTCAAGCTCTGTTACGGAGACTTGGTGCCCCAGACCGGGCGCATCACGCGGTTCGGTCAGCCCCATGACGCCATGGGACGCGACGACATCGCGCGTTTGCGCCGCCGGATGGGCGTCGTGCATCAGGATTGCCGCTTTCTCGATCACCTCACACTTGAGGAAAATGTGGCGCTTCCTCTGACCGTGTCCGGCCGCGACGCCGATACCGCCGAACTGAGCGAGTTGCTGGCTTGGGTCGGCCTTAGCGGTCACAGGTCAAGCTTTCCGCCATCGCTGTCGGGCGGTGAACGGCAGCGCGCCGCGCTTGCGCGGGCGGTGATCATGTCGCCCGAGATGCTACTGGCGGACGAACCGACAGGGAACCTCGACTGGGAAATGTCCCTCAGGCTGCTCAACCTGCTGGTCGAGCTGAACCGAATGGGCACGACGATTCTTATCGCGACCCATGACCTCAACCTGATCCGTGCGGTCAAGGCGCAGATTTCGGCGCGCGTCATTCGCATCAAGGACCGTCGCATTCAAATGGCGGGGTCGGAGCTGTGAGCGGCCGGATCGTCGGCATCGCGGCGCTTCTCGCAGGCGACGCGCGCGCCAGCCGGGTGGTGCCGCCAAGCGGCGTGACGGCTTGGCTGACGGTGCTGACCGCGGCGGCGATGGCCTTCCTGTCGGTCTTTGCGCTGGCGCTTTCACTCGCCACGGGCCGGTTAGCGGAACGCTGGGCCGGGCCGCTTTCTCAAAGTGCGACGGTGCGCATTTCCGCACCCGCCGACCAGATGGCCGCGCAGGTGAACCTCGTTCTCGAGATCCTGTCGGTCACGCCCGGCGCAGGATCGGCCCGCGCGCTTGATGAAGAAGAGATGCGCGGACTTCTCGCGCCCTGGTTCGGGCCGGGGCTGCCGGTCGAGAGCCTGCCCATCCCTCGGCTGATCGAGGTGACCGACATCGGTGAGGCCTTCGATGCAGAGGGGCTGCGGCTCAGGCTTTCCGCGGAGGTGCCGGGCGCCACGCTTGACGACCATCAACGCTGGCGAAAGCCGCTGGTCGACGCTGCCGGGCGTATCCGCTCGCTGGGTCTTCTGTCGCTGTGCCTGATCGCGGGGGTGCTCGGGGCGATGGTGACACTGGCCGCGCAATCGGCGCTATACGCCAACAAGCAGGTTATCGAGGTCATGCGACTAGTCGGCGCGCGGGACGTGACGATTGCGCGGGCGTTCGTGCGGCGCTTCACGCTACGCGCTACGGGAGGCGCAGCGGCCGGTACGGTCGCGGGCATGCTTGCGGTCGCGCTGCTGCCGCCGGTTTCCGAAGCGGGCGGCTTTCTGACCGGCCTCGGGTTCGAAGGGCTTCATTGGTTCTGGCCACTGGCTATTCCTCCGCTGACGGCTATCGTGGCCTTCTGGGCGACCCGCGCCGCCGCGCTGAAGAGTCTGAGAGAGGTGCAATGAGAACTGCGCTGCAATACGTCCTGTCGGTGATCTTTATCGTCCAGATGTATCTGATGATGGCTGTGCTTGCGGTGTACTGGACGCCGATCGCGTTCTTCCGGCGCGATGCGGCCTTCGACGCGGTGCATTCCTATTGCCGGTGGGTTCGTGCGTCAGCCGCCTTGCTAATCGGCCTGAAGTCCGAAATCCGCGGCGAGGTGCCAACGGACGAAGTGCTGATCGGGGCCAAGCACCAGTCGTTCTTCGACATCATCATGATCGTGTCAGTCGTGCCGCGACCGAAGTTCATCATGAAGCGAGAGCTTCTCTGGGCCCCTATCGTCGGCTGGTACGGTAAACGCATTGGCTGCATCCCGGTTGATCGTGGCAAACGCGGCGAAGCGATGAAGAAAATGGTTGCCGACGTGAAGTCCGGGCTGGCGGAGCCGGGGCAACTCATCATCTATCCGCAGGGCACCCGCGTCGCTGCCGGCGCGACGAAGCCCTACAAGGTCGGTGTCGGCGTGCTTTACAGTCAGACAGGTCAGGATTGCGTCCCGGCTGCCACCAACGTCGGCGTCTTCTGGCCACGCCATGGCATTCTTCGCAAGCCAGGCCTCGCCGTGGTTGAATTCCTGCCGCGCATCCCGGCGGGCCTGCCGGTCGAGGACTTCATGGCGAGAATCGAGCGAGAGGTGGAGGGTTGCTCCAACCGGCTCATGGCCGAGGCGGGATTCGAAGCCGGACACGCTCAACACGGCTAATTCTTGCCCGATTCCACCACTAAACCGCTGCTATGGATGAAGAGCACCCGGAACTGACCTGGGCGGGGATGAGCCGCGCGACGAAGATCGGTCTTGCCGTAGCCTTCGGCGTGATCGTGCTTCCGATCGCAGTGGTTTCAATCTGGCTGTACGCCGCCGGGTTCTCTGATCGGAGCTTCGAGGGCAATCTGCACTATGGGGCGTTGCTCGTCTGGATTCCCTTGCTGATCGGCCTGACCTCGCTGCAGCGGGAGCGCTTCTGGCGCTGGGCACCGAAGATCCTGCCCGCGCAACGTGAAGCGATGTTGTCAGCCATCGCATTCGGGCTCGTCTTTTCGGTGGTAAGCATCAAGGAGCACATGACCCGCGCAGAAATGCTCTGCGAGTACGTGACCACGTTCTTTATGTTTCTCGCATGCATCGCGGCGGGACATCTGGCGTTGAATGCAACACAGCGGTTGTGGCGTGCATATCGCGGCCAGCAGGGCTGAGAGCAAAGGCAATCACCATCAAGCACAAGCCGGCGCAGCCCGCAGGCGCGCCAGGCCGCTTGCGGGCTTCACGTCTCTTCGGCCTCCAGTACCTTTCGGGCGACCCGAAAGCATTCCTGCGCCTGCGGCACGCCGCAATAGATGCCGACGACATGGATGATGGCGCGGATTTCCTCTTTCGAGACGCCGTTGGTGATCGCGCCGCGGCAGTGAATTTCCCATTCGTGCATCTTGCCGAGTGCGCCGATCATCGCGAGGTTCATCATGCTGCGGGTCTTGGGCTCGATAACGTCGTCGCCCCATCCAAAGCCCCAGCACCATGCGGTCATCGCCTCTTGGAATGGCCGCGTGAAATCGTCCGCCTCCCCGAGGTTCCTTTCCACATACTCCGCCCCGAGCGTCTGCTTGCGTTGGGCGAGGCCCTTCTGGAACAGGTCTTCGTCGAACAGGGTCATACGGTTCCTCCGATTGCTGTGTTGAAGGCGAGCTTACAAATGTTGTGCGCTAGTCGGAGCGTGCTTTCGGCGATTGGTGAAACCCATCGAACTGCGGCACATCCGTCAGGTGGTTCAGCCATGGCGCCTTGTCGGCCAAGACGACCTGTGCATCCGGCGTGTAAGCGGAGGGGTCGTTCAGCGTGGCGGCGTGCATGTGGATTTCGGCCGGCCATTTCTCTGACCGGAAATACAGCCGCGTGCCGCAGACAGGACAGAAGCCGCGATAGGTTCCGGGGGAGCTTTGGTAGTCGTTCACCTCTCCCGACAGGGTCAGCCGCTTCGGGTCGATGCCGACGAAGGCGGTGAACGGCGACGAAGTGGCGCGCTGACAGCTGTCGCAATGGCAGACGAGGTTACGCGTGACCGGCCCGGAATAGATCCACGTGGCCGCGCCGCACATGCACTTGCCCGACAGGTCAGCCATCCATCCTCTCACATCCTGTTTCGAAGCTTCCGGCTTCAGTAGTCGGAGTCAACTCGCATGCGGCAGTCAGAACAAGCGGCGAGAAAGCCTGGCCCGTTCGAACGATCATTCCGATGAGTCTATATAGAGCCCGAGCTGATGTCTGCGGTCATGGGTTTTCTCGACCCGTTCGATGACTTCGGGACTCGCGACGGCGATCACGAAGCTTAGGAGTGTTTCGAGAAGGGCGATGGTCGAGACGGAAGAGGGGAAGAACTGCGGTGTCTCCGCCGAGATGACGAAACGGTGCTGGGCAGCGATGACGATCGGGCTGGCCGGGCTGTCCGATATGGCGATGACCGTCATGCCCTGTTCGCGCGCGAGGCGGACGGTCTCCACCACCTCCTTGCGGTAGGGGCGGCAGGTCATTGCGATCAGCACGTCGCGCTTGTCGGCCCAGGCGATGTCGTCGGCGGGATCGGAGCCCTGACGTGGAATGGCGTGGAACTGCACCATCCCCGTTGAGGCAAGATAGGTGAAATTCTGGGCGTTGGCGTTGTTCACCCCGACACCGAGCGTGAAGACATGGCGCGATGCCCAGATCGCCTCGGCCGCCGCCTTGAGTGCGGACGCGTCGATCCGCGCGAAGGTCTCTTCGATGTTGTGGATCGCGGCGCCCACCATGTCGGCGTAAAGCCCGCCAAGTTCGCCGTTCATCGACGCGTCCTGAAGCCATCGCGCCCGATCCGGGAAACCCGCCGCGCCGGTGCGGATCTCTTCGCGGAAACCTGCGCGGAAATCCTCGTACCCCTCGAAACCAACCTGCCGGGCCATGCGCACGAAGGTGTTGGGCTTCACGTGGGCGAATTCAGCAATCTCGCGCACGGTTGAAACGCCCACGCAATGCGGGTTCTCAAGAACGTAGCGGGCCGCCTTTTGCGCTTCGGGCGTGAGGGATTGGAATTCCTCGGAGAGGCGGTTCAGGATAGTTGAGGATACACGTGTGTCATTCATAGTTGACGATGGTATATTTGTACCTTTAGCCTGTCGAGAGAAAACGCGACTCTCAGTCAGGAAAGCCAAATGCCGGAAACCCCAGTACAAGTGCGGACGAGCCTGCCCAAGACGATGAAGGCCATGCTGCTGACCGGACATGGCGGCATGGAGATGTATGAATGGCATGAGGACTGGCCGGTGCCAGTACCCGGACCAATGGAAGCGCTGATCAAGGTCGGGGCTTGCGGACTGAACAATACCGACGTGAACACGCGCTCTGGCTGGTATTCAAAGGCGGTGAGCGAAGCCACTACTGGCGGCGCCTACGAGACGGTCGCCGAAGAGGACCCGAGCTGGGGCGGGCAGCCGATCACCTTCCCGCGCATTCAGGGAGCCGATGCAGTGGGCATCGTGGTGGCTGTCGGCGAAGGCGCGGACCCCGCGCTGATCGGCAAGCGGGTTATGTGCGACGCCTGGCAGCGCGACTGGTCGGACCCGTCAAGCAGGGAAAAATCGGGCTACTTCGGGTCCGAGATCGACGGTGGTTTTGCTGAGTACACAAAGACCGACGCCCGCAACCTTGCCGTCGTCGAAAGCGATCTGACCGACGCCGAGCTTGCGACCTTCACGTGCTCCTACACGACGGCGGAGGGCATGTTGACGAAAGCAAAGGTCACCGCCTCCGATACCGTTCTCGTTCCGGGTGCTTCTGGTGGTGTCGGCGGCGCTCTGGTGCAGCTTGCGAAGCGCCGTGGCGCGCGGGTGATCGCGATGGCATCCGAGTCCAAGCACAGCGATGTCGCGAAGCTTGGTCCCGATCTGATCTTGCCGCGCGCGCCCGCAAACCTGCGCGCTGCGCTGGGGACTGAAAAGGTGACGGTCGTGGCCGATATCGTCGGCGGTCCATATTGGCCTAAGGTCATCGACATCCTCGAGCCCGGCGGCCGCTACACCTGCTCGGGCGCCATTGCCGGCCCGATCGTGGAGTTCGACCTACGCACCTTCTACCTGCGCGATTTGGTCTTCACCGGCTCAACTGTGACTCCGCCTCAGGTCTTCCGCGATGTCGTGGGATATATCGCGCGCGGAGAGATCAAGCCGGCGCTCGCCGCGACCTACCCGCTGAAGGATCTCGCAGCCGCGCAGCAGGCTTTCATCGACAAGAAGCATGTCGGTAATATCGTGGTTGTGCCGTAACCACCGCCCAAAAGCGGCCAGCGCACGATCGCGCGATGGCCGATTTGTCCGCGTCGCGCAGTCAGGCCGCTGCGGCCTTGTTGCGCGCGGCGTCCATCGCAGCCAGGAAACGCGCGACCTCCGCTACGGAGTTGTAGTGGCAGATCGACACGCGGACGCAGTCATCGAGCCCTAGCGGGCCGAGGATGTTGCCGCAGTAGTGATCGTTCTTTCGGATGTGGACGCGGATGCCTTCCTCGCGGAGGAACGACACGAGATCGCCCGCTGCCATGCTTTCGAGCGTGAGTGACACCACGCCTTCGCGCCCCTCGGTTCCCGCGCCGCCGATCAGCGTGATGCCCTCCATCTCGGCAAGGCCAGGCAAGTTGCCGGTACCGTGCAGCATCGACTCCATCAGGTGGGCCTCTTGCGCGTGGATCGCTTCGGCGGCGGCCTCGATCCGTGCGCGGCGGTCACTGGCGTCGGACACCTGCGTCCCGAGCCAGTCGAAATAGTCCACGACGTCCGAGAAGGTCGCGTAGGCGCCCGCGTCACGGGTGCCGAGTTCCCAAGCGGTTTCGGGCCCGCCTACGATCTGTTCCTTGGTGCAGGCGGTCAACCGGTCGGAGGCCCAGCCGACACCGTAGCCGTGGCGCGAGAATACCTTGTAGGGCGACACAGCGTAGCCGTCCGCGCCATAGGCCGCGCAGTCTATTCCGCCGTGGCTGGCATGTTGGATGCCGTCGACGATGATGAAGGCGTCGGGTGCTTTCTCCCGAATCGCGGCGGCGATGGCGGGCACGTCAACGGACATGCCTGTGACGGGAGAAGTCTGGACGATGGTTGCGACTCTGACTTCGGGGGTGATGTGTCTTAGGTATTCTTCAAGGCTGACCGTGCCGGTTGCGTCGTCGTGGACCGCCAGCAAATGAGGCCTGCCCGTCACTTCCGACCAGCGCGCCATGGCGCTGCGCGAAGCGGGATGTTCGAGTGTGGAGCCCAGCATGACGCCGCCTTCCGCCGCGCCGAGAGCGGCAGTGCGGATCAGTCGGAACAGGACCTCCGTCCCGCTTTCGCCGACGAAGACCTGCCCACCGGGCGCGTTGAGGAAGGTCCGCATGTCGGCCTTTCCCTTGTCGATCGCCGCCATGAGCGCCTTCGACGCCGGGTTGTCGCGGCCCTGATTGTCCGGATAGCCGGCATATGCCGCCGAAGTCTCGATCACCGATTTCAGGCGCAGCGCGCCGCCGGCATTTTCAAAGAAGACGCGCGGCCCCTCGAAGGGGCAGGCCTCTACGTGGGCGAAGCGGTCGCGGATGCGGTCGAGAAGGCCGGCTTTGTCAGTGATCACTCGGCAGGCTCCGTTGTTGGTTCCATGTCCCTGAGCCGTAGCCCGTCAGGATCGAAGGCTGGCCGCGCCAGGACACGAGCGGTGTGTGGTTGGCCGAGGATTGCCACCTCCACCGTGTCGCCGGGCTTGACCATGCCTGCCTTCAGATAGGCGATGGCGAGCGACTTGCCAACCGAGTAGCCATAGGCGCCCGAGGACACCTGTCCCGCGGGCGTGCCGTCGGTCAGGAATACAGGTTCCCCGCCCGAGGCGTCGGCTTCGACCGCGTCAATTTCAAGGAACGACATGACCTCGCGCGGGGACTTGCCGGCAATCATTTCCCACGCCGATTTGTTGAGGAACTCTTTGTCGGCCTTGATCAATCGGTCGAGGCCGCTTTCCTGCGGCCAGTATTCCGGGCTGTAGTCCCGGCCCCATGAGCCGTAGCCCTTCTCGACACGAAGCGACATGAGCGCGCGACCTCCCACGGGTCCGGCGCCATACTCTCGCCCGGCTTCGAGAAGCGCGGTGTAAAGCGCTACCTGATCGGACGCAGCGCAGTGCAGCTCCCAGCCCAGATCGCCGGTGAAACTGACGCGGATCGCGATGCAATCGATGCCCGCCACGTTGATGCGCTGCGAACGCATGAACGGGAACGCGTCGTTCGAAAGATCAGCGTTGGTCAGGCGGGCCAGCAGGTCGCGGGACCTTGGGCCTGCGACGTTGAAACCGCACATCGCTTCGGTCTGGCTTTCGAAAGTCGTGCCTTCTGGCAGCGGGATCGCGCGGAAGAAGCGTTGGTGGAACCGTTCGGCCATGCCCGAGCCGACGATCAGGAACTCGTCGTCGGCAAGCCGCGTGACGGTGAAGTCGCCCGCAACCCCGCCGCGCTTTCCAATCAGCGGCGTCAGACAAGAGCGGCCCACTTTGGCCGGCATCCGGTTGGCGAAAAGCGCGTTAAGCCACTCCTCCGCCCCCGGACCCTTCACGCTGTATTTAGCGAAGTTCGAGATGTCGATGATGCCTGCCTTTTCGCGCAGCATTCTGGCCTCGCGGCCCACTGGCGCCCACCAGTTCTGGCGGGTGAAGCCGTAAGTTTCGTGATCAGGCTCGCCCTCGGTGGAGAACCACAGGGGATGTTCCCAGCCGTAGTTCAGGCCGAAGATCGCGCCCATCTTCGTCTGCATCTCGTAAGCGGGCCGGGTGCGCACAGGGCGGCCGGCTTCGCGTTCCTCGTTCGGGAAGTGGATCTTGAAGCGGTGGGAATACTGGTCCTCGACCCGGGCCTTGGTGAAGGCCTTCGTCGCCCAGTGGCCATAGCGCGCGAGGTCCCAACCGAACATGTCGAGCGTCGGTTCGCCCTCGACGATCCATTCGGCGGCGAGCTTGCCCAGACCGCCCGATTGCGAGAAGCCGGGGATGATGCCGTTGCAGCAGAAATAGCCCGTCAGTTCCGGGACGGGACCGAAGAGCGCAGACGAATCCGGGGACCAGATCATCGGCCCGTTGATGACGCGCTTGATGCCCGCGCTGCCCACGACGGACACACGGTCGATGGCGCGCATGATGTTGGGTTCGATCCGCTCCAGATCGTCGGCGAACAGTTCGTGCCCGAAGCCCTGAGGCGTGCTGTCCTCGGCCCAGAACTTCATCTGCTTTTCATAAGCGCCGACCAGAAGGCCGAGCCCTTCCTGACGCATGTAGTATTCGCCGTCACGGTCGGCCACGGACGGCAGGCGGCGGCCGAGATCGGCAATTTCCTGAATCGTCTCGGTCACGAAATACTGATGCTCGGTCGGGATCAGCGGCAGGTCGAGGCCTGCCATCCTGGCAACCTCGCGCGCCCAAAGACCGGCGGCGTTGATGACCCACGGCGTCGCGATATCGCCCTTTTCGGTGCGGACGATCCAGCTGTCGTCTAACTGTTGTTCGGTTCCGGTGACGGGCGTGAAGCGGTGAATCTCGGCCCCCATCTGGCGCGCGCCCGTTGCATAGGCATGGGTGACGCCCGACGGGTCGACGTTGCCGCCGTCGGGTTCGTACATGATGCAGCGGATGCCGTCGAAATCGACAAGCGGGTGCAGCCGCTCTGCCTCTGCCCGGTCGATTTCGTAGAAGTTCATCCCATAGCGCCTTGCCTTGGCCGCCTGGATGCGCAGCTGGTGTTCGCGCGCTTCGGTCTGGGCGAGGTATAGCGAGCCCGGCTGGAAGATGCCGCAGCCCTGACCGGTTTCGACCTCAAGCTCCTTGTAGAGCGTCATCGTGTAGTGCTGGAGCCGCGAGATGTTGGTCACGTCATGCAGGCCGTGAATCCCGGCGGCAGCGTGCCATGTGGAGCCGGACGTCAGTTCCGACCGCTCCAGCAGGACCACGTCGGTCCAGCCTTTCTTGGCGAGGTGATAGAGGATCGAGCAGCCGACAAGGCCGCCTCCGATTACAACGGCTTGGGCATGGCTGCGCATGGATGGGTCCTTCCGGAAGGGTCTATCGCGCGAAAGCGCCTGAGGGAGGAAGCGAAGCCGAGGCTAAGAAGCCGCGCATGGTCCATCCATCAAAAAATTCGGGGTCATGGCATTCGCTTTTTTTGGTGTTGCGCGGCATCGTGGGAAAGATAGCCTCGACTTTGGTGAACCTCGCGATCGGGATGCGGGCGATGCTCGTCGTTTTTGTCAGGAACGTCATGAACCGTCGGGAAACCGGCTGTGACCTCGTGCCCAGTCGGGGCGACTTGCCGTCTACGTGGACTGCAATGTTTGCCCTTCGGATAAGCCATGACACAGCACCCCGCCCTTCGCCTCGCCGTCGATATCGGCGGCACCTTCACAGACACTGTCCTGACTGCCGCGGATGGCCGACTGGCCGCATCGAGCAAAGCGCTTACCACGCATGACGATCCCGCGGTCGGCGCGATGGAGGGCGTCCGGCGGGCGCTATCTGTCGCCGGCAGAAAGCTGTCCGAAGTCACTGGGTTCATTCACGGCACGACCCTTGCCACGAATGCACTGATCGAGCGGCGGGGTGCTACGGTCGCGACCGTCACGACGGACGGCTTCCGCGACATCCTCGAAATCGCGTATGAGCGGCGCTACGCGCAGTACGACATCAACCTTGAAAAGCCCGATCTGCTCGTCCCGCGCGAACGGTCATTTACGATAAGCGAACGGATGAACGCGTCGGGCGAAACGCTAATTCCGCTCGATGAGGATGCCGTGCCCGAACTCTTGGATCAAATCGATGCAAGCGGCGCGGGGGCGGTGGCGATTTGTCTGCTTCATGCCTATGCCAATCCGACGCATGAACGCCGCCTGCGTGACCTGATCGTTGCCGCGCGGCCAAGCCTTTCAGTGTCCATATCCTCCGACGTCAGCCCCGAGGCGCGGGAGTTCGACCG
>CBDUOT010000088.1:0-15176 GCA_965368915.1 uncultured Rhodobacterales bacterium | reverse complement strand
CGAATATGGAAAAAGTACCGATGACGCGAGCGGGCCATACCGCGCTCGACGATGAACTGAGGACCTTGAAGACGGTGGAACGCCCTGCGGTGATCCGTGCCATATCCGAAGCACGCGAACATGGCGACCTGTCGGAGAACGCCGAGTATCACGCCGCCCGCGAACGCCAAAGCTTCATCGAGGGTCGCATCAAGGAAATCGAGGCGATGCTTTCGCGCGCCGAAGTAATCGACTCGTCGAAGCTGTCGGGCGCGATCAAGTTTGGTGCGACCGTCACCCTGGTCGACGAAGACACCGACGAGGAAAAGACCTATCAGATCGTGGGTGAAGCCGAAGCTGACATCGACCGCGGCCTGCTGAACATCAAATCGCCCCTCGCACGCGCGCTGATCGGCAAGGACGAGGGCGACAGCGTCGAGGTCCGCACGCCGGGCGGTGAGAAAAGCTACGAAGTGCTGAGCATTCGCTACGTCTAACGCGGGCGTGGAGGGCCAAAAGATGCCAGATCAACCAGAGGCCACACCTGAAAAAGAAGCGCGCGCGGAGTTCGGCATCTATTCGCGCTCTGATCAACGGCCTGCGATTGATCCGGCTGACATTGTCGCAGGTGTCGTTAGCGTACTGTGGCTTGCCTTGATTGGTGGGTTCTTTCTGTTCTCCGGTGAAGGTACCGGGACGGGCGGCGCATTGAGTTCGATCATGGTCCTCGTGGCGATCTTCCTTCCGATCGCACTCATCTGGATCGCCGCCATTACCTTGCGGACCGCACGCGCCGTTAGGTCAGAAACCGAACGCCTTCAATCCGCCATCGACGCGATGCGCTATGCCTATGTCAGCCAGGCGCAGGCCGGCCTGAACCGGATCACCGTCGAGAAGCGGCTGGACGAAATCGCGGCTTCCACGCGCCAGACAGAGAATGCCGTCGTGACTTTCGCGACCAGCCGAGATCCTGGCCTCGTGCAGCCATCTGCCGATCGCAAGGCCGCGCTTGCCGCACCCAAACCCGCCAATCCGGAGGAAGAGCAACCGACGCTTGCCCTTGGGACCCCTGCCGAGGCGCTGGCGCGGCCGGTTTCGATCGCGGATTTCATTCGCGCTCTCAACTTTCCCGACAACGCGAACGATACCGAAGGCTTCAAGGCATTGCGGCGCGCGTTGGAAGACCGAGCACTCGCGAAGTTGATCCGGGCCGCTCAGGATGCACTGACGCTTCTCAGCCAAGACGGCATCTACATGGATGATCTACGCCCCGACCGCGCCCGGCCGGAGCTTTGGCGTCGCTTCGCTCAAGGTGAACGCGGCCGAGAGTTTGGCGCGCTCGGCGGCATCCGCGACCGATCCAGCCTTGCGTTGACTGCAGGCCGGATGCGCCAGGACGCGATCTTCCGCGATACTGCGCATCATTTTTTGCGCCAGTTCGACAAAACGCTCTCGGAGTTCGAGAAGAACGCGACCGATGCCGAAATCGCAGAGCTTACCGAAACCCGAACCGCCCGAGCCTTCATGCTCCTCGGTCGCGTGACCGGGATTTTCGACTGAGGACTATCTCACGTTCGGAGCGTCGATGACGGCTTCTTTTTGAACAAGAAGCACCCCGTGATTGTTGTCGGGATCGCCGTCGTGGTGAACGCGCATCGTCACACCGGGTTTGTTCTCGATCGCGCGCATGATCCGAATAGGAAAGAACGTGCGCGGGACGTCTTCGAAGCCCGGCAGATCTCTCAGGATGTCACTTACAGACGCGCCGCAAAACGCCTTGTTTACCGCGCCATTGGACTCGGCCCGCCGGATCGCTAGCTCTGCCACCGCGGGGCTGACCGGGATCTTGTGCTCAATGACGTCGTACGTCTCGCGCGCGTGGTAGTCGATGTAGAATTTCCGCATCTGCTCGGTGATGCCGTAGTGCAGATCGTTGCGCTCCGGAACCCAAGGATGATGCCAAGTGCCCGCCGGGTCGAACATGACGCGTTGACTGCCATCGATCATGAGGCCGGAATGCTCGCCCGTTCCGTTGCCTTTACGAACGACGGTAAAAAGCGTGATCGAAGGCTGCTCGCCACTTACGTGACGAGCGCGTGCAACAACGTCGTCAGGCGCCCAAACCTGCTCTGCGCCGCAGCCCGCGAGCATGAGGACTACGAATAGGCTCAGACCAATTCGATTCATGTCGCTATCCCGCTTGTGGATGATCAGGCGTTAACGAGCGCCATGAAGATCAGAATCCCGATGCAGATGATCGCTCCCCAAGTCACCATACGGATGAACCCGTCAAAGGTTTTTTCGTGATCTTTGACGTCCATGGTACCGTGCTCGTGTTCGGCCATTTCATCGCTCCTGCTTTAGCGTTTCGCTTCGAATAACCGATTCAGTCTGGAGTGTCACCACCTATGCGCCGACGCGCCGCAGCGATCGCGTCTGTCCGCTCAGGTCTTTTCGAGATCTGCCGCAAGACGGAACCCGATACGGCGCGGCTCCTCCATTTCCGGAGCCTTGGGCATCGCGCGGAGCATGACGCTAAGCTGACTGACATGCTGGATTAATTGTGTGCGCCCGCCGTTGTCCTCCTCGCCGTAGAACGTGACGATGTCCGGGTCGAAAAATCCGATCCCCTCGATTCTGAGCACACCCGCGCCACCAGCGGTGAAACCCATTGCCACCTCATGTTCGTTGTCGAGCTGGCCCTCGAAATTCTTGATGTAAAGGATGAGACGCTCATAGGCCCATTGCGCGGGGCTCTTGGCCGCCACCGGCTGGGCGGCGAGGCCTTCCGGCAAAGGCTCCATCTCGCATGTGCTTGGGGCGTCGTCATTCATATGCACGACGCGTGCGCGAGGCAGCGCGGTTGCTTCGAGCGCCTCGGCCGACGTCTGAATCTGATCCGTCAGTCTTTCATTTTCCACAGCCAGGCTCCGTCATCGCGTTTCTCGCGCATTACGCGATCCTTCAAGAGAAGATGGTTCAGATGGGCAACCGCTTCAACCAGCGCGAGCCCGTATTCACCCTCACCAATTGCGCGCTTGAATAGCGGAGGGAAACATTCAGCTGCCGTGCGCGGCTCTTTCGCAAGATGCGCCTCCAACCGGGCGAGCGCGCTGACGTGATTCTCTTCCATCTGCAGCAGCCTGAGTGGCAAGCCGCTGAATGGTAGCTTGTGACCCGGAAGCACCAATTGGTCGTCGCGTGCATGGGGGCGGAAGCGGGCGCAGCTTTCCAGCCATTCCGTCACCGGGTCCGCCATCGGTTCAGTGGCATAGACCCCGAGGTTCGCCGAAATGCCCGGAAGAAGTTGATCACCGCCTACCACGAGAGGGCCGCCGATCTCCCAGAATGTGGCGTGTTCCGGCGCGTGACCGTCACCTGTTCGTACGATCCAGTCACGCCCGCCCATCCGGAACGTACCGCCGTCGCGGATACGAGTGTAGCCAAGCGGAAGCGGCGCAACGACATCTGCAAAGTTGAACGGTCGCTCTTCCGCGCGGCGCGCGAGAAGCGCGGGATCCATGCCCGACTCGCGCCAGAAAGCGATTGTCTCCGAGACCGGGTTCGGCTGTTCGTCGAGCGTCAGCATTCGTGCGAACAGCCAGCTTGTCCGCGTTGTCACAAGCTCCGCGCCCTGCGCCTGAAACCAGCCGGCAAGGCCGATGTGGTCGGGATGATAGTGGGTGATGACGACCCGCGTGACGGGTTTACCCGACAATGGCCCAGCGAGCGCCGCCTCAATCGCAGCCCGTGTGCGCCGCGAATTCAGGCCGGTATCGACCAGTGTCCAGCTATCGCCTTCGTCAAAGGCATAGATATTGACATGGTCGAGCGCCATCGGAAGCGGCAGGCGGATCCAAAGAACGCCCTCTGCGACTTCTAGCGCCTCGCCATGCCCTGGCGGCGTTTCCAACGGATACCGAATTCCAGCGGCGCCCTCTGACCCGTCCATCATGAGGCAAGCGCATCAGGCGCGAGAGCCATTACGACCCCGGCACCGTCGCGCGCGGCGTCGAGATGGGCCGCGTAATGCGGCAGGAGCCTACGAATATGGAAGCGCGCAAGGTCGGTGCGTGCGCCCCCGCCCCCTTCGGCCATCGCAGCGCGCAAATGGTAGTGCGCGCCAAGGACAAGCGCGAACGCAGACAGATAGGGCGCGGCCCCGGCGAAGCGGTCCTGACCCTCGCATGTCACCATCCACTCGGTCGTCTCGCGCAGAGTCTCGGCAGCCGCCCAAACGTCCTCGGCAAGATCAGGCAACGTGCCGCGTGCCGCTTCCGCTCCGGTCTCGATCTCCTCCAAGAGACGGTATGCGGCCTCGCCTCCGTCTGCGAGTTTCCGGCCGGCAAGGTCCATCGCCTGAATACCATTCGTGCCTTCGTAAATGGCCGTGACGCGGACATCCCGATAAAACTGGGCGACGCCGGTTTCTTCGACGTAGCCCATGCCACCATGAACCTGCATGGCCAGTTCGCTTACCCTCATGCCGGTCTCGGTACCGTACGACTTCGCAATAGGCGTGAGGAACGCCGCGCGCGCCGCGCAGTCCCCGTCGCCGGTTGCGGTCGCCATGTCGGTCGCGACAGCGCAGGCTAGCGCGATCGAACGCGCAGCGAAGATCTCTGCGCGCATCGTGGCCAGCATGCGCC
This sequence comes from uncultured Rhodobacterales bacterium, assembly GCA_965368915.1. Classification (GTDB taxonomy): domain Bacteria; phylum Pseudomonadota; class Alphaproteobacteria; order Rhodobacterales; family Rhodobacteraceae; genus Albidovulum. Next base: position 10,548 of record CBDUOT010000088.1, on the reverse strand, counting down.
GCACATCGGGATGATCCGCGATCGGCCCCATCTGGCGCCGCTCCCTGGCAAACTCGAGGGCCATCTGGCAGGCTGCCTCAGCGACGCCGATCCCCTGCATCGCAACGCCAAGCCGGGCGTTGTTCATCATCGTGAACATCGCCGCCATACCCTTGTTTTCCGCTCCGACGAGCCAGCCCTTCGCGCGGTCATATTCCATAACGCAAGTCGGGGAGCCGTGGAGGCCCAGCTTGTGCTCCAGGCTTACAACCCTGACCCCGTTCCGCTCGCCCAGCTGACCCTGATCGTCGGGGATGAATTTGGGGACGAGGAACAAACTGATGCCTTTCGTCCCTTCTGCCGCCCCGGGCAATCGCGCCAGAACCAGGTGGCTGACGTTCTCGTTCACGTCGCTGTCGCCCCAGCTGATGAAGATCTTTTGGCCGGTGATCGAGTACGTGCCGTCGTCATTGGGCTCAGCCTTGGTCCGCAAGGCACCGACGTCGCTGCCCGCCTGCGGCTCTGTCAGGTTCATAGTGCCTGCCCAGACCCCAGAAATGAGCTTGGGCAGATAGAGCGCTTTGATCTCGTCGCTCGCATGGTGATCGAGGGCCTCGATCTGTCCTTGCGTCAGCAGCGGATTGAGTTGCAGCGACAGACATGCGCCCGACATCATGTCGTTGATCGCCATGTTCAGCGCTTGCGGCAGCCCCATACCGCCGTATTCAACCGGCGCAGCGACTGCAACCCAGCCACCCTCGGCGATCGCGCGATAGGCTTCGGCGAAACCCGGAGAAGCGCGCACAACCCCATTCTCGAGTTGCGCCGGAGTAAGATCCCCCGCGCGGTTCACAGGTGCCAGCACTTCATCGCAAAGCTTTGCAGCCTCGCTCAGTACGGCTTCGGCGAGATCCGGCGTGGCCTCGGCAAAGCGCTCGGTTTCGGCGACCGGCGCAAGCGGCACGACCTTGTCCAGGATGAACCGGATATCGGTCAATGGCGCGCGATAGGGCATGTCAGCCTCCGTGAGCGGCACCTTGGCAACTGGGCCTTAGGCGCGTATGTGCATTGCGTTAAGAATATGATCACCGCAAGGTCTAACCCCTTCAACCCAAACGCTGCGTCACGGACACGCAACGACATGACCGAAACTCTCGCCCCGACACCCGAAGGCATCGCGCGAGCCGTGGCGCTTCTGCGCGCCGGCGGGCTAGTCGCCTTTCCGACCGAGACGGTCTACGGCCTTGGTGCCGATGCCCGATCCGATCACGCCGTTGCGGGGATATTCGAGGCCAAGGAACGGCCGCGCTTCAATCCGTTGATCGTGCATGTCGCCGATATAGAGGCTGCAAGGCAACTTGCCGTTTTCGATCCTCTCGCAGAGCGTGTCGCCTCGGCTTTCTGGCCGGGCCCGCTTACTTTGGTCCTGCCGCTGCGCGAGCCCACGGGTTTGTCGCCGTTAGTCACCGCCGATTTGCCTACGGTCGCAATCCGCTTGCCCGCCCATCCCGTGGCGCGCGAGCTTCTTCGCGCATTCGGTGGCCCGGTGGCTGCGCCTTCGGCGAATCCCTCCGGTCGGGTCAGCCCGACGAGGGCCGAGCATGTTGTGGCCGGATTGTCGGGCCGTATCGCGGCCGTCGTCGACGCCGGGCCATGCGAAGTTGGTGTGGAATCGACTATCCTCGCGCTGACCAAGGGTGGAGCGCGACTTCTGCGCCCGGGCGGCATCCCTGCGGAAGCGCTTGAGGAGTGCATCGGCCAGCCGTTGGAGACCGAAGCCGACCCTGCACGGCCAAGCGCGCCTGGTCAGCTCGCTTCACACTATGCACCCGACGCCACGCTCAGGCTGATGGCAAACGCGCCTGAGCCCGACGAGTTCTGGCTCGGCTTCGGGAAGGATGCGGCATCTGCGGACCTCAACCTTTCCGATACCGGAGACCTCGTCGAGGCTGCAGCGAACCTATTCCACTATCTGCGCGAGGCTGACAGGCGCGCGGACCGGCGGATCGCCGTTTCACCCATCCCTGAAACTGGCATTGGTCGCGCCATCAACGACAGGCTTCGCCGCGCCGCTGCGCCTCGACCCATAGGACAGAAGTAAGCCGGGCTGTCATTGGCGAGGGCCAAAGGCAGGATCGCTCAGGCCCGACCTGCGGTCGAAGACAACGTGATCGGGTCGACACCGAGCGTCTTCAACGCGCGTTGCCATTTCGTATCGTTGCTTCCGGCAAAGACCAGATCAGGCGCGGCGTCGCAGGTGAGCCAGCCGTTTCGCAGAATCTCGCTTTCGAGTTGGCCGGGTCCCCAGCCCGCATAGCCGAGCGCGAGAAGGGAGGATGCCGGACCCTCACCTTTGGCGATGGCTTCGAGAATGTCGAGCGTTGCGGTCATTCCAAAGTTGTCATCGACCTGCAGCGTGGCGCCTTCTCCGCCGTAGTCGGTCGAATGAAGAACGAAACCGCGCGAATGCTCTACCGGGCCGCCGAAGTGAACGCGGATCGGGCGCGCATGCGCGCCCCGGGAAATGCCCAGTTGTTCCTGAAGATCATCGAAGGATATGTCGCGCGCGGGCTTGTTCACGATCAGCCCCATGGCCCCCTCGTCGGAATGCGCACAGAGGAAGACGACGCTATGATCGAAACGCGGATCACCCATGCCGGGCATCGCGATCAGTAGCTTACCGCTCAGATTCATGCCGGGCCTCCTTTCCCAAAGATCGCGCCAGTCGCGATCGGAAACAAGGGAGGTGCGGAATAAAACTCTTCGTGAAGCGCGCTGTTGTGGCTTTTAATCAGCGGGATCGCGCTTAGTTTGTCGCGTATGAAGCCAAACCCGATCATCACCACAACTCTGGTTGTTGCGCTGGGCCTTGCTGCCGGTGCCGCAGTTGCGCAGGACATGCCTGCCAACATGGTCGAGGCTGAATTGCGCGCTGGCTGGCGAACCGAGTCGGGCAGCCAGATGACGGCGCTGCACTTGCGGCTCGCACCCGGCTGGAAGACCTACTGGCGCGCGCCGGGAGAAGCCGGAATTCCACCGAGTTTCGACTGGCGCGGTTCGAAGAATCTGGAGGATGTCACGTTTCATTGGCCCATCCCGGAGGTGTTCGAGCTGAACGGGATGCGCACGATCGGATACCGGGACGAACTGGTCCTGCCGATTGAAATGCGGCTCACGGACCCCGAAGCGCCGATAAGCATCAACGCACGCATAGACTTGGGCGTCTGCGAGGAAATTTGTGTTCCGGTCAGCGTCGAAGTGGAGGCCCAGCCAGATCGTGGCGCGCAGGTCGACCCAAAAATCGCTTCCGCCCTGGCGACGCAGCCGGAACATTCGGCCGAAGCAGGCATTACGTCGGCCAAATGTGAATCGGAGCCGATTCGGGACGGTCTGCGCCTGACCGCCGGGCTTATGATGCCAAGGATCGGTCCTGATGAATTTGCGGTGATTGAGCTCGCCGACCGGAATGTGTGGGTATCGAGCGCGAAGACCGATCGCCAAGGAAACGAACTGAGCGCAGTGGCCGATCTGGTGCCGCCGAACGCCCAGCCCTTTGCCCTTAACCGCTCATCTATCCGGATCACCGTATTCGGCGGCACGGGCCGCGTTGTCGAGCAATTGGGATGCTCGGGCTAAACGCCGGCAGAACCACCCCGGCGCTTTAGTCGCCACACGCCCACAAGCCACGCCAGAACGATCAAAGCCGCTGCGGCCAGTAGAAACTGACCCAATGCGACAGCCATGCCCTCGCCCGACATGATCGCAGGGCCGAGGGTCGCCGCACCCAAAATCGCGAGAAGCGCCGCCGCCGTGGCGACGAGCATCTGCAGCGGAGATCCGGGCCGGGCCCCGCGGCGGAGCGCCAAGAAGAGTTGCTGTGCATCTTTCTGCACGGCGAGGATCGCGGGAACGGCGACAAGCACCAGTACCATCCCGAAGCCCAGCCCGTAGCAGAGAGTAATCACCGTCGGTTTGAGGAACTGTGCTTGGCGGGATGTCTCGTAAAGCAGGGGCGTCAGCCCCAGAACAGTCGTCGCCGTCGTCAGCATGACCGGACGCAAGCGATCGGCAACGGCGTCGACAATAGCGGGTACGAAGGCACGTGTCCGGGCATATTCGTCCACCGTCGTGATCAGGACGATGGCGTCGTTTATGATGATGCCCGACATGCCGATCAGCCCGACGACCGAAAACATGGACAGAGGCAGATCCCAGGCAGCATGGCCATGAATCGCACCGATCAGGCCGAGAGGGATCACCGTCATCACGACAATGGGTCGGGTCCAGCTAGAGAAGATCCAGGCGAGCACCGCATAGATTCCGGCCAGCGCCGCCAGAAGCCCCATCAGCGCATCGTTGAGAAACTGATCCTCCTGCTCGCTCAAGCCGGCGAGATGATAAGCAACACCGAAGTCCTGGGCGATCCGAGGCAGGATCTCAGTGTCGAGCGCGCGCGTAATCTCGGTCGCGCGTTCGGGATCGTCCTCGGACAGCTCGCCTGTCACTGACACGATGCGCTGACCGTTCTCGCGCACGATTGTCGAAAAACCCTTCCGCGTGCTGACCGAAACGATGTCAGACAGGGGAACATAGTCGCCGGACGATGTCCTGAGCTGTGTGCGGTCCAGGAAATCTGATGTCAGCTCTTCGTCCGGCAGCCCCAGCTGAACCTTCACGGTGCGTATGCCGTCTGCAAAGCTCGCGGCCTCGATTCCACTAAGCCGGCTTCGCAGCTCGCGGCTTAGTCCATCCACGGTGAAGCCCAACGCACGGCCCTGCGGCGTCAGTTCGACGATCAGTTCATCCTTGTCGTACGGCAGGCTGTCTTCCAGTCCGGAAACTTCGGGGAACGGAGCCAATGCAAGCTTCAGCGCCTCGGCAGCCGCCTTCAACGTCTCTCCATCCGCGCCAGTGAACTGCACGTCGAGCGAATCTCCGCCCGGGCCGTGACGCCAACTGCGGAATGACACCTCCTCAAGGAACGGGTTCGCAGGAATCGCCTCTTGCAGGTCGGATATGAACTGGTTGGCCGTCCACACCCTGAGGTCAGGATCCACGAGCTCAATGGCAACCGTGCCCAAGAGATCGCTATCCTTGTTCGCGGCACTTGCCAGCGCCGGCCAGCCGTTCGCGCCAAGCTCTCCGATGACGTAAGACAGGGCGGGGCCGTCGTACTCGGCTTCGTATTTCGCGGCGACATCGCGCACCGCTTGCTGAACATCCCGAAGCATTTTCGCCGTATCGTCACGGTCAGCGCCGGCGAGCATCGCGAAATTCCCGTTGATGGTGCCCCGCTCCGGCGCGTTGAAGAACCGCCATTGCACGTCGCCTCGGATGAACTGACCGCCTTGGTAGGCAAGAAGCGCGAAAGCGGCTGCGAGGACTGGATACCGCGCCGTGATAACGAACCGGGTGAGCGGACGGAAAAGCCGTTCGCGCACCCAGCCAAGGCCCCTGTTCATGAAGCGGCTCGGCGCATCGTACCATCGCCCACGCCCCGCCTTGGAAAGCGCATGGGCCATGTGGTTCGGCAGAATGATGAACACTTCCAGCAGCGATGCGAGCAGGACGAGACTGACGGTGATCGGAATATCCTGAACCAGATCGCCGAAACGGCCGCTGACGGCGGTCAGGCCGAGGAACGCGATCACGGTCGTGACCGTAGAGGAAAAGACCGGCCCTGCCATTCGGCGCACCGCTGTCTCGGCCGCTGTGAAGGGCGCCTCGCCCAACTGACGGACACGAAAGTCGGTATGCTCTCCGATCACGATCGCATCGTCGACGACAATCCCGAGCGTAAGGATCAGCGCAAAGATCGAGATCATGTTGAGCGTGAGTCCGAATGCATGCATCAGCGCAATCGCCGCGAGCATCGCGACCGGAATCCCGGCGGCCACCCAAAACGCAGTTCGCGCGTTCAGAAACAGGAACAGGAGCGTGAGGACGAGGATCAGGCCGGTCACGCCATTGTCGAGAAGGATGTTCAGGCGCGCGATGATGTCGTTCGACCGCACCCTTATCAGATCGATCGTGACGCCCGCGGGCAAGGTCGGGCGCATCTCCTCCACCACTTGCTCCACAAGGCGCTGAATGGCGATTGCATCGCCATCGGCAGAACGCTCGACGCGGACGACCATCGCGGGGTCGTCGCCCACGAATTGGGTTCTCGCCATCTCCGCGCCTATCTCGGTCAAGCGGGCGACGTCGCCGAGCACCAGCGTCCCGCCATCCGCGTCGGTACGCAGCACGATTTTGGCCAGCGTTTCGGGTGTTCGCTTGTCACTCCCGGTGCGGAGCCGCGCCGAACCGTCGCCTACCTCTCCGGCCGGATCGGCCTGAGCCTCGGCCCCGATCCGCGCGGCGATGTCCGACAGTGTCAGGTCATGGCGCATCAACTCGATCATCGGAATCTCGACCGATATTTCTGAGCTGCTGCTGCTCTGGGCCGAGGCGCGCGTCACGCCGACCCGGTAGAACCGTGCGAGCATCTCGTCGGCAAGAACGCTAAGCTGCGCGCGTGCAATTGGCCCGGTGATCACGACATCCGTGACGCGGTCGCGCCAGGCGGCGCGGCGGATGATGGGCTGCTCGGCATCCTCGGGCAGACTGGTTACGGCGTCGACGGCCGCCTCGACCTCGTCGATCGCGCGCGACATGTCCCAATCAGGTTCGAATGAAAGCACGAAGTAGGCGCGACCATCGCGCGAGTCGGTGTTCACCTCCTCCACACCTTCGATGGCAATTAACCCCGGCTCGATCAGCTCAACGATGCCGCGGTCGATATCCTCAGCGCCCGCCCCGTCCCATCGGATGTTGACAGAAATCTCGGGGCTGACCACATCGGGGAAGTACTGCGCCCGCATCCTGGGCAGGGTCGCGAGCCCCGCCATCAGCAGGATCACGAGCACCAGATTTGCGGCTGTCGCGTGATGCGTGAAGTACGACAGGATGCCGCCTGCAGCGCCCAGACGTTCTCGGGGCGCGGCCATCCTCAGCCCCCCATACGCGATTCGATGCGCGCCACGATTTCTGCTGGAACGCGGTCTTCGCGCAGCCGGGCAAGGACTCGGTCTCTTGCGGCTTTCGGCATCTCCAAATTGGCCTCCACAAAGGCGATAAGGGCTGCGCGGCGTTCCGGCGTAAGGTCAACAAGAGATGCGTTTTCGACTGATCGCTCGGCACCATTGGCCGCAGCGTTGTCGCGTATCGCGCGCACCAGAATTCCCGAACCGAGAAGAGACGTCCGCTCGGACACGATTTCGCGCCCCGCAAGTGCCCCGACGCGGATAATTGCGTCATCTTCCTGCCGGCGCAAAAGTTCGACGGGATGGCTTTCGAGTCGGCTTTCCGCGTCGAGAACCAAGACTGTGCTGTCTGATCCGATGGCGCGCGCAGGCACCAATGCAACGTCATCCAGCGGCGGCTCGGCGATCCTAACGGTCACGAAGTCGCCCGGCCGGAATCCCGGCGCATGGTCGAGCGTCGCGAAGATCAGCCTCCCACTCGTCCCTTCGCCAACGGCTGCGCTGACCCTTGCGAGACGCCCTTCGGCCTCCAGCGTGGCGCCAAGGACGTCTAGTGTCGCGACGAGTGGCAAGGCATTCAGTCGCCCGTCCTCGTCGATCAGACGCGCATACTGGGTGGTCGATACCCGGAAGGACACCTCAAGCGCGGCGGGATCGATGAGGTCACCCAGCTTTTCGTTGATTGACACCAAACCGCCCGCAACAGCTGCGACACCAGACAGCACACCGGAAAAACCGGCACGCAGCTCTGTATCGGCGAGGTCACGCTCCGCCTCGGAGACGGCTAGACGCTCCCGTTCGAGTGCGGTCAACGCGCGATCCGCGCGCGCCTCGGCATCGGCGAGCGCCTTGCGACGTGCCAAAACGCCCTGAACGGCGTTCGATTTGGCCAGTTCCGCAGCCTCCAAATCCGCTGCGGTACCGAGCCCGCGTTCGGCGATACCGCGCTGGCGCTCAAGCGCCCGTTCCCGCAATTCCGTTTGCTCGCGAGCCGCCGCCAGATCATCACGCGCCAGCGAAACTGCGCGGATGGCTTCCCGCTCCTCGGCCTCGGCCTCGCTCAGGCCATTTCGGGCCAGATCGAGCGCGGATTGGGCGTCGGCGGGATCGATCTTCACAAGGAGTTGACCGGCCTCTACCGCGGCGCCATCCTGAAATTCGTCTGCGAGTTCAATAATGCGCCCACTTGCTGCGGCCCGAAGTTCAAGCTCTCGGCGACTTTGCACTTCGCCATAAGCGACCATAACGGGTGCGATCCTGGCTGGTTCGAGCTGTAGAACACGGGCGGAGAAGACACGCTCGCTTGGTTCACGCGACCAGCTCGGCCCTTCATTCGCTGCTTCGATCGCATCTCGAAGCATGAATCCACCCACTGCCAGCAACGCCAGTGTGGCGGCAAGCATGAAAAGCCCCAAGAGACTTCGCGTCAGAAATCCCATCTGCGATCGATCATTGCGACCCCACTCATCAAGTCTAAACCTTAGGCCAGAATTGTCCAAACGCGTAATGTTGAACGCACGAGGCAGTCACTTCCGTCGCAAATGTTCGTCAAGACGCGGCATTATCTCGACGAAGTTGCAGGGGCGGTGACGGTAATCGAACTGCCATTTCAGGATTTCGTCCCAAGCATCCTTGCAGGCGCCGGGGCTGCCGGGCAGAGCAAAGAGGTAGGTGCCGCCGGCGACACCTCCGCAAGCGCGCGACTGCACGGCGCTTGTCCCGATCTTTTGCATGGAAACGATGGTAAAGACAGTGCCGAAGGCCTCGATCTCTTTTTCGTAAACGTCCCGGTGCGCTTCGACCGTGACGTCACGGCCGGTCAGCCCGGTGCCGCCCGTCGTCAGGATCACGTCAATCTTCGGATCGGCGATCCAGACGCGGAGCTGGCCGGCGATGGCGTCGCGTTCATCGGGCAGGATATTCCTGTCCGCGAGCACGTGTCCCGCCTCGGTGACGCGCGCGGCAAGTGTATCCCCGGATTTGTCGTCCGAAAGGCTCCGTGTGTCCGACACGGTAAGGATCGCAATGCGGACCGGGATGAACTCTTTGGATTCGTCGATGCGGCTCATGTCAGTTCACTCAACTTCGCCCTGATCTCGAGCAGATCAGCCCAGGCCTCGCGTTTCGCGGCGGGGTTTCTGAGCAAGTAGGCCGGGTGGGTCATGGGCATCGCGGGCTTTCCGTAAGCTTCGGTCCAGTTGCCGCGCAGCTTGAGAATTCCCTTCCGCCCCAAGGCCGCCGAGCAGGACGTGTTGCCCACGAGAACTATCAGATCGGGGTCCACCAACTCCACGTGCCTTTTTACGAAGGGCAACATCATCGCGATCTCGTCAGGCTCCGGATCGCGGTTCTGCGGCGGCCGCCATGGCAACACATTGGTGATATAAAGCGCTTCGTCCGAGTTGTGGGCGGTCCGGGCAAGGCCGATTGCGGTGAACATGCGGTCGAGAAGCTGCCCCGCCCGGCCGACGAACGGGCGGCCTTCAAGATCCTCGTCTCGCCCTGGCGCCTCGCCAATGATCATCACGCGGGCCTCGGGATTGCCATCGGCGAAGACGAAGTTCCGTGCTCCCTTTTTCAGTTCGCAAAGATTGAAGTCCGACTGGATCTCGGCCAGCGTCTCAAGGCTCGTCGCCCGCGCTGCGTCGGCCTTCGCGATTTCCACCGCGTCTTGCTCATGTGCATCGACAGGTGGTGCCGCCGCTTCGGCCGGTTTCGCGGCTTGCTTCGGCGCCTCGGCCGCAACTTCATAGCGATTGACCGGCGCGTCGCCCACGGCTTCGTCTGCACCAAGCTCCATCTGCCATTCAAGCAGCGCCTTGGCGGCGTAGAAGTCCATATCGGCGAGGGCTTGGGTCATGGGTGACAAGCTATGCGCCCGCCCGCGCCTCGGCAAGCACCCGCATTCAGCGTTGCCCGGTCCGCGTCCTTTTGCCATAAGCACCCGAAACGGGGACCGGAGACATCCATGACATTCCGCGCGCGTCACCTTCTGGGCATCGAGCATCTGGCCCCGGAAGAGATTCGCTCCGTCCTTGATCTGGCCGAAAAGTATGTCGAACTGAACCGGCGCACGGTGAAGCAATCCGACGCGCTGAAAGGCATGACCCAGATCAACATGTTCTTCGAATCGTCGACGCGGACGCAGGCCTCGTTCGAGCTTGCCGGAAAGCGGCTCGGCGCGGACGTGATGAACATGGCGATGCAGCACTCTTCCGTGAAGAAGGGCGAGACGCTGGTAGACACCGCGCTGACGCTGAACGCGATGCATCCCGATCTTCTGGTCGTTCGTCACCCGGCATCAGGTGCTGTCGATCTTCTGGCGCAAAAAGTGAATTGCGCTGTTCTGAACGCAGGCGACGGGCGGCACGAGCATCCAACGCAGGCGCTGCTGGATGCGTTGACGATCCGCCGCGCCAAGGGACGGATCCAGCGCCTGACGGTCGCAATCTGCGGTGACATCGCCCACAGTCGGGTTGCGCGGTCGAACCTCATCTTGCTCGGCAAGATGGAAAACCGCATCCGCCTTATCGGCCCGCCGACG
>CBDUOT010000087.1:0-15463 GCA_965368915.1 uncultured Rhodobacterales bacterium | reverse complement strand
ACACTGAACGACATGGACGTCTCAAATCACCTTAACCCAAGCGAAAGGTCCGGCGGGGCGCGCTGGTAAAGGACCGCGCAACGTTTGATCGGAAATCGTAGGATCCGAGGGCGGAATGCTGAGAACGACGACCGATGTGCTGGAGCTCGTTTCGCAGAACCGCTGCTATGGCGGAACGCAATCCGTGTTCCGTCACAATTCCGAGGCCTGCGGCGGGGTGATGACGTTCGGTGTTTTCCTGCCGCCGCAAGCGGCGCACCGGTCCGTTCCCGTTCTATGGTATCTTTCTGGTCTGACCTGCACGCATGAAAACGCGATGAACAAGGCCGGGCTTCAGGCCCATGCGGCGCGGCTGGGCCTTGCGCTCGTGTTTCCGGACACGTCGCCGCGTGGCGAGGGCGTGGCCGATGACAGCGCATATGACCTAGGCCAAGGTGCCGGGTTCTACGTGAACGCGACGCGCGCACCGTGGCGCGACCACTACAAGATGTACGACTACATCACGCGGGAACTGCGGGGCATCCTTCAGGGCGCCCTGCCGATCAGCGAGGTGCAAGGCATCACCGGGCACTCGATGGGCGGACACGGGGCGCTCGTCATCGCGTTCCGCAACCCGGAGCTTTACCACTCGGTTTCGGCATTCGCGCCGATCGTCAACCCGACACGGTCGGAATGGGGGCGCAAGCAACTGTCGACCTATCTCGGCGACGACGAGGCATCCTGGGCCGCCTATGACGCCTGCCTTCTTCTGACAGAATGTGGCTGGTGCCGCGACATTTTGATCGATCAGGGGACCGAGGACCAGTTCATCGACCTGCTCAAGCCCGGCGCCTTTGCCCAGCTTATGGCCGACCGCCGCCAGCCCGGCGTGTTGCGCATGCAGCCCGGCTACGACCACAGCTATTTCTTCGTCGCGAGCTTCGGCGAGGACCACGTCAAATGGCACGCCGAGAGGCTTCTGGCTGCATGACTCTAACGGAAGGACGAGAAAACGAATGGCTTTGAAGAAAGTGAAAACGGGACTGGCGGCCATTTTGCTGGTCACGGCAGGGGCAATGGCGGCGCAGGCCCAGGACGCCGGCGATCCGGCCAAGGGGGAGAAGGTATTTCGCAAATGCAAGGCCTGCCACGACGTGGGTGAGGGCGCCAAGTTGAAAGTCGGGCCACCCCTGACCGGCATCATTGGCAGGGCAGCGGCCTCGGTAGAGGATTTTTCTTATTCGGATGCCATGAAGGCCGCCGCGGCGGATGGCCTGATCTGGACGCCTGAGACAATCGCGGAGCTTCTGGAGAAACCGAAGGACTTCATCCCGGGGACGAAGATGAGCTTCGCCGGGCTTCGCAAGGAAGAAGAGCGCGCCGACGTGGTGGCCTATCTGGCGACCTTCGAGGCGAACTAGGAACGCAAGAGGGAGGACAACGACAACAAAACGGAGTTTAGCCCATGCGCGCCGGGCCGAGGGTGCGCGTGGCGAGAACTGGGGGAGCGCGGGATCGCGACTCGAAATGCCGATAATGGCGTCAACGATCCAAGCGACGGTAAGACCCCTGCTCGGCAATTCAGATGGGAGGACGACATGAAGAAACTTCTAATTCTGACGACGGCGATGACGCTGGGCGGCACGGTTGCCGCAACGGCCAACGCCGACCTGCAGGCCTTGATGGATGACCCCAACCAGTGGGCCATTCAGACCGGCGACTACGCGAATACCCGCTATTCCAAACTTGACCAGATCAACAAGGACAACGTGGGCGATCTGCAGGTCGCTTGGACCTTCTCGACCGGTGTTCTGCGCGGCCATGAAGGGTCGCCGCTTGTGGTCGGCGACGTGATGTACGTGCACACGCCGTTCCCCAACACGGTCTATGCTCTCGACCTCAACGACGATGGCAAGGTCATCTGGAAGTACGAGCCCAAGCAGGACCCGTCGGTGATCCCGGTGATGTGCTGTGACACGGTGAACCGTGGTGTCGCCTATGCGGACGGCAAGATAATCCTGCATCAGGCCGATACGACTGTCGTGGCACTGAATGCTGAAAACGGCGAGGTTGTCTGGTCGGTCAAGAACGGCGATCCGGCAATCGGCGAGACGAACACTGCCACAGTGCTACCGGTCAAGGACAAGGTGATCGTAGGTATTTCGGGCGGCGAATTCGGTGTGCGCGGGTCGGTCACGGCCTACAATCTCGCCGATGGCGCACTTGCCTGGCGCGCCTATTCGATGGGCCCGGACAGCGACACGCTGATCGATCCCGAGAATACGATGCATCTTGGCAAGCCGGTCGGACCCGACTCGGGCACCAACACCTGGGAAGGCGATCAGTGGAAGATCGGTGGCGGCACCACCTGGGGATGGTATTCGTACGATCCCGAATTGGATCTGGTCTACTACGGTACTGGTAACCCCTCGACCTGGAACCCGGCGCAGCGCCCGGGCGACAACCGCTGGTCCATGACCATCATGGCACGCGATCCGGACGACGGCATGGCCAAGTGGCTGTACCAGATGACGCCGCATGACGAGTGGGACTTCGACGGGATCAACGAGATGATCCTGACGGACCAGGAGATCGACGGCCAGATGCGCAAGCTTCTGACTCACTTCGACCGGAATGGTCTTGGCTACACGCTCGACCGCGAAACCGGCGAGCTTCTTGTCGCCGAGAAGTTTGATCCCGCGGTCAACTGGACGACGGGTGTCGATATGGACCCGGCGTCTGAAAACTACGGTCGTCCGGCGGTCGTGGCCGAGTACTCGACCGAGCAGAACGGCGAGGACGTGAACTCGACCGGTATCTGCCCGGCCGCACTTGGGTCGAAGGACCAGCAGCCGGCGGCCTACAGCCCGCAGACCGAGCTGTTCTACGTGCCCACGAACCATGTCTGCATGGACTACGAACCGTTCCGGGTCAGCTACACCGCAGGTCAGCCCTATGTGGGTGCGACCCTGTCGATGTATCCCGCGCCGGACAGCCATGGCGGCATGGGTAACTTCATCGCCTGGGACGGCAAGAAGGGCGAGATCAAGTGGTCGCTGCCCGAGCAGTTCTCGGTCTGGTCCGGTGCGCTTGCGACGGCAGGTGACGTCGTCTTCTACGGCACGCTGGAAGGTTATCTGAAGGCAGTTGACGCCAACACGGGCGAGGAACTCTACAAGTTCAAGACCCCGTCCGGCATCATCGGCAACGTGATGACCTACACCCATGGCGACAAGCAGTATGTCGCGATCCTTTCGGGTGTCGGCGGCTGGGCCGGGATTGGCCTCGCAGCCGGTCTGACGAACCCGACCGACGGTCTGGGTGCCGTGGGCGGCTATGCCGCGCTGAGCGACTACACCGCGCTTGGCGGCGTGATGACAGTGTTCGCACTGCCAAACTGACGACCACACTCACGAGAACGGGCCGGCGCCTTTCGGGGCGCCGGCCTGCCCACAGGTCAAAGGAAGCCCAGAGCACATGACAAGGATGATCAAGGCGCTGCCGTTCGCCATTCTCGCGGCATCGAGCCTTTTCGCCGCGCCAGCCGTCGCCCAGTCGGATACGGAAGCGGCGCCTGACAACATCGCGGTCGGCTACGAGGAAGATGGCCGCTACTACACCGAAGACGGTGTGCCGACCTACAACATCGCCGAGGACGGGACGATCGACTGGCTAACCTATTCAGGTTTCCGTCGCTATCATTCCGAATGCCATGTCTGCCACGGCCCGGAAGGCGAGGGTGGCAGCTACGCCCCGGCGCTTAAGGTCTCCGCAATCGAGATGGACTACTACGATTTCGTCGACGTGGTAACGAACGGCCGCCAGAGGATTAGTGCATCGGAGCAGTCCGTGATGCCCGCCTTCGGCACCAATCCAAACGTGATGTGCTATCTCGACGATATCTATACCTATCTCAAGGCGCGCGGAACGGATGCGCTTCCGCGTGGGCGGCCCGGGAAGAAAGAGGCGAAGTCCGATGCGATCCGCGAAGCTGAAAACGCCTGCCTTGGAACCTGAGAGCCGCTACAGAGGGGGAGCCTTCGCGGCGCTCGCCCTCGCGTCGGCGATCCTGGCGGGTACGCTGGCACCGGTGTCAGCCCAAGAGACCTCGGACCTTGTGTCCAAGGTCTCTTTCCGCGTTTGCGCGGACCCGGCCAACCGACCGCTTTCGGCGGATGACGGCAGTGGGTTCGAAAACAAGATCGCCGAGCTTTTCGCCGAGGAATTGGGTCTGCCGCTGGAATACACCTGGTTTCCGATGGCGACCGGGTTCATTCGACGCACGCTTGCGGCCAACGAATGCGACGTGGTGATCGGCTTTACCCAGGGCCATGAGCTGGTGCAGAACACCAACCACTACTACACCTCGGCCTACGTGCTGATCGTCAAGCCGGATGGCCCGCTGGCCGATGTCACGGCGCTTTCCGATCCGGCGCTGAAGGGCACGCGGATAGGCGTTGTCGCTGGCAGCGCACCGGCGACACATATGACCCGCTACGGGCTTATGGCGGGGGCGCAAGGCTACGATCTTTTCGTCGACCGCCGCTACGAGGACCCGTCGGGTGACATGCTGGCCGATCTGGAAGCGGGCGATATCGACGCTGCGATCCTTTGGGGGCCTATCGGTGGGCCATTGGTGAAGGCAAGCCATCCCGGTCTGAAGGTCACGCCGCTGATGAAGGAACTGGGCCAGCCGAGGATGTTCTACCGGATCACGATGGGCGTCCGTCTGGGGGAAAAGGCCTGGACGCGGAAGCTCAATTCACTGATCCGGCGAAATCAGGACAAGATCGACACGATCCTTGCCGACGCGGGCGTCCCATTGCTGACCGACATGGGGACGGAGCTTAAGGTCGTTTCAAAATGATCCGCGCACTGGCGTTCGCACTGATGCTGACGCCGGTCGCGGTCCTTGCGGAGGCGCCGGAACCCGAGGGATACCGCGAAGACGAGTATCGTGCGCCTGTTCCCTCGACGCTGAAAGGCGGCGTTGTGGTCACGACGGAGGAATCCTTCGATCTGTGGCGTGAGGGAAAGACCGCTTTCATCGACGTACTGCCGCGCGCGCCCAAGCCCGACAAACTGCCCGAAGGCACGATCTGGCACGAAAAGGCCCGACTTTCGGTCCCCGGCGCGCTCTGGCTGCCGAACGTGGGCTATGGCCGGATCGCCGATGTGACGGACAGCTATTTTCGGGCGGGCCTGACGAAGGCGACCGAGGGCGATCTGTCCCATCCGGTCCTTTTCTTCTGCCTCGACGAATGCTGGATGAGCTGGAACGCGGCGAAGCGCGCGCTGGAGTACGGTTATGAGACCGTCTACTGGCATCCCGAGGGCACCGATGGGTGGGAGTTCATGGACTACCCACTTGAGGAGGTCGCGCCGGAACCCGAACCTCAGTAATCGGCGAGCTTGCGGCTCGCATGGGCCACGGTGCCGTCGGTGTCGGTCATCGTGACGTCGATGCCGCGTGTCCGGGACGGGATCGACAGCGTGAGCTCGGGATTTTCCGAGAGCGAGATCGATCCGGTGACTTCGGCATAGGGCTCGCCGTCGAGATCGACCGTAACGTTTTCCACGTAGCGCATCGGGATGAACAGCAGCGTGATCTGATCCATCTGCATGCCCGAATGGCTCGGGTGGTCGATCGACAGGCTCATCTCCATCTGCCCAGTGGTCAGATCGGCAAGCTTGTCGGCTGCGCCGCTGGCATTCCCGATGCCGATCATCATTTCGCCCAAGCTGGCCAGCGCTGCTTCGGGGTCGGTGCCGGGCGGGGCGGCGCACGCCCCCTGACCCATTGTCTTGACGAAGCCTTCGGTCATGAAAAGCTGGCCGTCCGCGGTTTCGGCAATGATGTGGACCGGTGTCGGGCCGTTGATGCGTAGCGTCGCCTCGAAGCGGAAACGCGGCAGGGGGTCGGCCAAACGCACGACGGCAGAGACCGGCATGGGGTTTTCGTCAAGCACTACCGTGACGGCCGCAATAGTGAGCCCCGGAGGCGCCGCAACCGATACGCCAATTACGGTGCGCGCGTCTTCGGTGCTGCGGTAAGGCGCGTCGAGTGCGACGATGTTGTCACCGGGTTGAAGCGCGCGTTCGTCATAAAGCGAGGCACGGATGTCGGGCCAGCTTCCCTCATCCGCGTAAGCGGGCGCTGTCAGTAAGAAGCCTGCGAATGCGGCGATCAGCAACTGGCGCATCTTGTTTCCTCCCCAGTGGCGACGAACTGCCCGAAGGCGCGGGGTCCGTCTCCCGTCTCGATTTCCGCGATCACCGAGAGGGTTTCCGCGTCGATGACGCTGAGCGTATTGGAAAACCAGTTCGCGACATAGACCCTGCTTTCGTCGCCCGAAACGTCAATGCCCTCGGGATACTCGCCGACCTCGATCTTGGTGACCGGAGCGAGGGTCGCTGCGTCGAAGACGGTCACGCTGTCTGCATACTGATCGGTCACGAAACCTTGGCCGCGCGCGAAAGCCACATCATACGGGCGTTCGCCCGTCGGAACGGTGCCGAGAACCTGTCCGGTCGCCGGATCGGCGACGGTCACGGTGTTCGAGCCAACGTCGGCGCTGAAGACCCTGCCGTCGGGCGAGAATTTCACGCCGAATGGGCGGATGCCGACCGGGATGGCACGCAGCGGCGAAAGGGTCGCCGCATCGAAGACCGAAAGCTGATCGGCGTCGCGATCGGCGGTTACCAGAAAGCGCCCGTCCGGCGACAACGCCAGCCCCGCGGGTGCGGCGCCGGTCGCCAAGGTTCCGGCAACCGTCAGCGCGAAAGCGTCGATCACCCAGACCCGCGCGTTGTACCAGTCGGACACGAAAAACCGGCCGCGCACCTCGTCGGCGGCGATGCCAATCGGCCCGCCATCAAGCGTCAGCCTGCCGGTCAGCGCGTTGTCGGAAAGCGAGAACCGGCTGATGGTCTTTGTCTCGGGGCTGACGACGAGGACGACGCCCAAGGCTTCGGCGACGGCAAGGCCCGCAGGCTGGCCAGGCACGGGCAGGCGGGCGATCTCTTTCCCCGACGAGAGGTCGATGACCGACAGGTCGGAGGACGATTGGTTCGTCACATAGGCCGTCTCGGCCGCCACCGGATGGGCGGCGGCGAGCGTCAGCAGAAGGCTACTGGCCAAACCGCTGAACGAGCGCATCGAGTCCGGCCTGGTAGACGCCCGTTACCGCGGCGATGGCGGCTTCGTCGTTCAATTCTGGCGGCGGGTCGTTGTTCGGGTAGCCACGGTAGAACGCGCCGCGCCATTCGATGTGGCTGCCGCCCGAGTCGGTCGGCGTGACGGTCAGATGGCTGGAATAGTTGGTGACGGGCAGCACTTCGACCAGCACGTCGGTGATCCGGTAGGAATAGCTCATCTTCTCGGAACTGTACTTATAGAGCACTTCGGAAATCGTCGGCCCGCCTTCCTCTCCCAGCGTCAGGACGCGGGTGGCGTCGATCTCGTTCCCGCCCTCGCCCTCGGTCGAGAAGACGGCTGGGTGCCAGCTCATGTCCTGAAAGTCGCCAATCACCGCCCAGACATCCGCCGGGGCAGCGGCGACATCCGCCGAAAGCGTGATCTTCTGCCGGGTGGGACCGTGAGCCGCGGCGAGACCGGGCAGGAGCAGGAAGAAAAGAACCCAGATGGGTCTTAGCAATCTCATGTTATCCTCATTCCTTGAAGAAGTGGTTCTTGAAGATGTAGCGCATGCCGCGCAGCCAGCTGTCATCGGTGTTGGAGCGGATATCGACCGACAGGCCGCGCACCATCGACCCGTCCCCGGTGTCGCGCATGACGAGGTTCATCGAGAGGATCAGGTTGGACACCTTCTGGACCTCGCCGACGAGCGAATAGTCAGCGCCGAGTTCGGTGGCGAAGCGCACCTCGCAGCCGTTGCAGTCGGCAGGGTTCACAGTCGCGTCGAGCTTTTCCGCCACGGGATCCGTCGCCAGCAAGGTGAACCCCTCGTCGGCAAAGCGGCTGCGAACCTCGTTTTCCAGAAGCGCCACACGGGCGGTCTGGTCGGGGCGTTCGCCGTCGTAGGCGCCTTCGGTCGACGTGTCGATGAAAGTGATGCCGAGGAAGGCGACCGAAGCGTCGTCCTTCAGCGGTCCGCCATACTCAGCAGCCATGCCGCAATACGGCATGATGATCAGCCACAGGAGGACCGCACCGCGTTTCATGCGATAAAAGTCTAAAGAAGCGGCCGAAGGGGCGAAATACGCCATAAGTCTCGGTTTTAAGGGCTGACGCGAGCGCGCATCCTTTGACGGGGATTCGTGGGAAAATGGGAGGTTAGCCTACGAATGTCGATCTGGAAGAGCCTTCTCGGCGGTTGTCTGGCGCTTCTGGCCGGCACCCTTGCGGTGCAGGCCTTGGAGGTAAGGGCAGCCGTTGTGCGCGTGGATCGCGAGCTTCCCCTGCCGATATCGCGGCTTGACATCCCGCCCGAAGATCTGGGTTTCGCGGGGGCTGCACTGGCAACAGAGGACAACCAGACCACCGGATCATTCCTTGGGATGGAGTTCACGCTGGAAACGGTGCCAGTGTCGCCCGACGGCGTCGCCGACGCGGTTCGCGGACTGATTGACGGGGGAACTGACCTAATCGTAGTGCTCGCCAATGCTGAGGAAACGCTTGTCGCCGCCGATAGCGCGGGTGACGGCGCGCTGGTGTTGAACGCAGGCGCGCGGGATGAGGTGCTGCGCGAGGCGGAGTGCCGGGCGAACCTGCTGCATGTCGCGCCGAGCCGGCAGATGGTGGCGGACGCGCTGGTGCAATTCCTCGTCTGGAAGCAATGGAAGCGCGTGTTTCTTATCGAAGGGTCGCATGCGGTCGATGGGCTTCTGGCTGAAGCCTTTCGACACGCAATCCGCAAGTTCGGGGCGGAGGTCGTCGATGAGCGGGTCTTCGTCGATACCGGTGGCGCGCGCCGAACCGATACCGGGCACGTGCTCGTCCAGCGCCAGATCCCGACATTCACGCAAGAGGCGGAGGACCATGACGTCATCGTCGCTGCCGACGAGACCGACGTCTTCGCGGCGTACCTGCCGTTTCATCTTTGGGAGCCGCGCCCTGTCGCGGGCTCGGCCGGGCTGATGCCGGTCACGTGGCACCCCGCGCTCGAAGCGTGGGGCGCTACGCAGTTTCAGCGTCGGTTCGAGCGGCTGACGGGACGGGGCATGCGGGAAGAGGACTATCAGGTCTGGCTAGCGCTGCGTGTGATCGGCGAGGCGGTGACGCGGACCAGCGGGGCCGACCCGGCGGCGATAAGGGACTACGCACTGTCCGACGCATTCGAGCTTGCCGCGTTCAAGGGGCAGAAGCTGACCTTCCGCGACTGGAACGGGCAGATGCGCCAGCCGATCCTGCTGACGGACCGGCACATCATGGTTTCCGTCTCGCCGCAGGACGGGTTCCTGCACCAGGTCTCGCCGCTCGATACGCTTGGCAACGACCGGCCAGAGACGGAATGCACAGCGTTTGGAGGAGGACAATGAGACGTATTGCGCCCTTGGCCCTGGTCGCGACGCTGTCGCTCCCGTTGCCCGCCGCCGCGAACAAGGTGTTCGTCACCAATGAACGCGGCAACACGTTCACGGTTCTGGACAGTGACACCTGGGAAGTGATCGGAGAATTTCCCGCCGGCAACCGTCCGCGCGGCATCACGATGAGCCCGGATGGAAGCGAGCTTTACATCTGCGCCTCGGACGACGACACGGTCCGCGTCTTCGACCCCGAGACGTATGAGGAGATACGGACACTGCCGTCTGGACCGGACCCGGAGCTGTTCGTCCTGCATCCCACGGGCAATCCGCTTTATATCGCCAACGAGGACGACAACCTCGTGACCGTGGTCGACGTTGAGACGCGCGAGGTGCTGGCCGAGGTGCCGGTGGGCGTGGAGCCCGAAGGGATGGCGATCAGCCCCGATGCGGCGGTGATCATCAATACTTCTGAAACCACCAACATGGCGCATTTCATCGACGCCGGGACCTACAAGATCACGCACAACGTGCTGGTCGATCAGCGCCCGCGCTTCGCCGAGTTCACCAGGGACGGTACGAAGCTCTACGTCAGTTCAGAGATCGGAGGGACGGTGTCGGTCATCGACATGACGGTGCCGGAGCCTGCCATCACGAAGAAGATCACGTTCGAGGTGCCCGGCGTTCTGCCCGAATGGCTGCAGCCCGTGGGCATCCGCGTGACGGCCGACGATTCACGCGTTTTCGTGGCGCTGGGTCCGGCCAATCGCGTCGCGGTGATCGATGGAGAGACCGACGAGGTGATCGAGTATCTGCTTGTCGGCCAGCGGGTCTGGCAGATGGCCTTCACGCCCGACGAGAAGTTCCTGATCACGACGAACGGAAACTCCAACGATGTGAGCATTATCGATGTCGAGGCCGAGGAGGTCATCAAGTCGGTGCAGGTGGGCGAACAGCCCTGGGGCGTCGTCGTGGCACCGGATTGAGAGAGGGATTGAGGATGAGAAAGATACTGGCAGCCATCTCGCTTTTCGCGGCGTTGCCCGCAGGTGCGGCGCCTCTTTGCGACGAATTCGGGTTCGCGGGCCTTCTGGCCAAGTGCAACCGGGGCGAACCGATCGAGCTTACGCTTGCCTCGGGCCAGCCGCTTGCGGAAGGGCCGGTGGCGCTTCAGTCGGGCGCTTACTACGAAATCCAGATCACCGCCGACGGGTCGGCAGAACTTGCGCTGACCGGCCCCGAGTTTTTCCGGGCGATCTGGATGAACGAGATCGTGATAAACGATATCGAGATAAGACCCATGGCGATCGACAGCTTCGAATTCGACGATGCGGGCGAGGCTACCCTGTCCTTCATCGCGATCAAGCCGGGCAGCTATACGCTTTTGATCCCGGGCACGACCGGAGATAGCCAGAGGGTCGCGATCACGATCCAGTGACGCCAGCCTGGCTTAATGGGAGGACGACATGAAAACGCTCAAGGGACTGGCGCTGGGCCTCGCGGCGGCGCTTTTGGCCGGGCTCGCTCAGGCGCAGGATCTGCCGCATCTTCGCGCGGGCATGCTGGCGACCGGCACTGTTGGCTGGGAGGCGGCGCTCATCAAGCGGGAAAAGCTGGACGAGGCGCATGGTTTCGTCCTCGACATCCAGGACTATGCCGACAACCCGGCCACGCGGATCGCTTTCGAGGGCGGTGAGGTCGATGTGGTTGTCGCCGACTGGATCTGGGTCGCGCGAATGCGGGCAGAGGGGCGGGATTATGTGTTCATTCCCTATTCCCGCGCCGTTGGCGGGCTTGTTGTCAAGGACGACAGCGGGATCGAGACGCTGCCCGACCTCAAGGGCAAAAAGATCGGAATTGCGGGCGGACCGCTGGACAAGAGCTGGCTGATCCTGCGCGCCTATGCCACGCAGGAATACGGCTTCGATCTTGCCGCCGAGACCGAGCAGGTCTTTGGCGCGCCGCCCTTGATCTTCAAGGCGGGGCTTGAAGGGGAAACGGCGGGCGCGATCAACTTTTGGCACTTCCTCGCAAAGATGAAGGCCAAAGGCATGCATGATCTGATTTCGGTGACCGACGCCGCCGAGGCGCTGGGCCTCGATCCAGACACGCCCCTTCTGGGTTACGTTCTGAAGGGGGAGTATGTCACTGCAAATCCCGAGGTCGCGCAGGGGCTCGCGCGGGCGTCGCGGGCGGCGAAAGAACTCTTGAACGCCGACGACGACGCATGGGAGGGCCTGCGCGATCGGATGAACGCCGCAGACGAGGCCGAATTCGCGGCGCTTCGTGACGGCTATCGCGCGGGCATCCCGAGCGGAGAGCCCGTGGACGAAGCGGCGGCGGACCGTTTCCTGCGGATCATGGCCGAACTTGGCGGTGCGGAACTGGTCGGCAAGGCGACGACGTTGCCCGAAGGGATGTTTCTGACACTTGAATAACGCGCGAATTCATCCCGCGGCGATCCGCGCGCTGTCGGTCGGGGCGCTCGTGGTGCTTTGGATCGTTGCGGCGGCGCTGACGGGGGACCCGCTGATCCTGCCGCAGCCATGGTCGTTGATCGGACCATTCGGGCATGAGGTCGCCTCGGGCACGTTGCCCTGGCATTTGTGGATGACGCTGACGCGGGTGATCTGGGCCTTCGTTCTGGCAATGTCCCTGGGGTTTGTCCTTGGCTACGTCATGGGGCGGTTGCCTGCCGTGGACCGCTGGCTGGACCCATGGCTCGTGGTGTTCCTGAATCTGCCGGCGCTGGTGCTGATTGTCCTCTGCTACCTCTGGATCGGGCTGAACGAGACGGCGGCGATCACAGCCGTGACGCTGAACAAGGTGCCGAACGTCACGACCATCATCCGCGAGGGCGCCCGTGCGCTTGACCCGAACCTTTCGGCGATGGCACAGGTCTTCCGCATGTCACCGGGACGGCGGCTTCGTCACGTCGTCCTGCCGCAGCTCGCGCCTTTCATCGCAGGCGCGGCGCGGTCGGGTATCGCGGTGATCTGGAAGATCGTGCTGGTCGTCGAATTCCTTGGGCGTTCTAACGGGATCGGATTCCAGATTCACCTGCATTTCCAGCAGTTCGCGGTCGGGATGGTCCTGATTTATTCGCTGTCGTTCATCGCGGTGATGCTGCTGATAGAGTGGACTATCCTGCAGCCCTTCGAACGGCGTGTGCGCCATTGGAGGACCGCGTGATTCAGGTCGACATCGCCTCCAAATCGTTCGGAGCGGACGAGGTGCTGCGCGATGTGCGCTTCAAGGTTGAAGCGGGCGAGGTGCTGGCCATCCTCGGCCCGTCGGGCATCGGCAAGTCGACGCTTCTGCGGATCGCCGCAGGGATCGACGACGATTTCCGGGGGGCGGTGCTGCGGCCCGAACGGACGGCGATGGTCTTTCAGGAACCGACGCTGATGCCGTGGCGCACCGTGGCGGAGAACGTGTCGCTGGTCCATCCCGCGCTTGGCCGCGAGGGCACGCTTGCCGCGCTCGATCGCGTGGGCGTCGCCGACAAGGCCGACCAGTTCCCGCGCCAGCTCTCGCTTGGCCAGCAGCGGCGCGTGGCGCTTGCCCGCGCGATGGCTGAGCGGCCCGAGGCGCTTTTCATGGATGAACCCTTCGTGTCGCTCGATTCCGATACGGCTGAAGAAATGCTGGCGTTGACCGAAAAACTCATCGCCGAAGTGCAGCCTGCGACGCTGTTCGTCACCCATTCGGAAGTCGAGGCGAAGCGTCTTGCGACGCGCACGCTGTACCTGTCGGGAAGGCCCGCGACAATCTCCGCACTTTAGCCTGACGGGTGCGATCCCTACATCGACGCTTATCGCGACCCGCCGCGTTGTGTAGACTGCGGGTAAGTCGAGTTTACGGGGTGAGCATGAACGTCAGAACGGATGACTGGATCGACAGGTTCGAGGGGCTGAAGCGGCTTCCGCCAGATATTCGCGACGATCTGATCAAGGGAAGCCAGGTCATCGAAGTGCCCGCCGGCACTCAGATATTCGAGCCCGGCCAGTCCGCCGACAACTTGCTTTTGCTGCTTGATGGGACGGTGAGGGTGCAGCAAAAATCCGATACTGGGCGCGAGGTGTTCCTCTACCGCGTGCATGCCGGCGAAAGCTGCGTTCTTACGACGGCCTGCATGCTGGCCTTCGAGGATTACTCGGCCGATGGCATAGCGGAAACCGACGTGCGCGCGGTCGCCATTCCCCGGGCGACATTCGACGATCTTGCCGGGCGGTCGCCGATTTTTCGGCAGTTCATTTTCCGCGCATATTCGCGGCGGATCACCGATCTTTTCACCCTGATCGACGACATCGTCTTTCAGCGCATGGACGTGCGCCTTGCCGCGCGGCTGCTTGAGCTTGCCGACGCGAACGGAGTCGTCCATGCGACACACCAGGTACTGGGCAATGAGCTTGGGACCGCGCGGGAGGTCGTGTCGCGGACGCTTTCCGAGTTCCAGCGACGCGGGTGGATCGAGCAGTCGCGGGGCGAAGTCCGGCTGGTCGGTCGCCAGGGGCTGGAACGGCTCGCGCGCGCCGCTGGGGAACGGTGACGATGTCACCAAGGGCAGACGACGGGATGTGCGATGACAGGCGCCTGATGATTCTCTGGAAGGTCCGGATGGCGAACAGAACGACAAGACAGGATGGACGGCACCGCGCACTGCTTGGCGCAGGTGCAGTGCATTCCAAGAACAAGGCAGAGGCAGGAAGACCATGACCGTAATCGAAACAGTATTCACTCCGTGGGCGTCGCTTTTCGGGGGCGTCCTGATCGGGCTGTCCTCGGTCATGCTGATGGCCACGCTGGGCCGTATCATGGGGGCGACCGGGATCGTGGCGGGGCTGTTGCAGCGCCCGGCAACCGGCGACGCCGCGTGGCGTATCGCCCTGCTTTTGGGGATGGTGTCGGGTCCGCTCGCCGTCAGCCTCTTCACGGGTGCGATGCCGGCCGTTCAGGTGCCGCTTTCGACCGGGATGCTGGTCATCGGCGGGCTTATCGTCGGCATCGGCGTGACCTTTGGATCGGGCTGCACATCGGGGCACGGCGTCTGCGGTATGGCACGTCTGTCGCCGCGGTCGATCGTAGCCACGCTGACTTTCATGGTCGCTACCGGGATCACCGTCTTTGTCCTGCGCCACGTGATCGGAGGCTGACATCATGCATATGATCGCGATTTATCTTATCGGTCTGGTCTTCGGCGTCGGAATTTCCATTTCCGGCATGGCGAACCCGGCCAAGGTGCTGAACTTCTTCGACGTCGCGGGCACGTGGGACCCGTCATTGATCTTCGTGATGGGCGGCGCGCTTGTCGTGACGTTCATCGGCTACCGCGTCGTCTTCGGCTGGGACCGCCCGATCTTCGGGCAGAAGTTCCAGGTACCGACACGTCGCGATCTCGACCTGCCGCTGATCGGAGGGTCGGCGCTGTTCGGCGTGGGTTGGGGCATCTCGGGCTTTTGCCCCGGTGGGGCTCTTCCGGCGCTGGGTACCGGACGATCCGAAGTCTTCATCTTCATCGCCGCGATGATCGCGGGGATATTCGCAGCGCGCAGTCTTCAGGCCCTCGCAGGCCGTCGCGCCGCCGCTGCACAAAACTGAACTCTGGCAAGGAGGGAAACGACATGACCGACTATCCCGTGAATCTCGACATCAAGCCGGACGTCAAGGCATTCTTCGACCCGGCCACCAACACGATTTCCTATGTCGTGAAGGACCCGGCCTCAGACGCCTGCGCCGTCGTCGACTCCGTCATGGACATCGACTACGCCGCCGGGCGCATCAGCTACACGCATGCCGATGAAATCATAGCCTATGTGAAGGACAACGGTCTGAAGCTTGAATGGCTGATCGAGACGCATGTCCACGCGGACCACCTGTCGGCCGCGCCCTACATCCAGGACAAGCTCGGCGGCAAGCTGAGCATCGGGCGGAACATCACAATCGTGCAGGATACGTTCGGGAAGATCTTCAACGAAGGCACCGAGTTCCAGCGCGA
>CBDUOT010000086.1:0-15564 GCA_965368915.1 uncultured Rhodobacterales bacterium | reverse complement strand
TTGCGCCAGCGACCGACATCGCCGGCGACCAGCGGCCGAAAGGCTCTGGCCCGGATCTAGGCGCCTACGAAAGCTTCTGAGTTAAGCAAAAGAACATCAATGCCCCCGCCCTTTCGGCGGGGGCATTTTCGTTTCCGGGTTCAGATGTCGGCGCCAAATGCCTGGCGCAGCATCCACCACGACCGCAGAAGCCTGAGCCGGATCAATATTCCCGCACCGCGAAGCCGCTCGCCCAAGCCCGAAAGCTTTGGGCTGAAAAGCACCTTCGGCAAATGCGCGAACCCGCTGACCGCCATCCCGAGCGCACGTACTCCCCACCGAAGCCGTCCCTGGGTGCCCGGATGGTTCTGGCGGTGAAGCTCATACATCTCGCGCGCGATACGGTGCCATTTGCGGACCAGAGCGGTCCAGTCCGAACGGGTCGGATGCGCCACCCGCAGTCCTTCGTCGAGGACAAGCCGGTAGCCCTTCGCGGCGGCGCGATGGCACCATTCCGCATCTTCCGACAGGCCATGGATGAACGGCCCGACATCCTCGAAGACTGCGCGTGACGTGATCAGATTGGCGGTCACGGAAAACCCCTTCCGCTCGATGTAGTCCCGGTAGTTGAACGCGAAGACCGTCTCGAACGCCTCGGCGCCTGACCGCGGCGGCGGCGTTTCGTCGAACACGTCGATCGCCCCCCCAACGATGTTGGCCTTGCCACAGGCATTCCGCGCCGCCTGGATCCAATCCGGCGACGGCACACAATCGGCGTCGAGAAAGAAGATCGAGGGCGCCACGCTGTCCTGCACGCCCCGGTTTCGAGCGAGGGCGGCGCCGCGCCCTTCTTCATGGACGAAGCGGACCTCGGGGAAGGCCGCCATCACCTCGTCCATCGATTCGGTCGAGCCGTTGTCGACCACGATCACATCGACCCCCTCCAAGTCCGACTGCGAAAGCGCCGAAAGGCAGCGGCGAAGGCGCGCCACATCGTTGTAGTGCGGGATGATGACAACGTGGTCTGTGGTCATGGCGTTAGAGCTCCCTTTCGCACCACGAGTCTCAGGACTGGCGGCACTTGTCCAGCAGCGGAGCGACAGGACCGGA
Organism: uncultured Rhodobacterales bacterium; assembly: GCA_965368915.1. Lineage (GTDB taxonomy): Bacteria > Pseudomonadota > Alphaproteobacteria > Rhodobacterales > Rhodobacteraceae > Albidovulum. The sequence continues at coordinate 14,475 of CBDUOT010000086.1, read as the reverse complement.
AACGGTAAGGGCGCATTGACGCCAATTGTTCGCAAAACGCGACCGGTCATCATGTGACGGGCGGCGATCAATGTTCATTTCTTGGGCAGAACTGTTGCCCCACGCAGAACCGAATCAACCTCAGATTGCGGCGACGGTCCGGAGTCAAGAAAAAGGAAACATTGAGGCAACTTCTTGTTTGAATTCGAACAAGATCTAGGGAAAAATGAGACTGGGTAATGGCAATACGATTTGGGTTGGAAGGGAAGTAGATGTTTGGCTTGAAATGGTGCGCTGGCGCGATCGCTGGTGCGTGTATGGCGATTGGCGCTTCAGTCGCGAACGCTTACGTTATCGATTTTACGAAAGCCTCCACGGGTACGTCCGGTTCGCTCTTCCAAGGCGCGATCAACTGGACAATGACCGCGAGTGGTTTTCTGAACAATTCGCAAGCCTTCGACGGGAACGCTGCCCCGTCGACAGGTCTGGCATATGAAACCGACGGCTACGGTGTCGGCCGCAACGACGACGAGATCACGACCAAACCGACCTCGCAGGAATGGATCACTGTGACGTTCAGCGCCCCGGTGTTGATCGATGCGGTCTACTTCCTTGACCTGTTCGTTTCGCCGGATGGCTCGTCGCGTGAAGTCGGTCAGGCCTCCGTGAATGGTGGCAATCCGCTCATCTCGCTCGCTGCTGTGGACATCGCCGGGTCGGGCGCTGCCGGTAGCGTCGCCGCAAACTTCCGGCCGATCTGGGCCAGCACGATCACGTTCACGGTGCTCAGCACCAACGACACCTTCGGTTACGCCGATGGTGCGCTTGCAGGGATCGGCATCGCGCCTGTTCCGGTGCCGGCTGCGGGTCTGATGCTTCTTGGCGGCCTCGGTGGGCTTGCCGCGCTGCGCAAGCGTCGCCGCAAGCAAGCCTGACGACGGGAAACGGTTCTAAAATGCGAAAGGCCGGGCAAACGCCCGGCCTTTTTGCTTTCCGACATCCTGCACGCCGTTAGGGGCGCGCATCGGTGTCAGGCGTAACTGCCGTAGTCGTAGCCGACAGAGTCGTCGGTGTAGCGGCACTTGTTCAGCACAACACCCAGCACATTGGTCAGCTGGGCTAGCTCCTTCTCGCAGATGTCGATATTCGGAAGCGTCGTGCTTTCTGCAGCCGCGACCAGCAGCGCACAGTCGACATTGCCGAGAAAGCCGACATTGTCGTCGCTCGCCAGCATGGGCGACATGTCGAACAGCATGATGTCCGGCTGCCAGCGCCGCTCGATCTCGTCAAGAACGTTGCGCGTCGCGGCACTTTGCAGCAGCTCGGACGGATGTCGGCTGGCGGTGCTGTTCATCGCAATGAGCAGGTTGTCATCAATCCGCATTGCCACATCCTCGAACGCCACCTGCCCGTCGAGAACGTCGTGGAACGAGTGCTCAGGCGATTGCCCGAGTTGGCGATGAAGCGAAGGCCGCCTGAGGTCGAGATCGATAAGCATGACCTTCAGGTCTTTCTGGCGCGACAAGCTTAGCGCCAGGTTCAACGCGATCGTCGTCTTGCCGCATGCCGCCCCCGGAGAGGTGATGGCCAGCCGGCTCCAGCCCTTCTCCTTCATGAGCCGGATCGTGCGCGACCGAAGCATGTCGTAGGGCGCGGCGTCCTTGCCGCCCAGCAGTGCGGTAATCCGGCTGCCACGTGCCCTAGATGCCGACAACGAGATCTCCGGCAGGTTTGCCCAGACGTAGACGGGCTCGGCCCCGCGAGGCATCGGGATCCTGTCGTGCGACCCGTCCGGTGCGCCCAGTGCCGACTTGCGCATTTCGCGCGCCTTCGCCAATGCCGCTTCGAGTTTTTCCATCGTGCTGATTACCTCTGAACGCGCTTGCCCGGCCTCGATCCCGTCAAAGCCTGATTCCCAACTTCGCCGCGACCTTGGTGATGATGATGTCGAGCGGTTGATAGTAGACATGCACGGCGTAGATCATCGCCGGAATGCCCGCGACCGCGATCAACAGCACCAGTGCGAAGCCGGTGCGACGCATCATCACTTCGGAAGGCGTTCGCATGTATGGGATCGTCGCGATCGGAGTGATCCCGAAGGCTTTGATCAGGTCCTTAGGGCGGCGGACGGACCGATTGAGAAATTCGAGAAGCGCGATGAACGCTATGCCCAGGAATGCCCCCCCTGCGACGCCACCACCCGCAATCATCATGCGATTGGGCTTGGCCGGGCGCTCTGGCACCGTCGCTGCATCGACCAGCGACAACCGCTCACCTTTCGAGCGGACCTCGATCTGCTCACCTGCGGCGGCCTGAGACAGCCGCGCGACGGCCGTGTTGTACTGCTGCTGGATGTTGGAATAATCGCGATTGAGCGCATCGAGCGCGACTTGGTTCGCGGGCGTCCTTGCGATCGATTCCGCCAGCTCGTCCAGTTGCTCAAGGACCCGCACACGCTCTTCCTCGAGAACGGAGATCCGCGTGTCGAGGTCGGCGAGTTGAACGTCCAGCATCGATGCGCCGGGATTGGCTGTCGCCGTGGGCGGCAGCTGCGCGCGAACGACTTCTTCAAGCTGCTGAATCTGCAACTCCAGCATCTTCACTTTCGGGTTCTCGGGCGTGAACACGGCGAGCATCCCGTTCATCTGCGTGCGCAGCTGGTCAAGCTGGCGCGCCTCTGGCGTCTGGTTCGCCACAGGTGCCGTCGGGTTGATCTGACCAGTGGATTCAAAGATCGCGATCATCCGCGCCTTCTGATCCTTGAGGGTGGCAATGTCGCGCTCGATCGTCGCAAGACGCTCCTGCAACAGAGTCTGCTGGCTCAGGCGAAAGTTGAGTGAATTGGGCAGTGCGTCGGCGTTGTTGTTCTGGAAGTCGAGGATCTTGCCACTGATGGCATCGAGTTCGCCCGACAGTCGCTTGACCTCCTGCTCGAAGAACTCCAGCGTGCCCACCGCACTCGATTGCCGCTGTTCGGCATCGAACTTCAGAAGCAGCGTGACGTATTCGTTGACAACGGCAGCCGCGGCCGGCCCCGTCTCTGCCGTGAACTCGACAGTCATCAGCGTTGCCTGACCGCGCCCGGCATTCTTCACGATCCGCGAATTCTGGCGCATCGTCTGCACGATGTCGTCCGGCGACATATTGTCGATTTCCTTGAACACCTTCAGACGCTGCGCGATGTCGAGCAGGTTCGTGCGTGTCATCAACGAGCTTTCGAGCTTCTGAAGACGCTCCAATGCCGCTATCTGCACGTTCGGCGCTGCAAGCTGGCCGGGAATCTGCGGCGAATCCACGATCAGCAGAGAGTTCGCCACGTACACCGCAGGCAACAGGAAGGCCGCGGCGATCGACGCCGCCGAAACCAGCGCGAAGATGATGATGAAATAGTGAATCCGTCTCAGAAAGACCGCGAGATAGAAGGACAGGTCGAGGTTCATTTCAGTTTCTCATCTTCCGCCGCGATCTGAGCCGCGAAGAACACGCCGTCATCGAGCACCGACTGAACGACATTTTCGTCAACCTTGTGATTGTCCATGCTCCACGCATATAGCAAGGCCATATCGCAAAGTTGATTGACGAGACGGGGCACACCATGGGTGACTTTATAGATCTTCTTGGCGGCCGGTACCGTAACTTCCTCGCCCGTTCCGCCTGCCGCAGACAATCGGTAGGCAATCAGATCGATTACCGCCTTCTCGTCTAGCGGCAGCAGGTGAAAGCTTGCCGCGATGCGCTGAGCGAGCTGCCGCAGCGACGGGTCCAGCACCATTTCCCGCAGTTCCGGCTGACCAACGAGCACCAGCTGGATCACCTCGTCCTTGCCGGAGTTGATGTTGGTCAGCATCCGCAGCTCTTCAAGACTTTCGGGCGACAGGTTCTGCGCCTCGTCGAAGATCAGCACAACCCGGCGTCCCGCGGCGTATTCCTCGATCAGGTAGTCCTGAAGCTGCTGGAAAAGCCGCACATAGCCTTCGTTCTGGTCGAACATCACGCCAAGCGAGTTCAGCACCCACTGGATGAGTTCCCCTCGCCCGCCCTGAGCGTTCGAAATAAGCCCGACAGTTACCTTGTTGCCGAATTGCCGCAGAAGTTCGCGCAGAAGCGTTGTCTTTCCGCAGCCAACGCCCCCGGTGACAAGCGTGATCGGCGCGCGACTGAGGATCCCGAACTCGAGAACCGAGTAGGCGCGACGATGCTGCGCCGACCAAAACAGAAAATCCGGGTCCGGGACGAGCGTGAAGGGACGCTCGCGGAACCCGAAAAAATCCATATAGAAGCCGACGTTATTGCTGTCTTCCGTTTTGGTCTCCACGACCTTATTCATCCGCAACCCACTTAATCCACCCGACCGGACGGCGCCCACCGGGTCATGATACAAATTCCATGCCTACCCGGCTCGTCACGGCCAAATGCACATAAAACTTCGGCAACTTAATGGCATAGATGAAACTGCTTTGGGATAGCAAGGCTACTCGTTTTATCACCTGATCTTACACGGGCTTCGAATCGGAGTCTCGCACATGCAGCGCCGGGAGCAAAATTTAGGCACATTTGCCGCGAGGCTCGGTAGTGTTTCCCGCATCGAAACAAAAGTTCGCGCGTAAGGAGAGCAACTCATCCTACGCTCGCATCATCAGGCGGATATCCGCTATGATATTGGTCAATTAACCGCCTAGACAGGAAAGTTTGATTTCGCCTCCTGTTCGAAGGTGTTAAGAAAAGATGTGTTTGCTGCCGCAGTGCAGCGTTGGGTGTAATTGTTCGGGTGCCTCTATGGTGCCTGTCGTGTGGGTGGTACGGCGGAGCCATTGGATGACGCTGCAACTTAACGACCTTTCCGAAGACTATGGTATGGCGAGTGCTCCAGTCGGCCTGGTGGATGTGGGCAAGCAGCCCGGAATCTACAGAAACCTCTTCAAGCGGTTTTTCGACCTGACTGCAGTCCTCATCTCAAGCATCGTCGTCGTCCCCGTCATTGGCATTCTCTCGTTGCTCGTCGCTCTGGACGGCTCTTCTCCATTCTACTGGAACGATCGGGTGGGCCGGCGCGGCAAGACCTTCCGCATGCTGAAGCTGCGCACCATGGTCCCGAACGCCGACGCGATGCTCGAAGACTATCTTTCGCAGAACGCCGAGGCGCGGCTGGAATGGAACAGCACGCAAAAGCTCAAGTCCGATCCCCGCATCACGCGCGTGGGACGCTTTCTTCGGAAGACATCGCTCGACGAACTCCCCCAGCTTTGGAACGTTTTCACGGGCGACATGTCCCTTGTCGGCCCCCGTCCGATGATGCCAAGCCAGCGTGCCCTCTATAGTGGCATGGCCTACTATGCGCTGCGGCCCGGCATCACGGGCCCTTGGCAGGTCTCGGATCGTAACGAGAGCGAGTTTTCGAAGCGCGCGGAACACGACACTCACTATAACGAAACGCTCTCTTTGCCGACGGACCTGATGCTGTTGTTCAAAACGGTTCGCGTCGTGATCAAAGGCACGGGCTATTGAATTGAACCACCCCTTCATGCTGCGATAGAACACGCATGGCGGTTTTCCCGCTTGGCGTAGAAATGTATTGGCCGCACCTGTTCCTGAGGATTTGAATGGCGCTTCGTAACAGATTGACTGCATTCACGCTTGTGCTTGCCATGGCCGGCCTTTCCGCCTGTGACAACGCCGAGGAGCGTGCGGAAAAGCACTACGAGTCGGGCCTCGAGTACCTCGAATCCGGTGATGTCGACCGCGCTCTGGTCGAGTTCAGAAACGTCTTCAAGCTGAACGGCAGTCACCGCGAGGCCCGCATCGCCTATGCCGAAGCCGAACTCGGACGAGGCAATACGCGCGAAGCCTTCGCCCAGTATCTGCGGCTTCTGGAACAATATCCCGAGGATCAGAATACCAAGACCTCGCTCGCCCGGCTGGCTGCAGAAAGCGGCGACTGGGCGACCGCGCTGCGCCATGCGCAGCTTGCCCTCGAAACCGCGCCTGACGATCAGGAAATGGAGGCGATCCGTCTCGTCGCCGAATATGCGGTATCGACCGAAGCGAACGACGTCTCGGAGCAGATCGCCGCGGCCGAGGGCGTGCGCGCGCTTTTGAAGGAATTGCCCGACAACCTGCTTTTGCAGCGCGTCGTGATTGACGACGACATCCGCGCCGAAAGGTTCGAAGACGCGCTCAAGGGCATAGAGACCGCGATCAAGCTCGCGCCGGAGGATCGCGCCCTTTACGCCCAGCGGCTGTCGATTTACGCCGCGCTTGGCGATGACTCGGCGGTCGAAGAGGGGCTGCGCGACATGGTCAGCCGCTTCCCGGACGCGCCCGAGATGAGTCAGGCGCTCGTTCGCTGGCACATCTCGCGCAAGGAATTCGACAAGGCCGAAGCCCATCTGCGCGAACGCGCCGGTGTCGAGGCGCCAGATCAGGACACGATCGTGGAATTGGTGCGTTTCCTGGCCGAGTTCAGGGGGCCAGAGGCCGCCGTTGCCGAACTGGACCGCATCATTGACGCGGGCGGAGACACGTCCGTCTACCGTGCCGCGCGCGCGGGCTTCACCTTCGATCTGGGGCGCCGCGAGGCGGCCATCGCGGACATGCAGGAAATCCTCAAGACCGCGCCGCCCTCTGCCGATACGCGCAGGACCAAGATCGGGCTCGCGAACATGTTGGCCGCGACCGGAAACGTCGTCGGCGCCCGTGCGCTTGTCGAGGAAGTGCTTGAGGAAGACGGCGGCGACGGCGAGGCTCTGAAGCTGAAGGCGGCCTGGCTCATCGGTGAAGACGAGGTCGGAGAGGCGATCGCGATCCTCAGACGCGCGCACGGAAACGATCCCAACGACGCAGGGGTTCTGACGCTCATGGCGCAAGCCTACGAGCGCGACGGCAATCGCGACCTGATGCGGGAATCGCTGTCCCGCGCCGTTGTCGCGTCGAACCGCGCGCCTTTGGAAACCCTCCGCTATGCGCAGCTGTTGGCTTCGGAAGAAAAGTACTTGCCGGCCGAAAGCGTGCTGATCGACGCGCTGCGGCTTTCGCCCGGCAACCAGATGCTGCTCGTACCGCTTGGCCAACTTTATCTGCGCGTTCAGGATTGGCCGAGGGCCGAGTCCGTGGCGGACGAACTGGAACGCCTTGGCGAACCTGACGCGACAGCCGCCGCTCAGTCGCTTCGCGCCGCCGTCTATGCGGGACAAGAGAAGACCGAGCAGGCCATTGGCTATCTGCAAGGCCTCGTGAGCACGGGTGAAGGCGGGCTCGACGTCAAGATCGCGATCCTGCGCGCCCATCTCGCGAATGGGCAGAACGAAAAGGCGCTGGCCTATTCCGAAAGCCTTCTGACCGAGGCCCCCGATAACCGCGAGCTTCGGTTCATCGACGCTTCCGTGCGCGAACTGACGGGTCAAGAGGCGGAGGCCGAAGCCGCCTATCGCGACCTCATCGCCGAGGATCCGACGCTTCTGCCCGCATGGATGGCGCTGACGCGGCTTGTCCTGAGCGACCGCGCGCGTGCCGCCGAGGCCGCGGAGCTGATCGACGAAGCGCTTACGGCGCTGCCCGACTCGGGCGAGTTGAAATGGGCGAAGGCCAGCTACCTCGAACAGACCGGTGAGATCGAAGCCTCGATCGCGATCTACGAAGATCTCTACAAGGAAAACAGTGCCAACCCGATCATCGCCAACAACCTCGCGAGCCTTCTGTCGAACCATCGCACCGATCCGAAAAGCCTTGCACGCGCCGAGGTGATCGCGCGCCGCCTGCGCGGCTCCACCATCGCGCCGTATCAGGACACCTATGGCTGGATCGCCTACCAGCGCGGCAATTACGCAGAGGCGCTGAGGGAACTCGAACCGGCCGCGGAAGGGCTGAACAGCGATCCTGTCGTGCAATATCATCTTGGCATGACGTATCTCGCGCTCGGGCAGAAGGAGGATGCGCTCCTTCGATTCCAGAAGGCCATCGAACTCGCGGGCTCTGAAGACACACGGCCCGATATCGTGTCGGCCCGAGAGGAAGTTTCGCGGCTGGAAGCGGAAGGCGTGACCATCGCGAACTAGGATTGGCAAGATGTTGCCGCATGGGCACTCGTCCGGTTGTAATTGCGCGACACGGTTGAAGAAACCCAGTTAACGTTATGATTCGATACTGATTCGACTTAGGTTGGACACGAATCGAATTTGACTGGGTGACAACATGATCAGATCCCTTCTTGGATTAGTTTTGGCTGTTCTGCTCGTTCCTGCCGCCTGGGCGCAGAGTTCCTATCGCATTCAGCCCGGCGACGTCCTCCAAATGGAAGTCCTGGAAGACCCCAGCCTGAACAGGAGCCTTCTTGTGCTTCCCGACGGCAGCGTCAGCCTGCCGCTCGTCGGCACCATCCGGGCGACGGGCAAAAGCATCGAAGGCATGCGCAGCGCGATTGCTTCGTCTCTCGCGCCGAACTTCGCGACGCCGCCCACCGTATTCCTGTCGGTCGGGCAGCTGAACGCGACAACCTCGGCGATCAATTCGGCAGTTGCGCAGCAAGCCGCTGCAAATATTGCCGTGGTCGGCACGATTTCGATCTACGCGGTTGGCGAAGTGAACAACCAGGGTCGTCTCGATGTCGAGAAGGGCACGACCCTGCTGCAGTTCCTCGCCGAAACCGGCGGCCTTACGCGCTTCGCAGCGACCAAGCGCATTCAGCTTCGCCGCCCGGAAGGCGGGACCGAAAAGGTGTATCGCTACAACTACAAGGCCGTGCAGGCCGGAGCCGCCGCACCCTCGATCGTACTTCGGGAAGGCGACGTGATTGTTGTACCGGAGCGCAGACTCTTCGAATAAAGGCGGACAAGCGGTGGGGACGAGCAGTAACAAGATCGCGGCGATCGCGGCAATTTCGACTATCTGGCCCGGTATCGCGCTGCCTCAACAGGTGGCGAACACGGGTGGCGTGCAGTTCGACATCGGCGTCAGTTCGAGGCTGACCTACGACGACAACTTCCAGCTGCAGACCAACAGCGCCGGCGGCACGACCATCTTTGACAACCGCGTCGACTTCAACTTGTCGAGCGTGACGGGCATCCAGAATCTCGACATCAACGCCTCGGGCGTCTTCCGCTTCGCCGAGATCCCCGGACGCTCGATTTCAGGGTTCGAAGACCCGACGATCCGGCTGAGATACGCGCTCGATGGCGTCAACAGCCGGTTTTCGTTCGACGCACGCTACCGCAACGTAGATCGGGAGTTTCTTGATCCGTTCCAGGTCGAACTGGAAGATCAACAGTCAAACATTTTCGTCGACGATGGCGGCACGGTCGAGTTCAAGAGTGTCGGACTGACCTACCAGACGGGGATTAACGACCCGCTCGGTTTCACTGTGGCGGTCAGCCATGACTCGCGAGATTACTCCAACCTTACTACCGCCCGGCTTTTCGACCGCGAAACGAACTCCGTCGACCTGACTGCGACGCTCAAGGTCTCTCCGATCACGCAGCTGCGCGCGCAGGTCGGGATCACCGATGTGACGAACGACGATCTGGTCGGAACGGAACGGCGCTCGACAGACTACGCGATTGGCGTCGTGCAGGATATCGATCCCACGCTTGTCCTCGACGCGCGAATTGGCCGGACCGAAGTCAAGACGGAGACCAACGCCGGGACCACAAGCCGCTCGGGCGCGACTGGCTCGGCGTCGCTGACCAAGACCGTGGCGAATGGCACAGTCTCCGCGGCATTTGCCAGAACGCTCAATCAGAATGGCTCAAGCACCAGCCTGCGCTTCGCGCGGAACCTTCAGCTTCCCAGCGGCTCTTTGAACGCGAGCATCGGTGGCCTGCACGCGCCAAGTGGCAACAACTACGTGGTCGGGTCGGTCGCCTATACGCATCAGCTCAAGACAAGCGCGATCAACGTCTCGGTCAACCGCGATGTTTCGACCAATTCACTCTCGGAAGATGTTCTGAACACGCGGGTCTCGGTCGGCTATAACTACGATATCAACAACAATTCGCGCCTGGGATTGACCTTGAATTGGGGTCGTTCGGAAAGTGCCGGCATCGGCAACGCACCGACAGTAGAGCGCAGGAACCTCCGCGCCACCTATTCGCACTCTCTTACCCAGGACTGGGACCTGACGGGCGGCGTCGTGTTCCGCGATCGCGACTCTTCGACGGCCACGGGGGTCGCGCAGTCCAATTCGGTCTTCGTGACGCTGGACCGCAGCTTCAGTTTCCGCCCCTGATCCAATGGCCGCCCAGAGCGGTAACAGTCGGTTTGCCGACGACAGGCGCGGGCTTGATCCACGCGGTCGTGATGGAACAAGCCGCGATGGGGGTCGCATTGCGCCCGGTTTGGCCGTAAATATCCGCAGGATCGGTTCGACCGGCAAGGTAATGGTGCGATGACTCATTCCGTGACCCCAGAAGAACGCGCCGGCGCCGCGACGCTGCCGGTCAACTTTGCGGGTCTGGCATTGTTCGTGGCGCTGCTGGCCGTGTCGATTCCGATCTTCTGGATCGGCTTCGCCTCGCTCGCGGCGGCTTGGTCGACGGCCGAATACAGCCACGGCCCGCTGATCCCCCTCATCTCGCTCTATCTGTTCATTCGCGAACTGCGCCGCATGCCACCGCCCGAAGCCGCGCCGCGCAATCGCTGGCCGGGCATTCTGGTCATCATCGCCGCGCTCGGTGTCGCCGTTGTCGGCAACCTGATGCGCGTGCCCGACATCGTGACCTACGCGCTCATCCTGTGGATCTCGGGCGTCGTGCTTACCGTTTTCGGCTGGAACCGGGGACGGAAGCACCAATTGCCGGTCTTCCACCTCGTTTTCATGTTGCCGCTGCCGCAGATGCTTTATTGGAAGCTCACGATCTTCCTGCAATGGGTGTCGTCAGCGCTCGGCGTCTGGTTCGTGAGCCTCGCAGGCGTCGCGGTCTTCCTTGAAGGCAACGTGATCGACCTTGGCGTCTACAAGCTCCAGGTGGCAGAGGCGTGTTCGGGCCTGCGTTACCTGTTCCCGATCCTGTCCTTCTCCTACCTCTTCGCGATCCTTTACCGGGGTCCGCTCTGGCACAAGCTCGTGCTGCTTCTGTCGGCCGCGCCGCTGACGGTTCTGATGAACTCCGTCCGCATTGGCATCATCGGCATCCTCGTGGACCGGTACGGGATCGAGCAGGCAGAGGGCTTCCTGCATTTCTTCGAAGGCTGGGTCATCTTCCTGATCTGCGTCGCGATCCTGTTCGTGATGGCCATGGTCCTGCAACGCCTCGCACCAAATCCGATGCCCCTGTCCGAAGCCATCGACCTCGACTTCCAGGGCTTCGGCGCGATCTTCTCCCGCATTCTCGCGATCCGCCCTTCCGCGGCGCTGGCGCTTGCCGCCGCGCTGACCGCGGCGACCTCGTTCGGCTGGCATGCGCTCCCCGCCCCCGAAGCGGCGCAACCGGATCGTGATCCGCTTCTCCTCTATCCCCGCCGGATCGGCGACTGGCAAAGCTACACCGTCGATCTCGAACCCAAGATCGAAGAGGTTCTGGGTGCCGACGACTACGTGAACGCGTTCTACCAGACGCCCGAGGCCAACAGCGTCATCAGCTTCTTCGTTGCTTGGTACGACAAGCAGACCGAAGGTCAGGGCATCCACTCGCCCGAAGTCTGCCTGCCCACCGGCGGATGGGAGGTGTTCAGCCTGAACGAAGTGACCGTCGACATGACGGGAACCGCCTACGGAAGCTTCAGCGCCAATCGCGCGGTGATTCAGAAGGGTCTGCAGAAGCAGGTCGTCTATTACTGGTTCGAAGGCCGCGGCAAGCGCGTGGCCAACGATTTCCGCGCCAAGCTCAGCGTTTTGCGCGACAGCCTCGTCATCGGCCGCACGGACGGCGCGCTCGTGCGCTACGTGACGCCGATCGAAGCGGACGAGACCGAGGAGGACGCCGAGGCGCGGCTTCTGGACTTCATGCGGCAAAGCCTCGACACGCTGCCGCGCTTCGTTCCATTTTGAGACCTTCGCTGGCGATGCGTTCCCTGGCGCCCGCCTGGGCGATCGTTTTTCTGTGTGCGGTTCCGGAACTTGCCTTCTGGGGCGCTGACCTTGGCCTTTGGGGACAGGACGAGTGGCGCTCAACCGGCATCCAGTATGGCGGCTTCTGGTCCGGCCTCCTGCAAAACTGGCGGCCCAACTATGCGCTCCAGCCTTGGTTCATGTTCGTGAGCTACGGTTTTCTGCACGCAGGGCTGATGCATTTCGCGCTGAACATGCTGACGCTCCTGTCGCTGGCACCAATCGTGATCAGCCGCCACGGCACCGCGCGGTTCCTCGCCATCTACGGCATAGCACTTGTCGGCGGCGGCGCAGGCTTCGCCCTGCTCGGCCCCGTCGCCGCCCCGATGGTGGGCGCGTCGGGCGCCCTTTTCGGCCTTGCGGGTGCGATCCTGGCGGGAGATTTCGACGACCGCGCAGCGCGCGGCCTCTCGCTCTGGCCGGTCATGAGGGCGATCCTGTTTCTGACGGTGTTGAACGTCGTGCTGTGGTGGGCAATGTCGGGCCAACTGGCATGGCAGACCCATCTCGGCGGCTTCCTCGCCGGTTGGGCGATGGTGCTCGTCCTGCCACGCCGCACGGCGCGCAACCGCTGACCTGGCCGCCCTCAGCGCCCCATCTTCGCGAAGACGCGGTCGTAGGCCGCCAGCAGCCGGGGTGCCGAATGCGCCCAGCTCAGACGCTCCATAACCCGCGCGCGCCCGATCCGGCCCATCTCTGACCCCCGCTCGGGCGCATCCATCAGTTCGGCGATCTTCACGGCAAAGTCCTGCGGATCGTTCTCGCGCGCGTAAAGCGACGCTTCGCCGGCCGAGGCGCGCCCTTCCTTCAGATCGAACTGCACCACAGGCTTTTCCAGCGTCATGTATTCCATGACCTTGTTCATGGTCGAGATGTCGTTCATCGCGTTCTTCGGATCGGGGCTGACCCCGATATCGCAACTGTTCAGCGCGCGCAGAAGGTCCTCTCCGTAAAGCGGACCAGTGAAGGTGAAATGCGCCTGAAGACCCCGCCGCGCCACGTCCGCCTCAACATTCGGCAATTCAGGCCCGAAGCCCACGATGATGAAGTGCACATCCTCGCGCCCCATCCGCCGGATCAGGTGCTCTGCCGACTCGACCAGAAGGTCCATGCCTTCCTGCTGGCCGATGACGCCGACATAGCCAAGGACAGTCCCCGCGCCCTTGCGCATCTCGGGGTCAGCGGGCCGGATTTCGAATTTCTCGATCTTCGGGGCCGAGCGGACGACGAACACGTCCTCGGCTGGCATCTTGCCGCGCCGCATGGCGATCTCGCGGAAGCTTTCGTTCGTGGCGATCGAAACGGAGGCGCAGGCGAAGGTCATCCTCTCCCAGATCAGCATGATCTTGTAGAGCAGCCCCTTCTCGCCGAACTTCGCCTCGAACAGTTCCGGGCAAACATCGTGATGGTCGAACAGGTAGCGCACGCCCCGCCAGCGATACCAGAGCGCCAGAAGAAAGATCAGGTCGGGCGGGTTGCAGCCATGGATCACGTCGAAGCCGCGTTCCCGCCGCACCTTCCGCGCCAGCCGAAACCAGTGCCACAGCGACAAGAGGTATTCCTTGGCGTAGGCCACCGCGCCGGAATGCGCCTCGGGCGGTTCGGGATAACGGTAGATGTGGATGCCGTCGATGACCTCGTAATGCTTGTCCCAGCCGCGCCCGGTGGGGCAGATCACGCTGACCTCGTATCCCTGCGCCGTCAGCGTCGTCGCTTCAAGCCAGACACGCCGGTCAAGCGGAACGGGCAGGTTCTCGACCACGATCAGGACGCGGCGCGGATCATTCTGTGTCACGGTTTTCTCCTGCCACTTCCGGCCCTGCTGTCATAACCCCTCGCGGCGATGGTGCAAGCGTTGCACGCGGCGACCGGCCCCGGCGTGGTCATTCGCGCAACTCGTACTCGGCGATGATCGTATTTTGCACCGGCAGGAAATTGTCATCCGACACGAGCGAGACGATGACCCTGCCTTCAGCATCCCGCCAAAGGCTCATGCCCTCCATGTTGTCGAGGTCTCCGGGCCGGGTCTCAAGCAACTGCTCCGCCGGTCCCACGCGCCCGTCATCCAGCGCAACCCGGCTTAGCCGCGTCGCGAATCCGGCGAGCAGGGCGTGGCGCCGCTCCAGCAGATAGAGCAGCCCATCCGGTCCGAACGTCGCATCGGCGAGCGCCCAGCCCTTCGTCGCCGGCAGCACAGGCCCCTCGACCCAATCATCGTCCTTGCGCGCGAACGTGCGCCTGCCGCCCTCGTCCTGTCCCTCCAGAATTGCCAGAAGATACCCGTCAGGCCGAAGGGCGAGCCCTTCGAACCCCTCGTTGCCCCACAGATCGCGGAACCTGTCCCAGCGATGCAGCGGCGTCGGCGTCATGTCCGGGGGCGTCAGCGCGGTGACCCGCGTATAGCTTTCGAACCCGACATAGACGGTACCGTCGGATGCGACTGCCAGCGCCTCGGCGTC
>CBDUOT010000085.1:0-15734 GCA_965368915.1 uncultured Rhodobacterales bacterium | reverse complement strand
GTCGAGAGCTATATCGATCCAAAGCTTCTTACATTCGATCAAGTCTGGGCCGCGGCCGGAACGCCCCGCCATATCTTCGCGATCACTCCGAGCGCCCTATTGTCTCTGACGGGGGCACAACAGGCAGATTTCGTAGAGTAAGCACGTTTTCGCGGGCAATGTAAAAATCTTTCACATAGGTCTTGACGTGACGGCCTCCGATCCCAATCTTTGGGATGTGAAAGGAATTTACATGTCTCGAACGGAGGTACACCATATGTCAACGATTGCCGCATGGCCCGGACGCGCTGAAGCTTGGCTCGATGAGCGTGGAAAAGGCGCCTGGATCGCCGCCATGGTCCTCAGCTTCATCTTCTTCTGGCCGCTCGGCCTCTTTCTTCTCGCCTACATGATCTGGAGCAAGCGCATGTTTTCGAATGGTTGCGGCAAGAGCCGCCATGATGCCCACAGCCATATGGCACGCATGCATTCGCGCCGGCACGGCTTCCGGACCTCGGGCAACACCGCATTCGACGCCTATAAGGCCGATACACTTGACCGGCTTGAGCGCGAGCAGGAGGAGTTCGAAGCCTTCCTGAAACGGCTGCGGGAAAGCAAGGACAAGGCTGAATTCGATCAGTACCTTGATGAGCGTGCCCGTGTTGCCCGCGAGGCAGAGGACGATAACGCCGATGAAAACGACGGCGGCGCAGAACGGTCCGATCGCGGCCGCTACTGATCCCAGCACATCCCTCAAGCAGCGGCCCGGTTATACCGGGCCGTTCGCTTTTGTGACTGAAGTCGAACTCAAGGCTTGGCGGAAATGAGTCTCCTTGTTAACGTCATGGGGTTAATTTCACTGGAAACCTCGCCGCCACACGAAGACGGATATGCGCCACACGCTTCCCATAGCGCCCCAGTTCTACGTGACGGCTCCGCAATCCTGCCCCTATCTCGAGGGCCGGTCAGAGCGGAAGTTGTTCACGGCGTTGCAGGGTGAGAATGCGGAACGGCTGAACGACGCCCTTTCGAAGCAAGGGTTCCGTCGGTCGCAAAACGTGCTTTACCGCCCGTCATGCGCGGAATGCTCGGCATGTTTGTCCGCACGCATCCGTGTTGCTGACTTCAAACCGAGCCGTAGCCAGCGTCGGACCTTGAAGCGCAACTCTGATCTCAGGCGGGACGCGACGAGCCCATGGGCGACCGAAGATCAGTATGCGCTGTTCCGACGCTACCTTGACAGCCGGCATGCGGACGGCGGCATGGCCGACATGGACATCTTCGAGTTCGCCGCGATGATCGAGGAAACCCCGGTGCGCAGCCGGGTCGTCGAGTATTCGGTGCCCGCCGACGCTTCGCAAAACCGCCGCAAGCTGGCCGCAGTCTGCCTGACCGACGTCCTCGAAGACGGGCTGTCTATGGTTTACAGTTTCTACGATCCGGACCGCGTCGCGGACAGCCTCGGGACGTACATCATCCTCGACCACGTGGAGATCGCACGACGCTCTGGTCTGCCATACGTTTACCTCGGCTACTGGGTGCCCGGTAGCAAGAAGATGGGCTACAAAGCCGGTTTCGACGCGCTCGAGATCTATAAAAACGGACGCTGGCAGGATCTAGGAGATCCCGCCGAGCATTCGGGCGAAACCCATCCCCTTTCGGTCGAGCCGATTGCCGAGCAGGTGGCTCGGATCGCCCTGCCAGAGACGCGGCCGACCAAGGTCTGAGCGGTCGCCCCCCTAGAAAAGCTTCGGCGGAAGTTGTTCGAACGGCTGCTTTGCGACTTCGTCGAAATGCGGGTTGCTTTCGTGGATGTAGAACGTGTCGTAAAGCGCGTTCTTCACGAAGTGGTAGCCGTTCGCGAACAGGATTTTGTTCAACTCTGGCGTCGGCCGTTCGATCGTCAGCGTGAGAAAACGGTAACGGTCAAATGGGAAGTTTCTGAGAATCCGGGTTTCCGAGCCTTCCACGTCGAGGCTGAAATAGTCGATCGCTTCGGGCGCTCCATAGCGATCGAATATCTGATCAAGCGGAAGCGCTTCGACTGTGACGACCTTTCCCTGAGCCCGGAACCGCTCGAGCTTTTCAGCTCGCCGCTGGGTCATGTTGTCCGCCTCTTCGACCAGCAAGCTGCTGCGCTGGCCGTCGACCATGAATTCCAGCTTTCCCGGTTCCGGGTCAACTGCGAGCGGCACTGCCGTGGCCTCGCGCCGGTTCGTGCCCTTGATCCTCGCGAAATTTACCGGGTTCGGTTCGATGAGAAGTCCACGCCACCCATAGCGTTTTTCTAGAATGTAAGTGTTTGAGTCATTGAAGCCGTCAGCTGCGCCGAGCTCCACGAAAAACCCGTCGCGCTTGCCCTTGAAGACCTCGTTGATCACCCAAAGGTCCTGACCGCGGTCCGAGACGGACTTAGGCTCATAGCCAAGGTTGTCCATCGCGAAGCGCATGCTGCGATTCTTGGCCACGACCATTGCGATGTAGCCCCAATAGGCGGGCTTTTGCAGGATCGGGAACCGTTCAACCTGCCTGGCGAGTAAATCCTTCATTTGTAACTCCGTACCTCCAAAATTTGAATCTGTGCGAAACTTGGGCATTCAATCCACCTAGCTTATCTGAGTCCTACAACTCGTGCGAGATCCCATACTGGCTTTGGACCGTCGCGCGTACCCCGCCCGAACGTCGACTCGCGGGGAACGCGCAGTGCGCGCGCGATGCTGACTGGAAGATCCGCCATTCTGAGGTCTCTGTTATAGCTCGCAGCGTCACGCGCTAGGAGCACGAAACCTTCTGTCGGCCCAGCGATCAGAATTTCGTCAGGCGAAAGCACCGTTTCCTCCGGGACGAGCCGGTAATCGGCCGCAGCCGGGTCGGCCGGATTCGTGTGAGTGTGCATGTATGTCGCCAGTGTCTCGATGCTGAACCATTCCTCCAAGTCGGCATCTGTCCAATGTGGTGGAAAGGCGTCGCTGAGCAACGCCGTGACGATGCGCATCTTGTCAGCGTCAAGCGGGTCAGCGATTGGATAATCCACCACGATCCTTTCCGCGAATTCGCGCGTGTAGGTAAAAGGCCGGGTCGTGTCCGGAAAGCTCGCCCACAATCCGACCAAGACACCAGCGAGCGCGGCCAACAATGCCGGTGCGGGCGCCGCACGTACTGGGCGCAAGCGCCAGAACACGATCAGCGGCAGAAGCGCCGCCGGCGCAAAGTGATGCGGCAGGATTCGATAAGCCTGCACATAGAAGAACAACACATAAATCACCGTTGTCAGCGTCAGTGTGCGCGACAACTGGTCTTGCCAGCGCCAAGCGAGCAATGCGAGACCGGGCAGCACGCCCGCGGGCAAAAGCCAGAAGAGAATGCGGTCGGTTTCGAACAAAGTAACGAATCGCAGCCTTCTCAGGATCGAAGTCGCGCCGAACTCGCCCCCGACGCGAGTCACGCCCGCGGCATCGAGCGCCACCATGGCCGCTGAAGCCAACACCGAAACCCCGAGCGCGATCAGACCTCCAACGATCACCTGAGCGAACGGCAATGGCCGCGCTAGCAGGAAATGGGAGCCAAGAAAGAACCCCACGAGCAAAACTCCGTTTGGCGCACTCAGCAACGCGAGTGTCGACACGACAGCCATCCAAATCAGCCGCCCATCGAAAAAGAACAGAACGTATCCAAGAAAGCCAAGTACTATCAGCGGTTCGCGGGTAAGCGGCAATGCAATGTCCGCGAAATAAGGACTATAGGTTGGATTGAAGGCCATTACGAAGGAATATAGCAATAGGGCCGCCGTGAGACCGATGGCTGCTTCCGGACGCGTCCGCCCTTCGTCATCGCGCATAAAAGACAGCATGCATCCAGCCATGACCGAAAGTCCGGGAAGGTAGGCCAGGCGGATCGTCGCTTCGGACGGACCAAAGAAACGCGAAATGCCAGTTTGCAGGAAAGCTTCGCTCATCATTGAGGTGGATGGATAACCTGCTGTGACTGTCACATCGGGTGGCCAGAAAGGGTTGCCGCCAGTGACGAAGAGCATGGCGTTAAGGAGCGTGTGCGCACCGTCGTCGTTAAGGGATTCCCAGAAGAATTTCGGGGCGAGAACGATCAGAGTGAGCGCGGGAAGCAGCACAATGACGCCAACATCCCAGCCCCGACCCGTGAATATCGGGGGGATTCCTCGCTGTGCGAGCAGCAACAAACCCGGCAGGCATAATAAAGTCAAAACAAATACATACGCGGCACCGGTGATGACAATTCCCGTCATCGTCTGAACAAGCGCAGTTAACGTGGGCACAACAAAGAGAGACAACGTGAACCCTTGCAGCAACCACAATTCGAAGCGCTCGTCTCGCCGTCCCGCGCCCAATGCAAGTAGCAGTCCCGGGGCTAGGAATAGCGCCGATGCCGCGAGCACGACCAGAGGAACCCAGAGGTAGAGAAACGCCGCGTCGCCGGCGATGAAATACGGTGACGGACCCGCCGCAAAATCAGTTCTCGACGAAAGAAGAGTCCCGATGTCGAGACCGGCCAGGGTCACCACGACCAGGGCCCCGAGCAGCAAAGGGAGACGCACAAATTTCACTTTAACGGTCGCCCTATTCAGCCACGCGTCCGAACATGGCAGTCGTGAAATGAGAGGTTTGCATTACTTCACCGCTTTCCCAATATCACTCGTTTCAATGCCAAGGCATTAAAGCAACCGCACGACCGCCTGTAAATCCTGATGGAACAGCAAGCATCCGAAGTCATCGTGTCAGATCGTGTTTTGGGCAGAGCACTGGCGAAAGTGGCCGGGCGTTCGAAGTGAACTTTGAAACTAGCCGGCACGATCGATCAACGAGGGGCTGACGAGCCTCGCCCGGAACAAGACTGACCGGTTTTGGTGTTTACAGAGGGGTCGCATAACTCGTCCCGCTCGACAGGCGGGCGCAGCAATGCCAAAAACTGAACGCCGCTACGAGCCTGCCCCTTCAAGCGCGCTTTTAATCGCGGGCCAAAGTGCCTCGATCGGCTCGCACCCCACTGACAGTCGTACGAATCCCGGATCGACGGCATCGCCCCAGCGTGCACGCCGCTCGGCCGAGCTGTGAGTGCCGCCGAACGAAGTCGCTGGCCGCAAGTATTCACACGCTGCAATGAAGTTTTCCGCCGCGCGCTCGGACGCGAGCGTAAGGCCAATCAGGAAGCCGAAGCGGTGCATCTGTGCAGCGGCGATTGCGCGCGACGGATCGTTCACCAATCCTGGGTAGCGAATGGACCGAACCTCTGGGTGTTCTGCCAGCCGAGACGCCAGAGCTTCGGCCGTATCGCACATGCGGGCGAAGCGCACCTCGAGCGTCTCCAGTCCGCGATGCGCAAGCCACGCTTCGAACGGGCCAGGAATGCTGCCTGACAATCGGCGCCAATCCGAAAGCGAGGTCATTAGCTTCGCATCCCGTGTCGCCACATGTCCCATGAGAAGATCGGAATGACCGTTCATCGCTTTGGTATCAGCCGACACGACCATATCTGCGCCGAGGCTGAGCGCTCGTTGGCCAAACGGCGTCATGGTGGTGTTGTCGACGACCGAGAGGCCACCTGCATTACGAACGGCCTTGGTGATCGCGGCGATGTCACATACGTCGAGACCCGGATTGGACGGCGTTTCGATGAACACGAGCCGGTATCCTTCGAACCCGCCCTCCGCAAAACGGGATGTGGGTCGTGTTTCTACCTCAACCCCAATTGGAACGAGAAAGCGCTCGGCCAGCGCGCGCGTTGCGTAGTAACCATCGGACGGAAGCAAAAGCCTGTCGCCCGAACGCAAAGTTGCGAAGAAGGCCGCCGTAATCGCCGCCATGCCAGAGGGGAAGACAATGCAAGGCGCGTCTTCGAGATGGGCGAGCGATTTCTCCAAGCCTTCCCACGTGGCGTTGTGGGTACGCCCATACTGGGCCACCCCCTGCGGGTCGCCCGGCAGATGGTACATGGAGGCCATGGTCAGTGGCATGGGCAACGGTTCGCCCTTCTCGAGCGTGCCGCCCCTCAGGTGCAGAAGCGCCGCCGCGCGCGTGGCGTCGTCCGAGGTCATTGCAAGGCTCCCGTAGCGATCCAGATAGCGGCTGAGTAGCGCAAAGGAAGAGCGGGCGGAAGATCTTCGCCCGCCCCCCGTCAGTTGTTCGGCAAAAGCGCCGGCACGATAGTGACGATGCTCGGGAACGCCCAAAGAAGTGCTAGGCCAACCACCTGGATCAGAACAAAGGGTATGACCCCGCGATAGATCTGTCCGGTCGTCACGCTCGCCGGGGCTACCCCGCGCAGATAGAAGAGCGCAAACCCGAAGGGCGGCGTCAGGAACGACGTCTGGAGGTTCACGGTGATCATGATCGTGACCCAGCTTGGGTCGTACGTCCCGCCATAGATCACTGGCCCGACGATCGGCACGACGATGTAGATGATCTCAAGGAAGTCGAGCACGAAGCCCAGAACGAAGAGCACCAACATGACGATAAGGAATGCCGTCCATTCCTGTTCGAACGACCTCAGGAAGCTCTGGATGTAGTGTTCGCCGCCGAACGAGATCAGCACGAGATTCAGGATCTGCGAACCGATGAGGATCGCAAAGACCATCGACGTGACCTTTGCCGTCTCCCGTACGACGGGACCGAGAACGCGGCCCCTGAGCAAAACCCAGCATGCATAAAAGAGGCCGATCATCGCGAAGAAGTACGCTGCGCGCGCGACATAGTAGGCAATCAGGTCCTCCGTCGGGACGACCGCCCGACCGAGCCTGAGGTCGAAGTTGATACCCACGAGGATCATGATCACGACCGCGAACGCCGTGGCGAGAATGAATGCCCCGGTTCTGTTCTGGTCATGCAGGCGCCGGTAGGCTGCAAGGAGAAGTGCACCGCCCGCCCCAAGGGCCGCGGCAGGCGTGGGGTTGGTGATGCCGCCCAAAATGGACCCCAGCACCGCTATGATCAGAACGAGCGGCGGGAAGACAACGCGGATGAGGTCGTTGTGCGACATACTCCGCGCGGCGGCTGCGCAACCATAGACTGTCAGCGCGAAGGGGATGGCCAGAACCAGGAAGCTTTGGCCGGGACTCATTGTCGGCGGGATCAGGATCGCATCGGCCAGAAGCCCGGCCGCAACCCCTATCGCGCCCACCATCAAGGGCCGAGGATCGGCGGTAGGCGACACGCCGCGTGCCAACGTCAGGACGAGAGCCGCGAGGATGAAAAGAATGGCCACGCCGGTACCAATGGGCGCGGCGCCTTCAATCTTGGCGATCCGAGCTGCTGCCATCTCTTCGGTGGAACGACGCGCGCTTTGGGCCACCCCACCCGCTTCGTCGATCGCAGTCTGTTCGGCGACGGCCTGATCCCAGGCCTCTTGCCCATGCAATTCGACCATCGAAGCCTTGCACTGCTCGGATACACGCGTGCGGAGCGACGCGGTCTGCCCGGCATCGGTGAAGCTGTCGACCGTCAGGTCTTGGCTGCCGACCAGACCGACCTGCCCCGCGAGGAGCACGCCACCGATCAGTGCCACCGGGGCGAGAACGAACCATCTCAGCGCGTCAGAACGGGTGACGACCTCGCCCCCGACAGGCTCAAGCGAAACCGGTGGCGCGTTCCTTGGATCATAGAGCGCATAGCCGAACGCATAAAGCGCGTAGAGCAATGCCAACATGATCCCCGGCAGTAGCGCTGCCTGAAAGAGCGTGCCGACGGACAGGACCGCAGCCTGACCGAGATAGGTCAGCGCATCGGTACAGCCGGCAGCACTTGCCCGGATCTCCTGCCCAGCGGCGTAAAGATCGCCCGCAAGCGTTCCAAGCAGAACGATAACGATCGATGGCGGAATGATCTGACCGAGCGTGCCGGACGCCGCGATAACGCCGGTGGCCAGCTCTGGCGAATAGTGGTTCCTGAGCATCGTGGGCAGCGACAGCAGCCCCATCGTCACAACGGTTGCGCCGACGATGCCAGTCGACGCGGCAAGGAAGGCGCCAACCACGACCACCGATACGGCAAGTCCGCCGGGCAAGGGGCCGAAAACCCGCGCCATCGTCGTCAGAAGTTCATTGGCGATCTTCGAACGTTCTAGCGTGATCCCCATCATGACGAACATCAGCACGGCCAGCAGCGTTTCGATCGATTGGCCTGCGAAAACACGCTCGTTCATGCGATTAACGATGAAACCGAGGTTGCGGTCGAGGGCGAGTTCCCAGCCTCCGGGGAAGAGCGGCTCGACCGAGCGCGGCAACTCCGGATAGGTGAACTTCGATATCTCGATCTCGGGAATGCCCTGCGCGATCAACGCGCGGTAGCCCTCCGAGGCATGGTCGACAAATTCGTGGACCAGCAACCCCGAGGAATCCAGCGCGGCTATGATGCCAAAGGCGATGATGCCCGCTCCACCAAGCGCGAACGCGACCGGAAAGCCCGACAGAATGCCCGCGAAGAGGCAGAGAAACACGATGACAAGGCCGATCTCGACGCCGTCAAGTCCCAGAAACATCTCTTACCGTCCCTTTAATGCGCGCCTTCGTAGGCTTCTTCGCCTGCCCCGAGCGTGTCCTTGTCGAGATACTTGCCCTCGGCTTCCGGCCCTTCGATGAACTCCAGAAGCGACCGCCAGAAGAAGGCGAAGGCATGCAGGAATGTCAGTGCGACGAACGACAGGATCAGCACCTTGAAGAGGAAGTAGGCATCGAAGCCGTTCGGACTGAAACCGATCGTCTCGACCTTCCAACGCAAGGCGCGCGCCTTCAGCAAGAGCTTATCGAGACTGTCGGAGGCCGATGAGTTCGGCACCACCATCACACGCCAGAAGAAGAACCACGCGAACAGCCAAGTGAGCGCCGCCATCGGCACCATGAAGAAGAGCGACCCGAACATGTCGATCAGCCGCTTCTTGCGGTAGGACACGGCAGAATAGATCAGGTCGACGCGCACGTGACCGCCCTGAATGAATGTGTAGGTGACGCAAAGCGCCACGATCATCGCGTTGTAGAGCTTGAGTTCTTCGGACCACCAGCTCACGTCGCGCACGAAACCGAAACCGGCGTGGCCAAGCTCGATGGATGAGACGGCAAAGATCCGTTGAAGGAACACAATCACGATTTGCTGGATTACCATGATCAGGCCAACCCAAGCGGCTACCCGACCGAGTCCATTCGCGAAGGCCTCGAGGCCGCGAACGTAGCCCCACATGATCCGGCGGCGCCAAAGCCCAACTGCTGTCAGTATGACAAACAGGACTAGGACGAAGAAGAAAAACTCGACAGAGGCGCCATAGTAGATGAATCGCATGAGCGATTCCTTGGCCTCGGTGGTTTCAAGCTTTCCGATCTCGGTTACCCAACCAAGCCAGAGGCCGGGATTCACGAGCGCGTGAAAGACATTTACGAAGACATTCAAAATGCTGGTAAAAAACCAACCGATGGCGTCAACCATCTTCTCCCCCCGTGGTTCCGGTAACGCCTGTGCGTCTTGTCCGGATTTACCCCCCGGCCCGGATATCCGGGCCGGAGGATATTATGGATCAGCCGAGCACGCGGTCGCGCTGCGCCGTATAGGCGCCGTCCGACAGTTTCAGCCAGGCCGACGACGACTTCATCGACGCAGTATAGCTGTCGTAGATCTTCTTGTAGATCTCGTCGCCCATGTTTTCCTGATGGACCTCGTCGGACGCCTTGCCGAACGCATCCCAGACCGAGTCAGGGAATTGCAGCGTCTTGACGCCGGCGGACTGAAGCCGTGACAGCGCGGCCGAGTTGTTGGCCAGGAACTGAGCAAGGTTCCACTGGTGAGCGTCACCAGACGCAATCTCGATGATCTTCTGCTGAGCGGGCGTAAGGCTTTCGAAGACTTCCCGGTTGGTGGCAAGGCTCAGACCCGCGCCCGGCTCGTGGAAGCCGGCAGTGTAGTAGGTCTGCGTGATTTCCTGGAAGCCTGCCTTTTCGTCGGCCCACGGACCGATCCACTCGGTTCCGTCGATCGCGCCCGAAGAAAGCGCCTGGTACACTTCGCCACCCGGAAGGTTCTGCACCGAAGCGCCGAGCTTGCCGAGAGCCTTGCCGCCGAGGCCAGGCATCCGGAACTTGAGACCGTTGAAGTCTTCCGGTCCGGCGATTTCCTTGCGGAACCAGCCACCTGCCTGCGCGCCCGTATTGCCGCCCAGGAACGACTTGAGGCCGAAGATCTGGCCAAGTTCGTCATGCAGGTCATGCCCGCCGCCGTGATAGTACCAGTTCACCAGCTCCTGTGCGGTCATACCGAACGGAACCGAGGTGAAGAAGGCATAGCCCGGGTGCTGGCCCACGAAGTAGTAGTCCGCACCGTGATACATGTCTGCCTGACCCGAGGTCACGGCGTCGAACACCTCGAAAGCGCCGACGAGTTCGCCCGCCGCCTTGAGGTCGACGGTCAGCTGACCATCCGTCATCGCGGTGATCGAGTCAGCACAGCGCTGGGCACTGTCATGCACCCCGGCGAGACCGCGCGACCAGGTGGTCACGAGCGTCAGCGTACGATTGCCTTGCGCGTACATAGGCGCAGCCAGCGTGCTTGCCGCGGCCGCAGCAGTGCCGCCAACGGCGGCTTTCGTCAGAAACGAACGACGATCCATTCGAAGTCTTCCTCCCGATGTTCGTCCGCTTGAGGCCCGAAAGCCCGTCGCGGATCCTTGCAACAACCCGGACACTAGCGGCGGATCCCGGCGGGGGGAATACCGACTAATACGTATGGCGCTCGAAAATCGTAAATGTCCGAGTTTCAATATTGGCGCTCTGCGTGTCAGATGTGCCAAGGGCTCTGGCCAACTGCTAAGCGCTCAAACCAAAGCTGCGCCGGCTCAACCGGTTTGACCCCGGGTTCACACGCCCCCATCCTGCTACGCGAATCGCGAAAACCGGAAGGGTTATCCAAAAGATGCGCGCACTCTGGCGCCGGATGCGGGCGTCCCCGAGGCTCAACTACGGCCAGAAGATATACCTTCTGGCGACGCTGCCGCTTATCGTGGCAGCCGCGGCAATCGCTATGTTCGTCGCGCATGAATCGCGCGCCCTTGCCGAACGCGAGATCGCGGCGTTGGAGGCCCAGCTCATTGCCGCCAAGAAGGAAGAACTGAAGAATTACATCAGCATTGCGCGGACGGCTTTTGGCTTCATATACGGCAACGCGATGCCCGACGACGAGGCCGCCAAGACCGAAGTCGCGCAGATCCTTGCTGCCATGATCTATGGTCAGGATGGCTACTTTTTCGTCTACGACTACGACGGGAACAACCTCGTGGCACCGCGCCAGACCTGGCTCATCAACAGGAACTGGGCCGGCCTCGGGGATCCGGCGGGTACGCCGGTCGTGGACGAACTGATCCGAATCGCGCGTCAGGGCGGTGGCCACCACTCCTACGTCTGGCCGAAACCCTCGACTGGCGAGGAAGCGGAGATGATGTCCTACGTCGTGGGACTGCAGGACTGGCGTTGGGCGGTGGGCACGGGCGTCTTCCTTGACGACGTTCTGGGGCCCGTTGCTGCGGCTAGGGCCGAAACTCAGGCGCATGTTCGCCTGACTTTCGGCTGGATCGCCGCGATCGCGCTCGGCGCGGTTCTTCTCGTTTTCGTATCTGGCATGATCATCACGGTGCGCGAACGCAGGCTCGCCGACGCGAAACTCAAGCGCCTTACCCAGCGCATCGTCGACACGCAGGAGGAAGAGCGTGGCCGCGTCGCACGCGAACTGCACGATTCCATCAGCCAGATGCTCGTCGGCGTCCGTTACGCACTCGAACTTGCAAGGCGGCGTCTCACGCTTGGTGACAAGCGGGCGGGTGAAAGCCTGTCTGCCGGGATCGAACACTTGAACGGCGCCATCGGCGAGGTAAGACGCATCAGCCGCGACCTGCGCCCCGGCGTGCTCGACGACCTAGGCCTTGGTCCGGCGCTTCAGACGCTGATGGAAGAATTCGGGCGCAGAACCGGGATGGAAACGGAATTCGAAACGGTTGTCTTCCGCAACAGGTTGGACCAGGAAGCCAAGATCGCGCTTTATCGCATCGCGCAGGAGGCGTTGACCAACGTGGAAAAGCACTCTGGCGCAACGAAGGTGACCCTTATGGTGCGCGGCCACAAATCCGGCGCGGTGATGCGGATCGAAGACAATGGCTGCGGCCTCGCGGTCTCTCGCAGCGAAGACGGCAGCGAGAGCGGCCTGGGCTTGAGAAACATGGCCGAGCGGATCGAGCAACTTGACGGCACGCTGCGCATCCTTTCATCGCGCTCAGGTACGGTTATCGAGGCTCAGGTGCCACTTTCCCACATGCTGCCGCCGGCCGGGCCAATCGCAAAGACGAAGGACAGTGCATGACGATCCCGATCCGCGTTCTGGTCGTCGACGACCATCCGATGGTGGCCGAAGGCATCCGGTCGATCCTAGAGACCTACGATGACATCGAGGTCGTAGGCACGCTCGGCAATGGGCAGGAGGCGATTGACCAGGCCGGGCGCTTGTCGCCCGACGTAATCCTCCTCGACCTAAACATGCCACAGGTGAACGGTCTGTCGGCAACCGAGATCCTTCTGGAACGCAACCCGAACCTCAGAATCCTGATCCTTTCGATGCATGACAGCCCCGAATACATCTCGACCGCGCTGCGCCACGGCGCGTCCGGCTACGTGCTGAAGGACGTGCCAACCGAAGAGATCAAGAACGCCATCGACCGGGTGGTGAGGGGCGAGCGCTATCTCTGCACCGGCGCCACGGCGAGCCTTCAGCCCGGAACCGTGGACGGTCGGGAGCCCCTGACCGATCGCGAGCAGACGATCCTTCTTGAACTCGCGCAGGGCAAGTCGAACAAGGATGTGGCGGCGGAGCTTGATATCTCCGTGCGAACGGTCGAGACGCATCGAAAGAACATCAAGCGCAAACTGGGCATCGCGACGACGGCGGGACTGACCCGCTACGCGCTCGAACACGGCGTCCTTCAGGGTACCGGAAAGGGGTTCTGAAGGGCACCGCCCCGGGCGCGCAATCTATCGCAACGGTCCCCCGCCACTATCGTCCGCGCCAGACGGGATCACGTTTCTCAGTAAACGCGCGTTGGCCTTCGAGAATGTCTTCAGACCCATAAAGCTGGTCAACCGTCGGGAACTGCCGCTTCGTGATGCGGTTGAGCGCATCCTGAAACCGCATGTCCTCGGCCTCGCGAACGACTTCCTTGATCGCCGCGTAGACGAGCGGCGGCCCGCTTTCCAGAAGTCTCGCAAGCTCCCACGTTTTCGCCAGCAGGTCGCCCGGGGTCGTGATCTCGCGCAGGAGGCCCCAGCGCAGGGCCTCTTCGGCATCGAACCAGCGGCCGGTCAGCAGAAGGTCCATCGCAACATGGTATGGAATGCGCTTCGGCAGCTTGATCGAGGCCGCATCGGCAACGGTTCCCGACCGGATTTCGGGCAGAGCGAAGGTGGCATTGTCCGAGGCGAGAATGATGTCGCAGGATAGCGCAAGCTCAAGCCCGCCGCCGCAGCAGATGCCATTGACGGCGCAGATGACCGGCTTGTTGAGCCCCGGCAATTCCTGCAATCCGCCGAACCCACCAACGCCGTAGTCGCCATCGACGGCATCGCCGCCCGCCGCCGCCTTCAGATCCCATCCGGGGCAGAAGAACTTCTCGCCCTCCGCCCGCAATATCGCGACGCGCAAGCTGTCGTCGTCGCGGAAGTCGCGGAAGACAAGACCCATGACCCGGCTCGTCGCAAGGTCGATCGAATTGGCCTTGGGCCGGTCGATCGTGACCTCGAGGATCCCGCCCTCGACCCTCGTCCTGATCGGACCCTCGCTCCGCATCTGCATCTTGGCCATCACTCCGCCTCCCTTACAAGCGCATCCACCGCTACTGCCCCGGTCGCCCGGACAATGAGCGGATTGATCTCGATCTCTTCGAGTTCCGGTCTCTCGAGCATAAGTTGCCCAAGCCTGACCGCGACGTCCGCCGCCGCGACCGTATCCGCGCGAGGCCGCCCGCGATAGCCGTCGAGCAGCGGCCAAAGTTTTAGACGCCGCATCGCAGCCTGCACCTCCTCAGCGGTAACGGGCAGGATGAGGGTCACCGTGTCGTCTAGCAACTCCGCCGTCACGCCACCGAGACCCACCGTCAGCGATACACCGTAGACCGGATCACGGCGCAGACCGAGCAGGATCTCGGCGATGCCATCCGTCACCATCTCTTCTGCAAGGTATCCCGCCGCGCCATGCATCTCCGCCTGCCCGTCAACCGACGGCAGGCCAAGCCGCACTGCCCCCGCCTCACTCTTGTGCGCGAAGCCGAGGCCCTTGAGCGCCAAGGGCGGGTTGAGATTCTCTGCCAGTGGACCCAATGCGTCCAATGTTGGCGCAGTAACCGACTTCGGGACCGCTACGCCGCCTTCAGCCAAAAGCGCCTTGCCCTCAGCTTCGCTTAGCATCCGCGTCTGCCGCGCCGGGCCTGCCGAAACGGGGCGCCATCCAGTCCGGCCGGGTGCGGATTGGGCCGCCCGAAGAGCGCCAAACGCGGTTTCGAGCCCCATCAGCGGCACGATGCCCTGCGCGATCAGCGACACGGCCCGTTCCTCATCGAAATTCTCCGGCAGGGACGCCACCGGGAAGGCAGGCTTCCCCGTCGCCCGCCCTGCCCCGACGATCGCGTCAAGCGCGGGCTGGAACGACGCCGGATCGCATCGGTCCGGTCTTGGCGGATCGATCACGAAAATACCGGCGTCGTAACCGTCCAGCATCGTAGTGAAGACCGCCTCGGTCCGAGGCAGGTCACCCCAGATGAACGTGTGGTAGTCGAGCGGATTCGCGATCGTGACGATTGGGCCGAGGATTTCTCCTAGCTTTTGACGCTGGGTCTCCGACGGTGGCGGGAAGTCCAGCCCGAAAGGGGCCGCGAGATCCGAGACCAGGCCTGCCTCCCCGCCGGAACAGGACAGCGAGCAGAGCCGCGTGCCTATCCGAGGACCGTGAACGTGGAAAATCTTGAGCGTCTCGATCAGTTCGGGGAGCGTGTTCACCTCTGCGACACCGGCCTGACGCAGGAAGGCCGAGGATGCCGCCCCTCCGCCCGCCAAAGCGGCGGTGTGAGAGGCGGCGGCACCCTGAGCGGCCTCCGTCTTGCCGGACTTGATGCAGACGATGCCTTTACCCGCCGCACGCGCCGCCTCGGCAAGTTCGGCGAAGGCAGGCGCGTCATCGATGCCTTCGACATACATCCCGATGGCCGTCACACGATCGTCCGCCAAGAGTGCGCCCGCCAGCTCGGCAAGCCCGATCTGGGCAGCGTTCCCAAGGCAGGCGACGTATGCAACCGGAAGGCCCCGAGCCTGCATCGTAAGGTTTATGACGATGTTGGATGACTGCGAGAGAAGAGCGACGCCGCGCTCAACCCGACGGCCGCCATGCTGGTCGGGCCAAAGAAGCGCGCCATCAAGGTAGTTGATCACGCCGTAGCAGTTCGGTCCGAGGATCGGCATGTCGGCAGCGGCCGTGACAAGCTGACTCTGCAAATCTGCAGCACCCGCCTCCGTCCAGCCAGACGCAAAGCAGATAGCGCCCCCCGCGCCGATCCGGGCAAGCTCTCTCACGACATCAATCGTGGCATGGCGGTTCACGCCGATGAAGGTCGCGTCAGGGGCTTCTGGCAATTCAGCGAGCGAAGGATGGACTTTCAGGCCGCCAATCTCCTGCTTCGACGGGTGGACCGGCCAGACAGAGCCCGCAAAGCCCATCTTG
>CBDUOT010000084.1:0-15802 GCA_965368915.1 uncultured Rhodobacterales bacterium | reverse complement strand
GACCGAACCGATCTCGTTGGTTCACTCTCGAAACGGACGGTCGGGTGATGCGCGGTAGTCGAACGTCGAAACCGCCTGCGTTGCTGGCGCGCTTCTCCCGGCAATAGACGGAAACACATTGCCCTTTCTGAATCAGGGCTTGCAAAATGTCGCATACCATCCATATACCATCCATGTGGATGGAGAATGCGATGAGTGATGTCAGACAGCTACGCGACAAGACACCCGACAGCGAGAAGATCACCCTCAACCTCGGCTATGTCGACCTGGGGCGGATCGACTTGCTCGTTCAGGAAGGCTTCTATTCCAACCGCAGCGATTTCATTCGTACGGCGATCCGAAAGCAGCTCGATACCCACGGCGACGTGGTTTCGAAGACCGTCGAGCGCCATACGATGGAGCTCGGCTTGCGTGACTATTCGCGTGCCGATCTGGAAGCTTTGCGTGACGCCGGTGAAGTGCTGCACGTCAAGGTCGTGGGCCTTGCGCGCATTGACCCGGACGTGACGCCGGAGCTGGCGCTTCAAACGATCGGCTCTATCAGCGTTCTCGGCGCGTTGCAGGCCACGGCGGAGGTCAAGAAAGCACTCGCAGACCGTATCAGGTAAAAACAACTCTCCTAAGGACCTAGTAGATGAATGACTTCAACACTGGCGCACAGCGCCCGGTGAACAATACCGCACGCGCCAAACGGCTTTCCGCTGCCGAGGCGCTGGTTCAGAAAACCCTTTCTCAACATGGTCTGGCGACCTTGCCGCATGTGACGACGCAATCGGTGGGTCAAAGCCTTGGGGACCTGATGCAGAGCCTTCTGCCCAATGGTATTGTGCATCTTCAGGGTGGCGCATCAGACGTTCTCGATGTGCCCGACGAAGCGCAATTCCTGTCCGCGGTGCATCAGGCGCGAAGCGGCAGCCGCGCCTATCGCACTTATGTCCCTGCCTCGGCGAAAGAAGAGGCGTCGGGGATTGTGATGATGCTTCATGGCTGCACCCAGACCCCCGAGGACTTCGCCATCGGCACAGGCATGAATGCCCTCGCAGAGCGGCACGGATTTATCGTGATTTATCCGGAACAGTCGCGGGGTTCCAATGCACAGACATGCTGGAACTGGTTCAGCCCAGGTGATCAGCGCCGTGACCGTGGAGAGCCCGAGATCCTTGCAGGCATCGCGCGGGAAGCAATGTCGCAATATGGCGTTTCGTCGGATCGGACATTTGTAGCCGGGCTTTCCGCCGGGGCCGGTATGGCGGTGATCCTTGGGCACACTTATCCCGACGTATTCGCGGCGATGGGCGCCCATTCCGGGCTGCCCTATGGGGCAGCGCGCGACGTGGCATCCGCCTTCGCGGCAATGTCGGGTCAGCCGACACACGCCGCTGGTGAGCCGCCTCATCCAAGAATCCGAACGATCGTTTTTCACGGCTCGGCCGATACAACCGTTCATCCCTCCAATGGCGAAGCCATCGCGCGCACTGCCGAACGTCACGGGCCTGCGGAGAGCCTTCAGACCACGCACAGGGGCGCGACGTCCGGCCGCAGTCACACCACAACGATCAGCACGGATGCCGAGGGGCGTAGTCATCTGGAACACTGGGTGATCGACGGTCTTGGCCACGCGTGGTCGGGTGGGCAGTCCGGCGGGTCCTATACCGACCCGCATGGGCCGGATGCCAGCGCCGAGATGATCCGCTTTTTCTTCGAACCGAAGGAGTGAGCAACATGTCTCCCATGACTCTGACCTTCGATGCTGTCGATGAGCAAATAGCGGGTGCAAAGTGGTTGCGGCGCTGGCAGCGGTCCTGGCCCGCCTACGAGGCATGGTTCATCGCCCGCGGCGGCGATGACGGCCCGGACAGGAATACCTGCCGCGCCGCACTCAAGCGCTACATGCCCCAGATCGTCCCGGTCTACGACAGGCTGGTTGCACTTGCGGGGAATTCGGATCGTGCGGCGCGGTTTCTGTCCACGTGGTGTCCACCGCGCTATCTGGGCGGCTGCTCGCTGGCCGCACTGTCAGACGGCACCGATGTGCGATTGCTGCGAAACTACGA
Source organism: uncultured Rhodobacterales bacterium (assembly GCA_965368915.1). Lineage (GTDB taxonomy): Bacteria > Pseudomonadota > Alphaproteobacteria > Rhodobacterales > Rhodobacteraceae > Albidovulum. Next base: position 13,748 of record CBDUOT010000084.1, on the reverse strand, counting down.
CCTTTCGCCGGACCTGAATGAAGGGCTCCTGCTTCGTAGCGAATGGACCGGCAGGCCCGTCATGGGCATGGTGGAGTTCCTGTGGGGGCTGTCCGATGGCATCAACGATGCGGGTCTCAGCGTTGCGCTGGCTTACGGCGGGCGGTCGGAGACGGGCGAAGGTTTCGGTATCACCACGATCCTTCGCTATGTGCTGGAGGTCTGCGATACGGTGGAAGAGGCGCTAGAGGTCCTCGCGAGGGTCCCCTCGCACATGGCGTACAACATCGTGCTGGCAGATGCGTCGGGGGCGACGGAGAGCGTGGAGCTGGCGCCCGGCGGCGGGGTCCGGCGCATGCCCCATCCAATCGCCACGAACCATCAAAGCGGACCGCATTTACCCGACCGCGCGCCATTCACGCGCACCTACGAGCGGCACAGGCATCTTAGTGAGATGTCCAGCAGCGCGCGCGATTTGCACGCCGCGTTCACGGCGGCCCCGCTGAGGCAGGATCGCTTTTCCGAGGGATTTGGCACCCTTTTCACTGCCGAATATGATCCTGTGGCAAAGTCGATCAGACTGATCTGGCCGGATGAGAGCTGGCACCATAGCCTTTCGCAATTCAATGAGGGCCAACGCGTCATCGACTTTGGGGCGACGTCGGAGCGGTCCTTGATCCCTTCCCAATGGGAAGCAGAGATCGACTGGACCCGGGCCGCGCGTGTCGATTGGGGCAGGGTCGGGAAAGACTACGCCACCGGGATCGGGCGGCCGATTGCAGAGTATTTTTCGGAGATTGTCTGATCTTTGGTCGGCTGGTGCGGTGTTTTGCGTGGATGCGATCGCGTCATCTCGCAGCCCGTCACCTTCGGCACACATGCGTGATATGATCGGGAGAAGGCTTGAGAAGGTCGCGCCTGCCGGATGATATCCGAATGTTAAATAGCCAGTGCCGCGGGGGCACGGGCGAGCCTTTTGGCCTCCTATCTGAGTAGGCGGCCTTGCGGCCATTCATACGTTGTCCAAGCGCTATCGTTCGGCTTCCCCGAATTTGACGTTGGAGCATTGGCGCGGCAACTCACGGTGCCAACTGTTAGCGAGCGGGATGGGGTGAGCACGTTGCGTCGCTGCAGTCGCCACGAGAGCCATATCACGGAACGGGCGCTAACCGCGTTCAGCAAGCTGAAGACGCTCAGACCATGTGGGCTGGCGATGTGTGTCTAGAACCTGAACCGGTAAGGTCTTTGGCGCAGGAACCTGATGCGGACGCGAAGGGGCAGGCGTTCTTCAGGGAAACCCATGACGATCAGTATCGCTTGCAGACCCACCAGAATGCCGAAGATCTGGGCGATGCGAGCGACCCAGAAGGTTTTACCGAGCATCTTGTCGCTGCGCATTTCTCCGTTTTCTGAGTCGTAGCGGCCCGAGACGATCTCGCCGGGCTCATGGGGTTTGACCTTGGACCAGGTATTGCCCGCGTATTCCTGACGCGGTGATTTTTCGCCCTCGAGCGCGAAAATGGGACGATACGACCTGTACCCGTCGGTGTCCTGCTTGGATTCCACATCGACAACAACGAGCTGCGCGGGGGTGGAGCGGCTTCTGAATTCCGCGCGATCGCCCTGAAACAGGGCGCCCGCGAACCAGATGAAGCAACCGATACTGACGTACTTCAGGACATTCCACGCGCCGACAACCAAGCTTGTTCTCTCCAATCCCAACAGCCTGCGGCAAATCTAAGCGCATCCTAGGCGCGGAAATATGTCGGCACGAGGGTTTTCAGGTGCCGGAGGGGGCAACCTCCTCGTGGGTGTTTCCCATTGCGAGCTTTGGGCTCTAACCGGAAAGAACTGGCTTCGTGAGATGCAAAGAAAAAGGCCCCGCGCGGGACGCGGGGCCTTCGATGGTTCTTTACCTGTGATCAGGCTTTGGCGAGGTTCCGCAGCACGTAGTGCAGCACGCCGCCGTGTTCGATGTATTCCACCTCGATGGCGGTATCGATCCGGCACTTCAGCGTGATCTCCTTGGTGGAGCCATCCGCGTAGGTGATGGTGCAGGGCACCTCCTGCAACGGCGTCACGGTGTCGAGGCCCGAGATTGACACGGTTTCGTCGCCGGTCAGGCCAAGCGACTTGCGGGTGTCGCCGCCGGTGAACTCGAAGGGGATGACGCCCATGCCCACGAGGTTCGAGCGGTGGATGCGCTCAAAGCTCTCGGCAATGACGGCCTTGACGCCGAGCAGCGCCGTACCCTTGGCTGCCCAGTCACGCGAGGACCCCGCGCCATACTGTTCGCCGCCGAAGATCACCAACGGGGTGCCGGCCTCCTTGTAAGCCATCGCCGCGTCGTAGATCGAGGTCTGGTTGCCGTCAGGACCCTTGGTATAGCCGCCCTCGACGCCGTCCAGCATCTCATTCTTGATGCGGATGTTGGCGAAGGTGCCGCGCATCATGACTTCGTGGTTGCCGCGACGCGAGCCGTAGGAGTTGAACTCACGCACCGGAACCTGGCGCTCGATCAGGTACTTGCCCGCCGGGGTGGTGTCCTTGAACGAGCCCGCCGGAGAGATGTGGTCGGTGGTGATCATGTCGCCCAGCAATGCGAGAACGCGCGCGCCTTCGAGATTGGTGATCGCGCCCTTTTCCTTGCCCATGCCCTGGAAGTAGGGAGGGTTCTGGATGTAGGTCGAGGTCGCCGGCCAGTCGTAGGTTTCCTGCTGCGGAACTTCGACGCCCTGCCACTTCTCGTCGCCCTTGAAGACGTCTGCGTATTTCGTCTGGAACGCCTCGCGCGTCACGGTCTGTTCGACCAATTCCGCGACTTCCTGCGTCGTCGGCCAGATGTCCTTGAGGTAGACGTCCTTGCCGTCCGGCGTCTGGGCGATCGGCTCGCTGGTGACGTCGATGTTCATGTCACCGGCCAGCGCGTAGACCACGACCAGCGGCGGCGAGGCGAGGTAGTTGGCGCGGACGTCGGGGCTGATCCGGCCCTCGAAGTTGCGGTTGCCCGACAGGACCGAGGTCGCGATCAGGTCGCTTTCGCTGATCGCCTTCGATATCTCGGGCTGCAGCGGGCCGGAGTTGCCGATGCAGGTGGTGCAGCCGTAGCCGACCAGATTGAAGCCGATCTTGTCCAGATCCTCTTGCAGGCCAGCGGCCTCCAGATAGGCGGAGACGACCTGCGAACCCGGCGCCAGCGAGGTCTTGACCCAGGGCTTGCGCGTCAGGCCAAGGGCTGCCGCCTTGCGGGCCACCAGACCGGCGCCGATCATGACATAGGGGTTCGACGTGTTGGTGCAGGAGGTGATCGAGGCGATCACGACCGAGCCGTCGCGCAACTTGTAGTCTTCACCCTCGACCGAGGCGGTCTTGTGGATGTTGACGGGCTTGGTGGCGGCGGGGCCTTCGTCCAGCATGTCCTTGGCGTCGGCCGAGATGTCGATGCCGCGGAAATCGGCGACGACCTTTTCGAAGGCGGTCGCGGCAGAGGTCAGTGCCACATAGTCCTGCGGACGCTTGGGGCCCGAGATGGCAGGCACAATGGTGCCCATGTCGAGTTCAAGCGTGTCGGTGTAGATCGGCGCATAGCCCGCGTCACGCCAGAAGCCGTTTTCCTTGGCGTAGGCCTCAACCAGCGCGATGCGGTCTTCATCGCGGCCGGTGTTGCGAAGGTAGCGCAAGGTCTCGTTGTCGATCGGGAAGAAGCCGCAGGTCGCGCCGTATTCCGGCGCCATGTTGGCGATGGTCGCACGGTCTGCCAGCGGCAGGTGGTCGAGACCTTCGCCGTAGAACTCGACGAACTTGCCAACCACGCCCTTGGCGCGGAGCATTTCCACGACCTTGAGCACGAGGTCCGTGCCGGTGGTGCCCTCGACCATCCGGCCGGTCAGCTTGAAGCCGATGACCTCGGGGATCAGCATCGAGATCGGCTGGCCCAGCATCGCGGCCTCGGCCTCGATCCCGCCGACGCCCCAGCCCAGGACGGCCGCGCCGTTGACCATCGTCGTGTGCGAGTCGGTGCCCACGAGAGTATCGGGGTAGGCGACCGTCTCGCCGTTCTGGTCGGTGTCGGTCCAGACAGTCTGGCTGAGGTATTCGAGGTTTACCTGGTGGCAGATGCCGGTGCCCGGCGGGACTACGCGGAAGTTGTTGAACGCGTTCTGGCCCCACTTGAGGAAGGTGTAGCGCTCCATGTTCCGCTCGTATTCACGGTCCACGTTCATCTGGAACGCGCGCGGATTGCCGAATTCGTCGATCATGACCGAGTGGTCGATGACCAGATCGACCGGGTTCAGCGGGTTGATCTTCTGCGGATCACCGCCCAGCGCCTTGATCCCGTCGCGCATCGCGGCGAGGTCGACGACGGCGGGAACGCCGGTGAAGTCCTGCATCAGCACTCGGGCCGGGCGGTAGGCGATTTCGCGCGGGTTCTTGCCGCCCTTCGCGCCCCATTCCGCAAAGGCCTTGATGTCGTCGACCGAAACCGTGCGGCCGCCATCTTCGAACCGGAGCATGTTTTCAAGCACGACCTTGAGGCTCGCAGGTAGACGCGAGAATGCGCCAAGACCGGCCTTTTCGGCCGCTGGGATCGAATAGTAGGCGATAGACTTGCCGCCCGCGCTGATTGTCTTGCGCGTCTTGGCGGTGTCCTGTCCGGTGACGATGGGCATGGGGATCTCCCGTCTGATTGAGGTGTCGGTCGGGTCTTGCTCGGCTGTCTTGTGCCGCAACGGCAAGGACCGATCAAGGGGAATACGCGCCATTGTATACTATTGTGCACAATGGATCGCAAGGGGCTCCGTTCAAGCAACGCTCGCGATCTCTCTCAAAACCTTGATTGGCCATTTTGGTTCGGGTTGACTACCAAAAGGGGGACAAGGGGACACGGATAAGAAACATGCTGAGGATTTTCGGGGCTGCTCTGGGCATTTTGCTCGGGGTTGCGGGAACCGCGCTGGCGCAGGCCGGCAATGATCACCCGGTCGTGGTCGAACTATACACGTCGCAGGGCTGTTCGTCCTGTCCGCCCGCCGACGCGATCCTGAAGGGCCTGGCGACCCGTGGTGACGTGATCGCGCTGGGTCTTCATGTCGATTACTGGGACTACATTGGCTGGAAGGACAAATTCGCGGACCCTGCTTTTTCCAAGCGGCAGCGCGCCTATGCGCGCAAGGCGGGCGCCCGCAGCGTTTACACTCCGCAGATGATCGTCGGCGGGATGGAACACCTCGTCGGGTCCCGCGTGGGAGAGCTTGACCGGCTGATCCGTCGCCATGCGGGGCAGGGATCGAACGTCGATCTGAAGCTTGTCCGGAACGGCAATAACGTTAGCGTGACGGCGCGCGCGGATGGCGGCATCAGCGGCAATGCGGTCGTTCAGGTCGTGCGCTATCGTCCGTCGAGCCGCGTGGAGATACACAGGGGCGAAAACGCGGGCAAAGTGATCGACTACGCCAATGTCGTGACCAGCTGGAGCCGCGTTGCCGACTGGAACGGGAAGTCGGACCTGTCACTGGACGTAAAGGCGGACGGTTCCGACCCTGTCGTCGTCATCATCCAGAAAGAAGGGCCGGGCGCCATACTTGCGGCTGCGCAGTTGCGCTGAGCCCGGTCAGGACGCGGCCGGGGCCGGTTTCCAACGTCGGTGAATCCAGAACCACTGGCCCATGTGGTCGCGCACCAGCCGTTCGAGGCTGTGGTTGATCGCCTGCGTCATCTCCAAAGGATCGCCGTGCGGTATCGGCGCTTCGGCGAGGATTTCGAAGGACAGGCCGTCGGGCTGACGGATCCCGTAAACCGGGATCAGGTCGGCGCCGTATTTCAGGGCAAGATCGGCCGCCGATGTAGCCGTCAGCGCAGGGTGGCCAAGAAATTCCAGCGCCTCTCCGTGCCGCATATGCTGATCCACCAGAATGCCCAGCATTCCACCCGACTTCAGGAAGCGCAGCATCTGCCCCATGCCCTCGCGCCCGCGCGCGAAAAGCGGCGTCCCGATCGCAGAGATCGTGTCGAGGTAATGGGCGTTGAAGAGCGGGTTCTGCATGGGCCGGTAAAGCCCGCCGACGTTATAGCCGCGTGCGATGAGGTTCGCGCGGGCTACATCGTAATTCCCGAAATGTCCCGTCGCGAGGATCACCGGCCGGCCCTCGCGGTTGGCCTTCTCCAGCGCTTCCGCGCCGGGACCGGTCACCTGCAGGCTTTTCACCCGATCTACGAACTCGCGTCCGGAATACATCTCGATCATCGTGCGTCCGACATTCTCGGGCACCGCGAGAACGAGGCGTTCAACCTCGTCGCTAGGCATGTCCGGGAAGGTCAGCGCAAGGTTGTCGCGGACGCGCTTGCGCCAGCCGGCGAGGGGAGCGACGATGCGCGAAACGACCCAGCCCGCCATCGGCACCCGCCGTTCGTACGGCAGCATCCGGGCGAGCGCGATAAGGCCCCGGAAGGCCGCGTTGGTGATACGGTGGCTCAGCGTGGGCCGGTTTTCGTCCGGTGCCTTCATCTCGCGCGATTCTTTCCGCCCCGGGCCGGAAGGCGCCGGTTTTGAGGGGCAGACATAGGCCGCACCGCGCGCGGGCACAAGGCGCGGGGCAGATGCCCGACGCTAGTCTTCTTCGGCGGAGGCGATCATCGTGAGCTCTCCAGCCGCTTCGAGCGCGCGGGCGCCCGCGATGATCGCGTTCATCGCGGCGTCGGCGTCCTTTTCCTTAACCGCGCCGCGCTCCCCGATTTCTTCGCGCAGGGCCTCGGCCATGCGGCCCGAGAGATTATCGAGGATGAATGCAGCGGCCTTCGCCTCGGGTTCGCCCACGGCCCCCGCGAGGGCAGTGACCAGCGTCGCCTGATCCACGCCGCGGGTGACTTTTGACACGTCGCGGCCTGCGATCCGGTCCGGGATGTCGGCGAAGGTGAAGATGGCCTTTCGGACCTGCCTGGCGAAAGCCTCGTCGGATTCGCTGAGGCCCTGAAGCACGTCGTCGCGCGTCTGGGCGGCCGAAACGTTGAGGATCGCACCGACACGTTCGAACGGGTCGGTCTCGAACGCGCGGACCGGCTGAGTTTCGAGTTGTGAGACAAGCGAAAGGCCGATCTGGCGCACTGTCTCAGGATCGATGTTGGCGGTACGACTGATGGCATAAGCGATGCGGCGGGCACGGTCGCCGGGAAGCTTGCCGAGAATTTCGGCCGCGCGGGGTACGGCGAGCTTCGAGAGCATCACGGCACAGACCTCGACGCTTTCCTCGGCCAGAACGGGCAGCAGTTTCTCGGGGTCGAGCGCTGCGATCCGTTCCCACGGGTCGGTCTTGGCAGAGGCGCTGGCGAGACGGCGCAGACGGCTGGCGGCGGTGGGGGAGATGTGACCATCGAGCATCCTGAGAGCGCCTTCGATGCCGCCCGGAAAGGAAAGCCCCACGGCTTCGAGATGGGTCAGGAACTCTTCCACCACAGTACGGAGCGTCAGCCGGTCGACGCTGCGCATGGAGCCGATCTGCTCGGTAAGTGCCGCCTGCATGTGGTCAGGAAGACCCTGCAGGGGCAAGGTGCCGCCCTCGGACAGGAGGAGCCGCACGATGATTGCGGCCTTCTTCGGGCCGCTCAGCCGGCGCGCGCCCGACGTCACGACTGGCTTGGATTTCGGCGATACTGGAGCATCACCCCTTCGGTTGAGGGGCGCTAGCGAGGACATGGGTGCGGGCCTCTCTCGGTGGAGATTCCCGTGCAGCCTCGCAGACCGGAGTTAAGGGCTGGTTACGTCCAGCCCGTCCGGCAGGGTCACAGCGTCAGCTTCCGACCGTTATGCAACTGCTCGTCTGCACGTCCCAGGTCTGGCCTTCGGCGCAGCTGATCTGCGCGCTCCGATCATGGTTGCAACCATTCGCAAGAGCGAGGCCGGGGGCGAGGCCCGCCACAACGGCGAGCGTGGCGAGAAGGGTCTTCATGTGCATTCTATCCTCCTGGCTGTCACGGAAGTGTGCCAGCCAGAGTGACGTTACGGCAAGACTTTCTTGCGCCGGTTGCGCCTGTGCTCACGCATTCGTGTGCGTCGCAGTCCTAGTCGCCGAAGACCCGTGCGAAGATCGTGTCGACATGCTTCGTGTGGTAGCCGAGGTCGAATTTCTCTTCGATTTCAGCGGGGCTGAGGGCGGCGGTGACCTCGGCGTCGGCCAGAAGCTCTTCCTTGAAGTCGGCGCCCTTTTCCCAGACCTTCATCGCGTTGCGCTGCACGAGGCGATAGGCATCCTCGCGGCTGACGCCGGCCTGCGTGAGCGCGAGGAGGACGCGCTGCGACATGACCAAGCCTTTGAACTTGTTCATGTTCTTCAGCATGGCGTCCGGATAGACGACAAGCTTGTCGATCACGCCCGCGAGGCGGTTCAGCGCGAAATCGAGCGTGATCGTCGCGTCCGGCGCAATGCCGCGTTCGACCGAGGAATGCGAAATGTCGCGTTCGTGCCAAAGCGCCACGTTTTCCATCGCCGGAACGACCGCCATGCGGACGAGCCGGGCGAGGCCGGTGAGGTTTTCGGTCAGCACGGGGTTCCGTTTGTGCGGCATGGCCGACGAGCCCTTCTGGCCGGGGGAGAAGAACTCTTCCGCCTCCAGAACCTCGGTCCGCTGCATGTGGCGAATCTCAGTGGCGACGTTTTCGATGCTGCTGGCGATGACACCCAGCGTGGCAAAGAACATCGCGTGGCGGTCGCGCGGGATGACTTGGGTGCTGATCGGTTCGGGCCGGAGACCGAGCTTTTCGCAGACATGCTCTTCGACTTTGGGGTCGATGTTGGCAAACGTGCCCACCGCGCCTGAAATCGCGCCCGTCGCGACTTCCCACCGGGCCTTTTCGAGGCGGTTCTTGTTGCGGTCCATCTCGGCATAGAACCGGGCGAAGGTCAGGCCCATCGTCGTGGGTTCGGCGTGGATACCGTGGCTGCGGCCGATGCGGACGGTGTCCTTGTGCTCGTAGGCGCGCTTTTTCAGCGCGGCGAGCAGCTTGTCCATGTCGGCCAGCAGGATGTCCGCGGCGCGGACGAGTTGGATGTTGAGCGTTGTGTCCAGAACGTCCGACGAGGTCATGCCCTGATGAACGAAGCGGGCTTCCTCATTGCCGATGATCTCGGCCAGGTGGGTGAGGAAGGCGATGACGTCGTGCTTGGTCACGGCCTCGATCTCGTCGATGCGGGCGACGTCGAATTCGACGTCCTTCGCGCGCCACACGGCTTCGGCGTTTGATTTCGGGATGACTCCAAGCGCGGCCTGCGCGTCGCAGGCATGCGCCTCGATCTCGTACCAGATGCGGAACTTCGTGGCGGGTTCCCAGATGGCGGTCATTTCGGGGCGTGCGTAACGGGGGATCATCTTGGGCCTTTACGTTGTGACGGGCGCGGGGTCGTCCTAGACTGGGCGCGCATCTGTGGCAAGTCGGAGCGGGGGAATGCGGCACTTGGTCTTTGCGGGCGCGCTTTGCGCGTGTCTTGTGCTGCCGGCCGCCGCGGAGAGTTGGCAGGCACTGGACGACGCGGGCATCGTCGGGGCCTTGGCCGGGCGCAGCCTGGAATACGAAGACGGCGCGGGGCAGGATTTTCGGGAAAGCGGCGGGACCACCTATCGCGCAGGCGCGGGCCAGAGCGAGGGGCGCTGGCGGGCCGAAGGCGGAAAGTATTGCTCCGTGTGGCCGCCGTCGGAGCACTGGAGCTGCTACGCGCTTGAACGGGATGCCGAAAGCGGGCGGCTGCGCTTTGTCGGCAGCGCCGGGGACACCACCATGGGGACCTATACTGACTGATGAGCTTTGCGCCGAAACTATCTGATTTTGAAGGTAAGTGGCTGATTGATCGCGTTATCCGAGACCGGCTTGGCAAGACCGAGGGGCGCTTTGAGGGGCGCGCGGTCTTTCAGCGGGCCGAGGCGGGGTTGGCCTATCGCGAGGAAGGCACGCTGAGGCTGAAGCCGGGGCCGGAGATGAAGGCGGTTCGCGACTATTTCTGGCGCGAACGGGGCGAGCGGATCGGTGTCGATTTCGGTGACGGTCGTCCGTTTCACGACTTTGATCCGGCCGCCCCTGAGGCGCGGCACAACTGTCCACCGGACGACTATCATGTGCGCTACGACTTCAGCGCATGGCCTGACTGGCGCGCCGTCTGGGTCGTCTCGGGCCCGCGCAAGGACTATACGATGATCAGCCGATATTCGCGGATCTCCGAGCCGAAGTAGGGAGATCAGGGGAACTGGCCGCTTGGGCCGCTGCCTTCGCATTCCCAATCCGAGCACAGGCAACTGTCGCCGATGCAGATCCAGACACCGCAGGTGGCCGTCAGATCGTCGATATCGCCGTCATCGGCGCCATCCGTGTCGCGGCTTTTCAGATAGAGTTCTAGCTGGCCATCGTGCACGAGCGGGGGGCCGAAACCACGGCGGTCGGCCATCTTGCGAAGATAGGCCGGCGCACCGTCGCGCCCCATCATTTTTCCGGCGAATTTCAGAAGCTCGGCCTTTCTGCGCACGATTTCGCGCGCGACCGCGGCTTGGGCCTCTTCCACCAGGGCGATGAGTTCGGGATCAGGTGTCCCGCATCCAAGGGCCGCACGAAAGGCGTGCGCAGCGTCGGCGACCTGCGTCAGGGCCACAATCACGCGCGTGGGCGCTCCATTGGCGGCTTTCGCCTTTGCCACGCCTCCGCGTATTTCGGCGAGCGCCGCGCGTAAAAGCTTGTCTTCATGCAGGACAGATTTCGAGAGACGCTTTTCCAGCGCCTCGACGCGTTCAATAATATTCATTTTCAATATCGCTCCCGACAAGCCGGAGCGCTCCAAATGGATTTGCAGGTAAGAATACAATTTTAGCACGAATCGGGCTCTGGCGCGACCGGAACGGAAGCAAACGGGCGCGAACTCGCCGCGCCCGTTCCCGTCAGCAAAGCCCGAAGGCTACCCCTTTACGTCTGGCAGCGGGGGCAGCGTACGCAGGTAGAGGATGATCGCGGCGAGGTCGTCGTCCGTCATCTTCGCGAGGAAGGGATAGGGCATGGGCGGCATCATCTGGCTGCCGTCCGGGCGGACTCCCTTGGTGATCATCGTCGCGAGTTCCTCGTCGGTATAGCCCGCAAGGCCGTCCTCATGTGTCGTGAGGTTCGACGATACGGAAACACCCCACGGCCCTGGGATCACGAACCCACCCTGACCGAGCGCGGTGTCCAGCATCGGCCCCTCGGGCCCCATGGGCGTATGGCATTCCATGCAATGCGCGACGGGACCGGCGAGGTAAGCGCCATATTCGACCGTGACACCGGCGGGAATTGCCGCGACATGCTCGACCGGCGGGCCGTAGGCGGGGGGAAGCGGGATGTTGAAGGTGCTGGCGGGAACTTCGTTGTCGACGGGGGGAACGGTGCGCAGATAGGCAACGATCGACAGCACGTCGTCATCGCTGAGCCCGCGATACATCGCGAAGGGCATGGGCGGTCCAACCAGCGATCCGTCGGGGCGAATCCCTTCGCGGATGACGCGGACGACGTCTTCGTCCGTCCACTTCGCGATACGCCCGGCAGGCGTGATGTTCGGGGCGTAGGCCGTGAATTCCGGCACGTCCAGAACCAACCGGCCGCCGAGCTCCATACCTTCGATAAAGCCATCGGGACCCATCGGGCTGTGGCAGTTGCCACAGCCGGCCGGTCCCGTCACGAGATAACTGCCGCGTTCCACCGAAGGCTCGGCGGTTGCGGCGCTCGCCGCGCACAAAGCGGCGATTGCATGCAACAGTCTCATGTGATGCCTCATGCTTGAACCGCGCCGGAAGTTACGCGCGGCAGCACAAATCGTAGCACCGCTTCTGCTTCTGAGAGTTCTTTATGTGTGGGTGAAACCACTCGGACCACCGGTTTTTCGCGGTCCATTATTCGCGCAGATTGTATTTGCGCCGAAGCACATATCCTAAAGGTAGCCGGGGCGCCGGCGCCCCGGCGACTCAGTCGACAAGGTGTGTTTCGATATGAGACGCACTTTCGAGCGTCCGGTGGACCGGGCACTTGTCCGCGATTTCAAGAAGCCGTGTACGCTGATCGGCGTCGAGATCGCCTTCCAGCGTGATCTCACGTTTGAAAACGTCGATCTTCGCGCCCTTTTCGCAATCCTCGCAATCCTGGGCGTGGACCTTGTCGTGGCTCACATCGACACGAACATGGGTGAGCGGCCATTTCTTGCGCCGCGCATACATGCGGATCGTCATCGAGGTGCAGGCGCCGAGACCGGCGGCAAGCAAGCCGTAGGGCGACATGCCGCGATCGGTGCCGCCGAAGGCCTTGGGTTCATCCGCGAGCGTGTGGTGGTTGGGGCCGTGATTTATGTTCTGCAGAAAGCCGTCGGGATCGGCCTCGGAGACGCGCACGATGCCTTCGGGCGCGCCTATCGGGGGTTCCGGGGCCTTCAGGTCGAGATAGCGCGCCGACCAGGCGGCGATCACCTCTGCGGCATAGTCGGCGTCGGCGGGGTTGGAAATCAGGTGGTCCGAGTCGTCGAGAGTGATGAAACTTTTGGGATGTTTGGCCGCCGTGAAGATCTGACCCGCATTCTCGATACCCACGATCGCATCTCGCGGGGCGTGGAGGATCAGAAGCGCGCGCTTGAGGTTGGCGATGGGGCCGGACAGTTCCTCGGCCGCGACCTCTTGTACGAGTGTCCGGCCGATGCGGATCGGGCGGCCGCCAAGGTCGACCTCGGCCGTGCCATCGGCTTCGATCTTGTCCAGCGCGCCCGCGAAGTTGTGCGTGACGTGGCCGGGATCGTAGGGCGCGCCGATCGTGACGATGGCACGGGCGGATGCGATCTGGCCAGCGGCCTTGAGGACGGCGGCGCCACCGAGAGAGTGGCCGATCAAGAGGCCGGGGGGCATGCCCCGATCAGAGAGGTAGGTCGCCGCGGCCTCCAGATCGGAGACATTCGAGAGAAAGCCGGTTTCCGCGAAGTCGCCTTCGGACTGGCCGAGCCCGGTGAAGTCGAACCGGAGGACGGCGATGCCCATTGCTGCAAGTGCGCCCGCGATCCGGCGCGCGGCGACGACGTCCTTGCCGCATGTAAAGCAATGCGCAAAGAGCGCGGTGGCGAGGTGTTCGCCCTCGGGCAGGTCGAGCCGCGCCGCAAGTTCGGCACCTGAATGTCCGGGGAAGGTGATCCGCTCGGTCGCCATGTCCGTCTCCTCAATTCGCTGACGACGCAACACTGGGCACGAAGCGTCAGCGCGGCAAGGGAGGAGGGCAGGGCGTCACGGACAGGTGAGCGAATGTCATGGACCGCGCCGCTTCAAATGCATCACGCGGCGTGATCTTTGGAATCAAATACATTCGTTTTAATGATGCCGGCGGCTTTCGTATCTTGGACGCGTCGAAACTGTCATGCGGGAGAAAGCCGATGACCTGCACAGATTGCCCGGAACACCGCCCGGCCGTATCGCCCCGTCGGAACGATGCGCTTGTGGGTGGGATCGTCTTGTCGCTGCTTGGAGCGTTCGCGCTGTTCGCTTCGGGCTCTGACGTGCCGCCACAGACCGACCGCGCCGCAGATGCGGCGGCTGTCGAGGACTGGCACGGCAATGTCAGACGGTCGCACTGGACGCCCTGAGGCGCCGGTGGCGGGGCTGGCTCAGGCCAGCCCCATCAGCCGTTCGTCAAATGGGTAGGTCGTGAGATTCTCGTAGCCCGTTTCGGTGATCAGAACCTGCTCTTCCAGCTTGATCGAGAAATCGCCGCCTTCGGGGCTGACCAGCGCCTCGACGCA
>CBDUOT010000083.1:0-15970 GCA_965368915.1 uncultured Rhodobacterales bacterium | reverse complement strand
TCACCGAACGAGTACTCGTAGCGCATGATCTGGTTGTCGTACGCGCCGTCGAGACCGGTGAACCAGTACGCACCAGCGTGGGTGGAGTGGTCGTCGGTCAGCGAGGTGCCGGTGTAGATTTCCGACAGGGCCCAGTCGAACGCGCCGTCGGTTTCACCGAGCGTCACTTTGCCGAACGCGCCCGAAACCCAGAAGGCTTCGTCGTCGGACGTGAGCGGGCCGTTGATCGACGAGGGCGAGTTGCTCTCTTCGATCTGAACCTTACCACCGAACTCGAGACCGGAATCGGTCGAGCCCGAGAAGTTGAAGTTCACTTGCCAGTCGTTGTGGAACTGGGTCGTGTAGTCAACAGCACCGGCCGGGCCGCTGCCACCGCTGATACCGATTTCTGCGTAACCGGACAGCGAAATTTCCGCAGCTGCAGCGCCGGCGAAGCCGACGAGAGCCGTGGAAGCGAGAAGGATCTTTTTCATTTCGTATTCCCTCGTTGATCTCAAGGTGGGCCCAACTCAGGGAACTCCGAATTGGGTATGCGTCTATTTCCGCACTTGGATCAGGAGATGCAATGGAAACGACCGGGGGGCGGGGAAGACTGGGTCGTGATGGTGCAGTCTTGCCACAGTCTGGCCACACTCCCGGCGAATAGCGGCGAAACCCCTGACCGGAAAAGCCTTGTTCGGGCGGAAAGGCTCGGCTAGACAGCATAAAATCACTGTCGCGGGGTGGGTCATGCAGGTCCGTATTATCATGCGCGGGGCGATTCTCACTGGCCTCGTGGCCAGTCTTGGCGCCTGCAGCGGAATTGGCTCCGGCGACAGCGGCCTGTTTCGCCGTAACAAGGCGCCTGCGACGGACGTGGCAACGGTCGAGGCCCGCACGCGCGCCGATCAGCAGCGCGCGAACCTTGAACGCGTATCCCCTCAAAGGAAACGGTCCACGGTCTGGGATCTGTTCACAAACAGCACCGATCCGAACAACACGGTCGAGGTCAACAAGTACCTCTGGCAGGCCTCTCTTGAGGTGCTGGACTTCCTCCCGGTGCAGTCGGTCGACCCGTTCTCCGGTGTCATTGTCACCGGCTATGGCACGCCTCCGGGCGGCGGACGCGCCTATCGCGCTACGATCTACGTGCAGGACCCGGCGCTCGACGCGCGGTCCTTGAAGGTGGCTCTCGCCTCGCGGGGCGGCCCGGTCGACGCCGCCACGCAGCGCGCGGTCGAGGATGCGATCCTGACCCGCGCGCGCCAGCTTCGGATCCGCGACAGCAAGCTCTGACCGCCGGACTCTCTAACGGTTGCTCCACGACGGCCATGACGGGCAGAGGTAACCTCTGGACCTTGGTCGCCGCGCTTGTATAACCACGCGGAAGAAGCCCTGAGGATAGATCATGTCGCGTTACGATCCCGCCGTCATCGAGCCGAAATGGCAGGAAGCCTGGGAGAAGGCTGGAATCTTCCAGGCCAAACGCGATCCTTCACGGCAGAAATATTATGTGCTGGAGATGTTCCCATACCCATCGGGGCGCATCCATATCGGCCATGTGCGCAACTACACGATGGGTGACGTCGTCGCGCGCTATAAAACGTCCTGCGGATTTTCCGTGCTGCATCCGATGGGCTGGGACGCCTTCGGTCTGGCGGCGGAAAACGCCGCGATGGAACGCGGCATCCACCCTGCCACCTGGACCTTCCAGAACATCGAGGACATGAAGGCCCAGATGAAGCCGTTGGGCTTCTCGCTTGACTGGAGCCGCGAGATCGCGACCTGCAAGCCCGACTATTACGGCCTGCAGCAGAGCATGTTCATCGACTTCATGGAAAAGGGCCTGGTCTACCGCAAGAACGCGGTGGTGAACTGGGACCCGGTCGATATGACCGTTCTGGCCAACGAACAGGTCGAGGATGGCAAAGGCTGGCGTTCCGGCGCGCCGGTGGAACGGCGCGAGCTGACGCAATGGTTCTTCAAGATCAGCGACTTCTCCGAGGAGTTGCTGAACGCCATCGACGATCTCGACAACTGGCCTGACAAGGTCAAGCTGATGCAGCGCAACTGGATCGGCAAATCGCGCGGGCTGCAGTTTTCCTTTGGTCTGGTGGATGGTCCCGACGGCCACGACCGGATCGAGGTCTATACAACCCGCCCCGACACCCTGATGGGGGCGTCCTTCGTCGGCATCTCTCCGGATCATCCGCTGGCCAAACAATTGGAACGCGACGACGACAAGGTGGCGGCTTTCAACACAGAGGCCCGCAAGGGCGGCACCACCGAAGAAGCCATCGAAACCGCGCCCAAGCTGGGCTACGACACCGGCCTGCGCGTTCGGCATCCCTTTGATGACGCTTTGGAATTGCCTGTCTACATCGCCAACTTCATCCTGATGGATTACGGGACCGGCGCGATTTTCGGCTGCCCCGCCCACGACCAGCGCGACCTGGAATTCGCCCGCAAGTACGACCTTGGCGTGATCTCGACCTACGAACCGGTCGAGCCATCAGACGGCTTTGCCGCGCCCGAAAACGGCGGCGACGCCTACGTTCCGCCGAAAACCGAGATCGTGCGTTACATCAAGGGATTCGCGGGCGCAGAGCTGCAAACCGGCAATGAAGGTATCGATGCGGCTGTCGATTTCTGCGAGCAGAATGGCGTCGGGCGAGGCGTCACAAAATACCGCCTGCGCGACTGGGGCCTGTCACGCCAGCGCTTCTGGGGCTGCCCGATTCCCGTGGTGCACTGCGATGCCTGTGGCGTGGTGCCCGAAAAGAAGGAAAACCTGCCGATCGAATTGCCGATGGATGTCAGCTTCGATCAGCCCGGCAACCCGCTCGACCGGCACCCGACGTGGCGCGACTGCGCCTGCCCGACCTGCGGCGCGCCTGCCCGGCGCGAAACGGACACGATGGACACGTTCGTCGATTCGTCCTGGTATTTCGCGCGCTTCACGGCGCCGCACGCCAAGACGCCGACCGATCTGACCGAGGCCGATTACTGGATGAATGTCGACCAGTATATCGGCGGGGTCGAGCACGCGATCCTTCACCTGCTTTATTCCCGTTTCTTCGCCCGCGCGATGCACCTTTGCGGTCACCTGCCCGAAAAGGCGGTTGAGCCGTTCAACGCGCTTTTCACGCAGGGCATGGTCACGCATGAGATCTATGTCACTCGCGACGAAAAGGATCGTCCGGTCTACCACCTGCCCGAGGATATCGAGTGGACGGAATCCGGTGCCCGCTTGGGCGCCACTGGACAGCCGGTGCAGGTCATCCCGTCGGCCAAGATGTCGAAGTCGAAGAAGAACGTCGTCGACCCGGTCAACATCATCAAGGCCTACGGCGCCGACACGGCACGCTGGTTCGTCATGTCCGACAGCCCTCCGGAGCGGGACGTCGAGTGGACCGCCGCCGGGGCGGATGCCACGCAAAAGCACCTGGCCCGGGTCTGGCGGCTGGCGGCAGAGATCGATGTGCGCGGCGGAACGGATACTGCGCAGGACGAGGCGCTTCTGAAAGCCATGCACCGCACGATTGCCGATGTGACTGCGGGGATCGAAGGGTTTGCCTTCAACAAGGCCGTCGCAAAACTCTACGAGTTCACCAACACGTTCTCGAAATCCGACGCCTCGGCCGAGGCGAAGCGCACCGCGATGCGGACGCTCGCGCAGCTCATGTCGCCCATGGTGCCGCATCTGGCCGAAGACATCTGGGAGATGCTCGGCGGCGTAGGGCTTGTGGCGCAAGCGCCGTGGCCCAAGGCAGATCCTGCGATGCTGACGGAAGACAGCGTGACGCTGCCGATCCAGATCAACGGCAAGCGGCGGGCGGAGATCAGCGTACCGAAGGACATGGACGTCGCCGAGGTTGAAAAACTCGTCCTGGCCGAGGAAGCTGTGATCCGGGCGCTGAATGGCAGCGCCCCCAAAAAGCTGATCGTCGTGCCGGGTCGCATCGTCAATGTCGTCGTCTGATCGCCGCAAATTCCTGACCGGCCTCGCGGCACTGCCGCTTGTTGCCTGCGGGTTCGAGCCTGCCTATGCGCCGGGCGGCCCCGCCTTCGACCTGCTTGACCGGGTGACGGTAGACGACCCCTCCGACAAGGACGATTTCGATCTCGTGGAACGGCTCGAAGAACGGTTGGGCCGGCCAGCCAGCCCGCGGTTCCGGCTATCGTATAAGGTCGACACAGAAGTGAAGACCCAAGCGATCACGCCCGAAAGCGTAATATCGCGCTACCAACTGCTGGGCACCGTGACCTACCAGTTGCACGACAGCGCCACCGAGACCGCGTTGAGCGCGGGCGACGTATCGTCCTTCACGTCCTATTCGGCGGTCGGCACCTCCGTCGCTACTGCTGCGGGCGAGGCTGACGCCCGCACTCGGCTTATGCGGCTTCTGGCCGACAAGATCGTCACAGAACTGGTCGCCACATCGGGCGAGTGGAACAGGCAATGAAGCTGTCGGGGGCAGCCGCCAACCGGTTCTTCGCCCGACCCGAGCCGGATCGCGCCGGTCTTCTGATCTTCGGCGCCGACGCGATGCGGGTTGCACTGAAACGGCAGGAGGTGATCGCCGCGCTGATCGGCCCGAGCGGCGAAGAGGAGATGCGGCTGGCGCGCATCCCCGGCGCGGACCTTCGCAAGGACCCTGCCCTCGTCGCTGACGCGATGCGGGCGCAGGGGTTCTTCCCCGGCCCGCGCGCGGCTTTCGTCGAGGACGCGACCGATGCGCTTGCCCCGGTCCTGAAAGATGCGCTGGCGGATTGGCAGACTGGTGACGCGATGCTGATCGTTACAGCGGGCAGCCTCAACAAGTCATCCGCGCTGCGGAAGGCATTCGAGAGCCATGGCAATGCCTATTCCGTCGGCATCTACGACGACCCGCCATCGCGCGAGGAGATCGAGGCAGAACTGACCCGGTCCGGCCTAAAGGAGATCAGCCGCGAGGCGATGACCGACCTTCACACGCTCGCCCGCGATCTTGATCCAGGCGACTTCCGCCAGACGCTGGAAAAGATCGCGCTTTACAAGTTCGGCGACGACACGCCCCTGTCGTCGGAGGACGTGGACGCCTGCGCGCCCGCGACCATCGAGGCGGAACTGGATGACGTGCTGCACGCGGTGGCCGAGGCGCGGGCATCGGATGTCGGCCCGCTCATGCGTCGGCTTGAAGGACAAGGCGTGACGCCGGTCGGTCTGTCGATCGCGGCAATGCGCCACTTTCGCGCGCTTCACGTCGCGGCGTCTTCACCGGGGGGCGCGGCCGAGGGCATCGCGCGCATGCGGCCGCCGATCTTCGGACCGCGCCGCGAGCGGATGCTGAGACAGGCCCAGTCGTGGGGTATGCACAATCTTGAAAAGGCGATCGGGCTTTTGACCGACACCGACCTGACGCTTCGGTCGTCGTCGCGCGCACCCGCGATGGCAGTGATGGAACGTGCGATGATCCGCCTTGCGATGCTGAACCGCCGCTGAAGGTATCAACTTGCCGAGCTGCGCCCCTTGATCCTTCCGCGTCGGCATGGCTCCATACCGGTCAGTCTGAGAAGTGAGGCCGCATGTATACCGTCATCGGAACCGTCAAGAGTCGTGCGGCGCGGGTCATCTGGATGCTCGAGGAACTTGAGCAAACCTATGACCATGTCGCCGCCCCGCCGCGCTCAGAGGGGGTCACCGCATTTAATCCGGCTGGCAAAGTTCCCGTCCTGATCGAGGACGGGACGCCGATCACGGATTCGACGGCGATCATCCAGTATCTTGCCGACAAGCACGGGAAATTGACGCATCCCGCAGGCACGCTCGACCGCGCGCGCCAGGACAGTCTGACGCAATTCCTGCTCGATGAGTTCGATGCCGCGCTCTGGATGGCGGCGCGGCACAGCTTCGTCTTGCCGGAGGAACTGCGTCACGCGGCCATCAAGAACACCCTGCGCTGGGAATTCGAACGGAGCCAAAAGACCCTCGTTAACCGAATGGGCGAAGGGCCGTTCCTTATGGGCGAGGTGATGACGGTTCCCGACATCATCCTCACCCATTGCGGCAACTGGGCGCTTGGCGCGAAATTCCCGATCGTCGAACATCGCCTGAGCGCATATCTCGACCAGATGCGCCAGCGGCCAGCCTACAAGCGCGCTATGGCGCTTTGAGCGCCCTGCGTCAATTCGTCGGGCAGGCGGCCACGTAACGGTTGCCGTAGCGGTCCTGATAGACGCAGTCGCCGGGCTTCTGGGACTGACCGATAAGCCCGCCCACGATTGCACCTGCAGCGCCACCCATCAGCGCGCCTTCGACCCGGTCGCCATCATCCGAAACCGCAGCACCGATTGCAGCACCCGCAAGAGCACCTGTCCCGGCGGATCGTTGTTCCTGCGTCTGGCAGGCAGCGAGCGCGAGGGGCAATATGGGTAGAATAAGCAGCTTTCTCATAACGTCCTCCTGTATGCAGACCTTACCATGCGATTTGGACGCTGGTCGGTCGTTCAAAGCGGGCGGACCGGGATCAGCGCCGTTCCGCCGCCGCCTTGCCCGCCCATCGGCCGGTTGCGAAGCATGCCGTCAGAAGATAGCCGCCAGTCGGCGCTTCCCAGTCCAGCATTTCGCCACAGACAAAAACGTTCGGCAGGGCTTTCAGTTCCAAGGAATCGCTCAGCGCATCCCGCCGTACGCCGCCCGCCGAGGAAATTGCCTCGTCCAGAGGTCGGGGGCCGGCGTGGCGCACGGGAAGGTTCTTGATAAGGCGGGCGAGCGGAGCGCCCTTCGGCAAGGGCCTGCCCCATTCCTGCAGCAGCGCGAGTTTCACGGGGTCGAGCCCCAGCGCCTTGCGAAGCCAGTTCGCGACCGTCGCTTTGCCCGGCCCCGGGGCGAGACGCTCGGATATCCAGTCCGCATCGCGGTCCGGCAACAGATCGAGCGTCAGGTCTGCCCCGTCCCGAACCGCACGCGAAACTGCGTAGACCCCGCCGCCCTCGATTCCCTTGGCAGAAAGCACGAACTCACCGCGGTCGGATAGCTCTCCGGCATGAAGCGCCGCGCCCTTCACCGGCTGGCCGAAATGACGGGTCATGTGCGGGGACCAGTCTACCCGGAGCCCCATGTTCGCGGGTCGGAACGGTGCGATTGCGACGCCCTTGTCGGCCAGCCACGGCACCCAGGCCGCATCCGAACCGAGCCGCGCCCAACTCGCTCCGCCAAGCGCCAAAATGGTGACGGCGGGGCGGAGGGTCTGGTTGCCGTCAGGGGTTTCGAAGATGAACCCGCCGTCGGCGAAGCCCGCCCAGCGCCAGCGGGTCCTCAGGTCTACCCCCGCCCGCCCGAGACGCGCGAGCCATGCGCGAAGAAGCGGCGAGGCTTTCATTTCCACGGGGAACACGCGGCCCGATGAGCCGGTAAAGAGCTCGACGCCAAGACTGCGCGCCCATGCGCAGACGTCTTCGGGGCCAAAGGCGCGCAGGATCGGCTCAAGCCAGCCCGCGTCGTAATGCACCATGAAGCTGTCGAAGGGTTCGTCCTTGGTGAGGTTCAGACCCGACTTGCCGGCCATGAGAAATTTGCGCGCGGGCGACGGCTTCGCGTCACACAGGATCACGCCCCGCCCCGCCCCGGCGAGCATTTCGGCGGCCATCAGGCCCGCAGGCCCCGCGCCGATCACCAGAGCGTCAGTCACGACGGCAGCTTGCCTTTGAATTCGACGACGCGGTGCGGATAGGGAATCTCGATCCCGGCGTCCTTCAGCGCGTTCCAGACGGCGAAAAGAACGTGGCTCGCGTATTTGTTGCGTCCATCGTCGATACCGTTGACCCAGTATTCGAGGCAGAAATCAACGCCCGACTCGCCGAAGCCCTTAAGCTCGCAGTCCGGGCCCTCGGGCTTGTCCAGAACGAAGGGCAGCGCGCCGACGGCCGTGTTGACGATGTCGGGCACCGTGTTGATGTCGGTAGCGTAGCTGACCGAAAACTCGACCTCGTAGCGGTTCGCACTTCCCTGGTCAGAGTAGTTGACCACGCGCGTCGTGATGAAGTGTTCGTTCGGCACGACGATCCACTTTCCATCGAACGTCTCGAGGATGCAGGCCCGCGCGGTCATCTTGACGATGGTTCCCGCCTCTCCTCCGTCAAGCTCGACATAGTCGCCGACGGTGGTCTGCCCCTCGATCAGAAGGATGATGCCCGAGATGAAGTTCGCCGCGATCTGCTGGAGGCCGAGCCCGATGCCCACGCCCAGCGCACCGCCAAGCACCGCAACCGTCGTCAGGTCGATCCCCATGATGTTGAGCAGAAGAAGAAAGGCGAGGCCGAAAATCGCAAGTTCCGCCGCCTTGGCCGCGAGCTCACGCGTGGCCGGCCTGAGTTCTTCTTGCGACTTGATGTAGCTCGCACTGCGCTGGTTCGACCACGACCCGAGCCAGAACAGAAGGCTGCCCGCGATCGCGCCACGGATCAGCGCCATCATCGAGAAGGAGATGTTGCCAAGCTGGACCGTCAGGCTCTCAAGCCACGCTGCCGCCTCGTCCGTCAGGTCCAGCACATAGAGCGCAGCGACGGGTATCAGGACATAGCGCCCGAGAAGTTTGAGGAAGGGATCGGTGATCACCTGCCGCACGAACACCCGCGCGGCGATAAACAGGAACACCCTCTTGCCAAAGGCGATGACCGCCCCCGAGCCGAAGACCGACCGGGTGACACTTTCGCCGACCGCCGTCAGGCCGTAGGCCAAAAGCGGCAGAAGAAGCGGCAGAAAGCGAAGAACGAAGCGGCGCAGGATCGCGAAGATTCCGCGCGCGTCTTTGGGCGGGGCGATGAACGCCTCGATCCGTCGTCCGAGCTTGCGCGCAATCACAACCGCGAGCAGCCACGACACCATGAGGATCGCGAATTGCGACCACGCTGCCGGGCTTTTGGCCCAGTCGAGCGCCAGCGCCTTGCCCTGGTCGATATACGCGAGCGCCGTTGTAATGAACTCCGGCTGACCTTCCATGCTCTTGCGCCTCTTGGGTTGCCCGTCCAACCTGTGACAAGAAACCGGGTCTGACTCAAGTGTCCGAACGAAATCAATACGGTGATCCGATCTGTCCGCTCTGCGACCGGCCCATTCCGGCAGGCGTGCCGCAGAGCCGCCATCACCTCATCCCGCGGCTGCGCGGCGGAAAGGGTGGCGAGACGGTACTGCTGCACCAGATCTGTCACGCAGAAATCCACGCCACGCTGAGTGAAACCGAAATCGCGCGTGATTATGCAACGATCGAGGCGCTTCGCTTGCACCCACGGATCGCCCGGTTCGTCGCCTGGATCGCGCGACGCCCACCCGGCTTCAGGTCACGCATGCCGGGCCCGCGCAGGCGATCGCGAACCTAGGCGGCCGATGCCCATCCGGCTTTCGCTAGGCCTTGGCGGGCGGGCGCAGCAAGCCTTTCATTGCCCTGACATGGGAGTTTCCGGCACCCAACGCGTCGGCGGTCAGGGTCTCAACCACCTCTGCGAGTGCGTCGGGCGCAACTACACGGTCCACGAGGCCCCATGCGAGCGCCTCTTCCGCGCCGATCCGGGCGCCGGCCAGCAGGATCATTCGCGCTCGCGACGGGCCGACCAAGGCTTCGAGCCGTAGCGGATCGGAAGGTTGGGGAAGGTAGCCTCGCTTCATGACAGGATAGAAGAACTCTGCCCCGGACACCGCGACACGGACATCGCAGGCAAGCGCCACGCCGAAAGCCCCGCCCGCAAGTGTGCCGTTCAACCCGGCAACGGTCAGGCAGGGCAAAGCGGCGATCGCGCCGGATGCGCGTTCCCAGACCGGATCGGTGGCAAGACCCGACTTCACTTCTTCGAGATCGGCGCCGGCCGAGAATACGCTGCCCTCGGCGGTCAGGACAAAGGCGCGAACATCGGCGGTTGCCGCCGCCTCGGCCGCCCCGGCAATATCTGAAAGCATCGCGGCGGTAAGCGAATTCGCCTTGCCCGGGCGTGCGATCACCACGCGCCAAATCCCCGCATCCTTTTCAACCCGGATCATCGCCGCCCCCTGTCGCAGGTCATCGTTTCGCCCGATTGCTCAGATGTAACAGGCGCGGATGGAGGAATTCCATCCCCGTCCGCCCTTGACCATCCCCGACACCGCGCGGATGCTGTTCGCGAATTTTGAAATGAGACAGGCTTGATCATGAAACAATGGAAAGGGACCGTCGCCGGCGCGCTGACAGCCCTCCTTCTAAGCACCACCGCAATTCAGGCGGACGTTACGGCCAACGAAGTGTGGCAGGGCATGTCCGACTATTACAAGGATCTGGGTCAGAAGGTGGAAACCGGGTCGATGCAGATGACGGGCGACACGCTTGTCATCACCGACGCCGTCTTCGCCTCGGAGACGCCGGAAGGCACATTCTCGGCCACGATCGCCGAAGTCCGCCTGCGCGAATTGGGCGATGGCCGCGTAGAAGTGACGATGTCGGAAGAGATCCCGGTCCAGATCCTGACCAAGCCGGAAACCGGTGAAACCGTCGACATGGGCATGAAGTTCTCCCATTCGGAACTGTCCATGATCGTATCGGGAACGCCGACCGACACGACCTATGACTTCACCGCCCCCAAGATGGCCATCGTCATCGACGGCATGAAGGTAGACAGCGCCGACGTGCCCCTGAAACTTAATGCGACGCTTTCGGGCAATAGCGGCACCTACAAGATGCTGTCGGGCGCGGCACGTGAAGTGACGTCCGACATGTCCTCGGACAAGGTCGACTTCGAGGTCGCGGCCACCGATCCCGAGGGCAACGGAGCCTTTAACGCCAGCGGCTCTCTGACGGGTCTGTCGGGCACGTCCTTCGCGGTGATCCCGGAAGGTGTGGATATGACCGACATGAACGCCGCACTTCAGGCCGGAATGGACGTGAAGGGCGAGTTCACCTATTCGGGCGGCGGCTACGTGATGGATTTCACGGAAAAGGAAGAAACCTTCAGCGCGCAATCCACCGGCGGCGGCGGAAAGCTGCATTTCGACATGTCGAAATCGGGCCTGTCCTATGGCGGAGAAGGCCGAAACTCGAACATCTCGATGCAGGCCTCGTCATTCCCCGTTCCGATCGATGTCTCGGTTGCAGAAACCGCGTTCAAACTTAGCCTTCCGGTTTCGAAGGGGGACGAAGCGCAGCCTTTCGGGCTTCTCCTGAAGTTCGTCGATCTCGGCGTTTCCGACAGCATCTGGGGCATCTTCGACCCCACCGGCCAGCTTCCGCGCGACCCCGCGACGCTGATCGTCGATGTGACCGGCGCGGCGAAGATGATGATGAACATCTTCGATCCCTCGGAAGCGGCGTCGCTTACAAACCAACCCCCGGGCGAGCTTGAGAAGCTGGACGTCAACGAACTTAAGCTTTCGATCGCGGGCGCGGAACTGACCGGCAAGGGCGCAATGACCTTCGACAACTCGACGCCGATGCCGAAGCCTATCGGCGCGGTGGATCTGCAACTGGTCGGGGCAAATGCCCTGATCGACAAGCTCGTCGCGATGGGTTTCGTCCCATCCGATCAGGCGGCAGGTGCGAAGATGATGATGGGCCTTTTCGCGGTGCCTACGGGAGACGACGCGCTGACTTCCAAGATCGAGTTCAAGGAGGACGGCGGCGTTTACGCCAACGGACAGCGGATTCAGTAAGGCGGCATTAGCCGAAACGGGCCGCCTGCGGTAACGCTGGCGGCCTTTCCTATTTTAGGCAAGCGGGCGGAGCAGCGAAGGTCGAGGCCTTGCGCGCGACCACCGCCCGGACTAGGTGCTAGGAAACGCATCAAACGCAGGATCACGCAATGACCAACCGGCTCGCCCAGTTGACCGAGGCGCTCCTTTCCGCCGCAAAGAAGGCTGGCGCCGACGCTGCGGACGCCATCGCCGTGGACGGGACCGCCGTGTCGGCCGATGTCCGGGGCGGCAAGCTGGAACAGGCCGAAAGGGCCGAAGGCATCGAGATCGGTTTGCGCGTGCTGATCGGCAAGCAGCAGGCCTGCGTCTCTGCCTCTGACATTTCGGACCGCACGATCACGGAAATGGCCGAACGCGCCGTTGCGATGGGCCGTGAGGCGCCGGAGGATTCGAGCGTCGGTCTCGCCCAGCCAAATCAGCTTGCGAAGGCGTGGGACCTGTCGCATCTCGAACTCGCCGACCCAGCGGCCGAACCGGCGGCGGCAGAGCTGGAGGACGACGCCCGTCGCGCCGAAGCCGCAGCACTTGCCGTCCATGGCGTCAGCCAGTGCGATCAGGCATCGGCCAGCTATTCCCGCCGCCGCATCCACCTCGCCGCAACGAACGGCTTTGCGGGTGGATACGAGCGGACCTCACGTTCGACCTCCGCCGTCGCGATCACGGGCGAAGGGCTGAAGATGGACCGCGACTGGGCGGCAGAGTCCCGCACATACCAGTCCGATCTGCCCTCCCCCGAAGAGATTGGACAGCTTGCCGGCGAACGCGCCGTGGCGCGATCCGGCGCGCGCAAGCCAAAAACCGGTGCGTTCCCGGTGATGTTCGATGAACGCATCGCGTCCGGCCTGATCGGCCACCTGCTGGCGGCGAGCAACGGCTCAGCCATCGTGCGCGGCGCTTCCTGGTTGCGCGATGCGATGGGTGAGCAGGTGCTACCCAAGGGACTGTCGATCTTCGAAAACCCGCATCGTCCGCGCATTTCAGGCTCTCGTCCTTTCGACGCCGAGGGGCTGCCGACAGAGCCGCGCGACATCGTGCGCGACGGTGTGCTGATGGGCTGGACGCTTGACCTTGGAACCGCGCGCCGACTTGGCCAGCGTTCGACCGCTTCAGCGTTCCGGGGCACGTCTTCGCCGCCTTCGCCCAGCGTGTCGAATATCGCGCTGACTCAAGGCGACAAGACCCGCGAACTGCTGCTGTCAGAAATGGGCACCGGGCTTCTGGTAACCTCGATGATCGGGGCGTCGATCAATCCCACGACCGGCGATTATTCCCGCGGCGCGTCTGGCTATTGGGTGGAAAACGGCGAGCTTGCCTATCCTGTGAACGAATGCACGATCGCGGGCAACCTGCGCGACATGCTCATGCGGATCACGCCCGCGAACGACGCGCGGGCGCACCTTAGCTACGTAGTGCCGTCGCTTCTTGTCGAAGGGCTGACACTTGCCGGCGAGTGATCTCGATCTTCTGATCGACGCCGCGCGCGAAGCCGGACGGATCGCGCGCGGATACTTCCGCCGCGATCCAGGCATTTGGCACAAGCCCGGCGATGCGGGGCCGGTGACCGAGGCGGATCTTGCCGTCAACGAGATGCTGCATGCCGAGCTTTCGGTGGCACGACCCGACTACGGCTGGCTGAGCGAAGAGACGCCCGACGATGCAGCCCGGCTTGGAAGTTCGCGGACATTCATCGTCGATCCGATCGACGGCACCCGCGCCTTCATCGAAGGCGACACCAGCTTTGCCCATTCGTTGGCAGTGGCCGAGGGCGGGGTCGTCACGGCGGCCGCGGTCTACCTGCCGATGAAGGACGCGCTTTACGCCGCCTCGATAGACGGGCCTGCCACGCTGAACGGGGAACCGATCCGCGCCTCCGGCAGACGCGACGCGGATGGTGCGACTCTCTTGACGGCCAAGCCGAACCTCGCGCCGGAATATTGGCGCGACGGGATTCCGCCGCCCTTCGCACGCAAATTCAGGTCTTCGCTTGCGTGGCGGCTCTGCCTTGTGGCCGAGGGGCGCTATGACGCAATGCTGACGCTCAGACCGACCTGGGAGTGGGACATCGCGGCTGGCGATCTGATCGCGCGCCGTGCTGGGGCGACCGTGACCGACCGGCTGGGCGGGACAATCCGCTATAACGCCGCCGATCCGAGGGCTGCGGGCGTCATCGCAGCGCCCGAAGCGCTTTGGCAAAGCCTGAGAACAGGCTTGGCGAGCTAGCGCCCGCTTGAGACCCACCGCCCCTTGGCATAGGGTGGCGCGCGAACAAACGACCATTCCCGGAGAGATCAATGACCCAGCGCCTGCACCTCGTCTTCGGAGGCGAGCTCGTGGACCCTCAGACGACCACCTTCGTGAACCCGGCTGAGATCCATGTCGTCGGCATCTATCCGGACTACGCGTCCGCCTACAATGCATGGAAGGCCGAAGCACAGCGCACGGTGGACGACGCTCACACCCGCTACTTCATCGCGCATCTGCACCGTCTGAGAGACGAGGACGCCGAGGCAAGTCCGACCGAGGAACTCGGTCTCTGAGAGCGCAGCGCGATGGGACGATCACTCTCTCTCGCGCTTTACATGGCATCGGCGGCGCGCGGCGGGCCGGGCCCCGAAGTCGCCCGGCCGCGCCGGCCCCAGCGCCAGATCGTCTGGCTTCACGCCGGCGCGGACAGCGCGTTGGCGAGCCTCGTGCAATTGGCCGGGCGTTTGGTGCGCGAGAACCCGGCGCTGAGCCTGCTTGTCACCGCAGAGGATAAGGCGCCGGATGTTGGCAACTTTCCGGAAGGGACGCTTGCCGACGTTCTGCCGCCGGACCGACTTGCCTGCATTCGGCCGTTCCTTGATCACTGGCGGCCGGACCTGCTGATCCTCGCGGGGGAAAGCCTGCCGCCCGCCCTGATCGTGGAGTGCCACGACCGTTCGGTTCCGCTGATGCTTGCGGATTTTCAGATGACCGCCGCAACAGCGGCCGCCTGGCGCTGGCGGCGCGGTATGGCGGGATCGCTTCTCGGCCGTTTCCGCCGCATCCTTGCGCGGGACGCCGAAAGCGCGATGCGTCTGAGGCGACTCGCGGGCCGCGATGTCCCGATCGAGGCCGCGGGACGGATCGAGGAAACCACGGAGCCCTTGCCCGCGAACGAAGCGGAACGCGCCTCGATCGCAGAGCTTTTGCACGCACGGCCCGTTTGGCTCGCCGCCGCCTGCCCCGAATCCGAGGAGGAGGCGGTGCTGGCAGCGCATGCCAACGCAATGCGGATCGCGCACCGGATGCTTCTAATACTAGTGCCGGCTGATCCCGCCCGGATCGGACCGCTTGCAGAACGCATCGCCAAAGACAACTGGGTCTGCGCCTTCCGCACCCGCGACGAAGAGCCGGAGCCGGCAGTTCAGGCCTATATCGTCGAGGGTATGAGCGAGCTTGGCCTTTGGTATCGCCTTGCGCCCGTCACCTATATGGGCGGAACGCTGACCGAAGGGGGGACGGGACGCAATCCGTTCGAGCCTGCCGCGCTAGGCTCGGCGATCCTTCACGGGCCGCATCCGGGACCGTATCCCGCCGCCTATGCCCGGCTTTCTGCAGCGGTCGCGGCGCGGAAGGTCATGAATGCGGGCCAGCTTGCCGATGCGGTCGCAGACCTCATTGCGCCGGACAAGGCCGCGACATTGGCGCACAATGCCTGGGCGATCTCGTCCGGCGGGGCCGAAGTGGCCGAGCATGTGGTGGAGGTTATCCTGGACGTTCTTCGCGAAGGCGGCGGAAAGGCGGCAGCCTGATGCGGGCACCGGGGTTCTGGTACACGGCGCCTGATCGTCCGGCGCTTGCCGCGCGGGCGCTTTCGCCGCTTGGGCGTGCTTACTCAGCAGCGACCGCGCGGCGGCTTGTGCAAGGCGCAGGCACCGCGTTCAGGCCGAGCGTCCCGGTGATCTGCGTCGGCAACATCAACGCGGGCGGCACCGGCAAGACGCCGACGGTCATCGCGATTGCACAACGACTGGCGGCACGCGGGATCGAAGCGCAGGTCCTGAGTCGCGGCCATGGCGGACGGCTGACCGGTCCGCTTCGTGTCGATCCGCGCACGCATGGTCCCGACGATGTCGGTGATGAGCCGCTTCTGGTCTCTGGATTCACGCCGGTCTGGGTCGCTCGGGATCGCGCGGCGGGTGCGCGCGCTGCCGATCAGGCGGGCGCGAAGGTCATCATTCTGGACGACGGTTTTCAGAACCCTTCGGTCGCCAAGGACCTGTCGATTGTCGTGGTCGACGCGCAGCGCGGGTTCGGGAATGGCCGCTGCCT
>CBDUOT010000082.1:0-16269 GCA_965368915.1 uncultured Rhodobacterales bacterium | reverse complement strand
GACAGACCGGGCGGCCAGCCCGCACAGAAATTCTTTGAGTCGGAACTCGCGCTCGCCTTGGCCCGCCTGGATCCCGAACGCCCGGTTGTGGTGGAGGCCGAAAGTTCCCGGGTTGGAGATATCTCGGTGCCCAAGCAGCTCTGGGCGGCCATGCGTTCGGCTCCCCGTATCCGTATCGCTGCGCCGCGCGCCGAACGGGCGCACTACCTCGCCCGCGCCTATGCGGATCTGACCCACGACCGAGACCGCCTGATCCGTATCGTAGCATCGCTTCGCCCGGTCCATTCCGCCGAACGCATTGAGACCTGGCTGGATCAGGCAGCGGCTGGCGATTTCCTCAGCCTCGCCGATGGGCTTATGGAAGCCCACTACGACCCCCGCTACGACAAGCACCGCGCCCGGGTGGCGACCGAAGCAGAGCGCGTGGTTGAGGCAGAGAGCCTCGCCCCGGAAGCGCTGGAAACGCTGGCGGCGCGGATCGAGGCGGAAATCGATATGCTCGCGCGAGCACCCGTCTGATACCGACGCCGTTTGCGAGGTAGGGCCGGTCAGTCCTCGACCGTCACGAAGGGCGGTCCCTCGGTTACTTCGCCGATAACGGCAGGTGTCTCGCCCATGTCCTTGAGCCGCCGCACGAGATCGAGTGCGATGTCGGGCGGCACGGCGGCCAGAAGGCCGCCCGCCGTCTGCGGATCGAACAGCAGATCGGTCTGTGGTCCCTCGGTCAGGAACATCCGTTCAATCACCGTCCGGTTCGCGGGAAGCAGTGTCGAACCATGGCCCGCCGCGGACAGGGCGTTGGCCCCGGGAAGGACGGGAATGTGGGGAAGCGAGAGGCGCGCGCCAACCCCTCCGGCGTCGAGTATCGTCAGCAGGTGCCCCGCAAGACCGAAGCCAGTCACATCCGTCATCGCATGCGCCTGGGGCGCGAGTATCCGCGCCGCTGCGCCCTGCGGCCGCGTCATGGAGGCAAGGGCCGCAGCAACTACGCCGCCCGGCGCCGCGCGCGCCATCTCGGCGGCCAGGATCACGCCGGTCCCTATGGGCTTCGTCAGGATCAGCCAGTCCCCGGGGCGGGCGCCGGACTGCGTGACCGGCTGCTGCGCCGCAAGGCCAGTCACGGTGAAGCCCAGTGTCAGTTCCGCCCCGACGCTGGTGTGGCCCCCAACGATGTCGGCACCCTCGGCATTGAAGACGCGGGACGCGGCATCCATGATTTCGGCAAGCGTCCGAGACTGAAGCCTCGGTGACATTCTGGGCAGTATGACTTGGGTCAACACCGCTTGCGGCCGCGCGCCCATCGACCAGATATCCCCCATGGCGTGCACCGCGGTGATCATGGCGAAAAGCCATGGATCTTCGGTGAAGGCGCGCAGGTGATCCGTGGTGATCACCTGATGGCCCTTGCCATGGGCCAAGATGGCGGCGTCGTCGCCCGGCCCCGACAGGACATCCGGCCGGGAAGGTGCGGCGAGCCCTGCCAGCGCTTCGCGCAAGTCCGATTGCCCGACTTTGGCGCCGCACCCGCCGCAAAGCGGCTTGTCGCCCTGCATCTCTGCCCGCACGCCGGCGGCGATCCTATCGGGAAGGTCTTCGCGCGGCATCGGCGGCAGGTCACGGAACTTGTCCATGAACTTCTGGTCGATCCGGTCTTTCCAGCGCCACAGCCACGCGCCGTCCAGCGGAAGGCCCCACTTGTCCGCGACCGCACCTTTGAAGCCCGTCGAGATGAGCTTCAGGTAATCTCGTTGCGGGCGATAGCGCCGCATCTGACCGGTTTCGGTGAGCGCGACTTCCAGATTGTGCAAAAGGACCGGAGCCTGCCGCACGGCGAAGACGCCGGCCTTTGGGCGGGGAGAGGCGTCGAGATGCGCGATGTCGCCGGTCGCGAAGATCGCGGGATCGGTGACGCTCTGAAGCGTCGGCCCGACCCTGACGAATCCGCGCTCAAGGGCAAGGCCCGTTTCTGAAAGCCAGCCTTGCGCCCTTGCCGCTGCCGCCCCCAAGGTAAAGTCCGAAGCGATCTTCCGGCCATCGGCAAGGCGCACCCCGTCCGGTTCGATCGCCTCGGCGGGGGCATTTTCGACCAGTGTGATGCCTGCCCGCTTCAGGTGGGACAAAAGCGCCCGCCGCGCACCGCCACCGAGCAACGACAGCGCCCGTCCGGCCTCGATCACCGTGATCTCGGCGCGCGCACCCAGCCGGTGCCGCATGGCCAGCGCGAGCTCGACGCCCGCAACGCCGCCTCCGATCAGTGCAACGGCGGTATGGCCGGTTGACGCGGCTCGAGACGACGCGAAGGTTTCCCAACGGTCCGCGAAGGTGTCGAGCGGTTTCGCCGGGACCGCGTAGTCGGCGAAACCCGGCATGTCGGGCATCGCCGATGTGATTCCGATGTCGATAGAAGCGATGTCGTAGCCGATCGGCGCACGCCCCGGCACATGGATGCGCCGGGCAGCGCGGTCGATTCCGTTTGCATAACCGAGGATCAGACGGGCACCGGCAAAGCGGGCGAGCCTGACAAGGTCGATCTGCAATTCGTCGCGCGCATAGTGTCCTGCCACGAAACCCGGCAGCATTCCCGAATATGCCGCCGTCGGTTCAGGGTTGATGAGAGTTACTCGGACGCCGGGGAGGGGCCGCATTGCCCAGCTTCGCAGCATCAGTGCATGGCTGTGTCCGCCGCCGATAAGGACGAGGTCGCGGGTCAGGGGGATGTCGCTATGCATCGGCGGGGGCTCCTTTCGCCGTTCTCCCTAGCCTGCCTTTCGCGATTTGGCGATGCTAGGCTTGGCCCGGGCGGGCGGACAGGCTAAGCATCGCCGGGACGCTCAGGCAGGGAGAGGACATGCGGGTCTACATCACCGGCGCGGCGGGCTTCATCGGTTTTCATCTCGCGCAGATCCTTCTCGACGAGGGGATCGTCGTCCACGGCATGGACGGGATGACGGACTACTACGACGTCTCGTTAAAGCGGGGGCGGCTGTCGGTTCTCAACCAGAAGCCCGGCTTCACGTTCACCGAGTGCATGCTCGAGGACTATGACACGCTTCACGCCGATATCGCGCGCTTCCGGCCCGACGTGATTGTCCATCTCGCCGCGCAGGCGGGCGTCCGTTACAGCCTGGAAGCTCCGCGCAGCTACCTGTCTTCAAACATCGACGGCACGTTCAACGTAATGGAAGCCGCGCGCGAACTGGGGCTGAAACACCTGCTTCTGGCTTCGACCTCATCGGTCTTCGGCGCGAATGCCGAAATGCCTTACCGCGAAACCGATAAAGCCGATACGCAAGTGTCACTTTATGCGGCGACGAAGAAGGCGACAGAGGCGCTTAGCCACGCCTATGCGCATCTCTGGTCAATCCCGACGACCTGCTTTCGGTTCTTTACGGTCTATGGGCCGTGGGGGCGCCCGGACATGGCGCCGTTCAAGTTTACCAAGGCGATTCTCGCGGGCGAGACGATCGACGTCTATGGCCACGGCAATATGTTCCGCGACTTCACCTATGTCACCGATTTGGTGCGTGCGATCCGTCTGCTGATCGACGCGGTGCCCGAGCGTCCCGCGTCACGCGACGACATCGCCGAGGGTGACAGCCTGTCCCCGGTCGCGCCATGGCGCGTCGTGAATATCGGTAACGGCGAAAAGGTGGCGCTCGGCGAATTCATCGCCGCCATCGAGGCCGCGACCGGCAAGACCGCCAAGCGCAACCTAATGGGAATGCAAAAAGGCGATGTACCCGCTACATGGGCGGATAACGCCCTTCTCAGGCGGCTGACCGATTACAGCCCGCAGACCGGTATCGGTGACGGCATGGCTGCCTTCGTGGACTGGTATCGGGGGTATTACGATCTATGAAGCTGCGCCCGCGATTCTGCCTTGACGGGGGAAAGGGGCTGGCATACCTAGCCCCGCACGTGGCGAGGTAGCTCAGCTGGTTAGAGCGCGCGACTCATAATCGCGAGGTCGGGAGTTCAAGTCTCCCCCTCGCCACCAAACCCTTCAACGCTTTAAGAAGATCCGGCGCGCGTTCTGTTCCCGAGGCGTCGTGGACAGGTCGTGCGTATCCGCGCAGAATGTGGGGATGAGCAACAAGACCATTCCGACCGACGCTTCCGTCGCGGACTTCATTGCCTCGCTCGACACTACGCGCAGGCAGGACGAGGCGGCGCGTCTCGACACGATATTCCGCGAAGTGACTGGCTTCGCACCGATCATGTGGGGGCCTTCAGTTATCGGATACGGTCGCTATCACTACCGCTATGACAGCGGCCGCGAGGGCGATTTCCTCGCCACCGGCTTCTCTCCGCGAAAGGCGGCGATCAGTGTCTACATCCTGCCGGGATATGCCGATTTCGGCGCAATTCTGAAGGACTTGGGCAAACACCGGCTGGGGAAGTCCTGCCTATACATCAATAGGCTATCCGACATCGATGAGGGCGTGCTGAAACGGCTGATCCGTGCCGGGCTCGACGATCTGGGCAAGCGTTGGAGCGTGCAGGCGTACTGAACAACCGATCTGTGCGTCAGCGAAGAGGGTCCGTTCGTGGCTGAACGAAACGGATCCGGCAGTCGTGCGTTGTCTCAGGAACCGCAACGCACGAGGTATTTCATGTCCCAACCCAAAATCGCCGTTATTTTCTATTCCACCTATGGCACGAACCATGCCGTTGCCGAGGCTGCGGCGGAAGCCGCAAAGAAGGCGGGTGCCGAAGTGCGGCTGCGCCGGGTCCGTGAGACGGCTCCGGACGAGGTGGTCAATGGCCAGGAGGCTTGGAAGGCGCAGTTGGAGAAAATGGCCGATATCCCCGAGGCCACTCCGGCTGATATGGAATGGGCCGACGGCTACTTCTTCTCGGCACCCACGAGATTCGGCGTTGTGGCGAGCCAGCTTCGCGCCTTCATCGATACGCTCGGGCCGCTCTGGAACAAGGGGTCGCTTGCCGATAAACCGTTCACCGCGACGACCAGCGCGGGCAACCCGCACGGTGGTCAGGAGACGACCTTGATGTCGCTCTACACCACCGCGATGCACTGGGGCGCGATTATCGTACCGCCGGGATACACCGATCAAGCCATCTTCGACGCGGGCGGAAACCCCTACGGCTATTCCGCCGATGCGGGTGA
Source organism: uncultured Rhodobacterales bacterium (assembly GCA_965368915.1). GTDB lineage: Bacteria > Pseudomonadota > Alphaproteobacteria > Rhodobacterales > Rhodobacteraceae > Albidovulum. Next base: position 11,141 of record CBDUOT010000082.1, on the reverse strand, counting down.
ATTCGAAAAGAAGGGCAAAGATGCCGTCTCGCACCAGGCCAAGCGGCTCGTGGATGTGGCGAAGAAGCTCGGTGGATGAGGGTCAGAGGCGGCTGATCGGGCAACGCTCCACCAGCCGCTGGACGTCTTCCAGGCGGCAAAGATCCGTCGCCTCGGTCATGACGGCGGCGCTTGCCGCAGCCATGCCTTCCTGAAGTGCGCTGTCCAGGGGCCGACCCTGCGAGAGAGCGAGCGTAAACGCCGCGACGAAGCTGTCACCTGCGCCGACCTTGCTTACGACCGGAACTTCGGCTGCGGCGACGAACATACGCTCGTCCGCAGTCGCAAGTACCGATCCGTCCGCACCACGGGCGATGATTACGATCCGAGCGGCTCCCTGCCGGACAAGGCTTTGGGCGAAATCTGCGCTGTCCGCGCGTGCCTTCAGGTGAGAATGCGCGAGGGCTTCGGCCTCCTCCGCATCCATACGTAGCACGTGGGCCGGAATATCGGACTGTGCGGCCATCGAGAGCGCCGGTCCCGAAGTATCAAGGATCAGCCGCCCGGATCTTGAAGCGATTGCGCGGGAAATCCGGGCAGGGATGTCGTGGCTCAGGCCGGGTGGCAGGCTACCCGAAAGGACGACGTATGATCCTTCCTGCGTTGCTGCCGCGACAGCCGAAATTGCCGCTTCGCCTTCGGTGTGCGACCAAATGGGGCCGGGCAGCACAAAGCGGTACTGTTTTCTCGTTCCACGATCCGTGACCGACAGGCTCTCCCGGGTCTCGCCGGGCGAGGGATGAACCTTCGCCCTTATGCTTTCTCGCGCGAGCGCTTGCGCCAACCGATTGCCCGTCGCGCCACCGAGCGCGACGAACGCGGTGCTGTCCCCACCAAGCCGCTCTATCACGCGGCTGACATTGATGCCGCCACCACCGGGGTCCACGCGCGGCGCGTCGCAACGCAGCTTCGGGCCGGGCCGAATATCAAAGGCAGAGGTTGCAAGATCGAGCGCGGGATTGAGAGTAACGGTCAGGATCGGGATCATGTCGTCTCCGGAAGTGAGCCGACCCTGACGGGAATTCGGGCCCCGTGCAAGGGGCCCGTTCCGCGCTTTAGCCGAGCGTCAACTGGTAGGAAGAGGCGACGTATCGGAACCCGTCTCCATCCGCTTCGATGAAGCCCGTGGCCGGGAAAGGCATGTGGTAGCCAACGAAGGGCAGCCGATCGGCCGCGATCATCCCCAGAAGATTGCGCCGCGTCGCGGCCGCAGCGGCCTTGTCCATGTCGAACTTCACTTCCCAGTCGGGTTTGGCAAGCGACCAGACCGGGTGGTTTGCCGCGTCCGCGATCAGAACGAGGTTCTTGCCGCCGCTTTCAAGCATGTAAGCCATGTGACCGGGCGTATGGCCGGGTGCGCCGATGGCAGTGATGCCCGGCGCGGCGGCACCGCCGTCTTCGAGGAAGCTGAACTTTTCATTCAGCGGACGCACCTTGGCGTCGAATGTTTCGTTCCCCGCCCCCATCCAGTGATTATGCTCAACCGAACCGGTGACGTAACGCGCGTTGGGGAAGGTTTCGCCCGCGTCGCCCATCAGGCCACCGATGTGGTCGCCGTGCATGTGCGTGATTACGACGGTGTCAACCTGCTCGGGAGCATAACCTGCGGCCGAAAGCGCGCCGGTGATACCTTCTGGGTTGAGACCCGTGTCGAACAGCACCAGTTCCGCGCCGGTGTTCACGACGGTCGGGGTGAAGAAGAATTGTACCTTGTCTGCGGGGATGAAGTTGGCTTCCGAAAATTCGGCAAACTCTTCGGAACTGACGTTCATGCCAAAGATAGACTGAGGTTCTTCAACCGGGCGCGTGCCGGCAAGAAGCGTCGTCACCTCGAAATCGCCAAGCGTGACGCGGTTGAAGGGCGGTCTGGCTGCGCCCATCATTTCCGCCTTCGCAGAGGCTGCGGTGGGGGCAAGTGCGGCGAGCGGAGCGGCTGCCCCCGCAAGCAGGGCGTGGCGGCGTGAAAGTCCTTTGGCTACGGTCATCTTGTCTCTCCCGGTTTTGTGAGGCCTGAAGGTTAAACGGGCCGGGAGCCGTTTCAGATCAAAAAACCGTAAGTTCACTCCCACCAGCGGTCGATCTCGGCGATTTCTTCGTCGGACCAGCCGAAATGATGGGCAAGCTCGTGGATCATCACATGGGCGACGAGTTGACCAAGGGTGACGTCGCCGCGCTCGGCCCATTCGTCTAGGATCGGACGACGGAACAGCCAGATAGTGTCGGGCCGGTCCGCGACATCCATCACCGATTTTTCGGTGAGAGGAATGCCGTCATACAGGCCCGTGAGTTCAAACGGGTTCTCGATGTTCATGTCATCGAGGAAATCCTCAGGCGCGAAATCGGTGACGCGTAGAAGCACCGAGCTCGCGGCGGCCGCGAACTGAGGCGGCAGGTCTGCGACGGTCGCCGATGCCATCCGTTCGATCACGTCGAGGTCGGGCGCGGTGCGCCCCAGCCAATCATTCATGCAGGTCTCCTTGCCTTGCCCCTCATATGGACAAAAGCGGCGTCCTGTGAAAGAGGAGTGCGCCCGAGGAGAGCTTCGCATGACCGTGACCCGTTTCGCCCCTTCGCCCACCGGCTATATTCACGTGGGCAACCTGCGCACCGCGCTGATGAACTATCTGATAGCCCGAAAGACCGGCGGAACGTTCATCCTGCGTCTAGACGACACCGACATGGAGCGGTCGAAGCAGGAATACATGGACGGCATCAGGGAGGATCTCGAATGGCTCGGGCTCCACTGGGATCGGGAAGAACGGCAATCTCTTCGCCTTGATCGCTATGCAGGTGTCGCTGAAGAGTTGCGCGCATCGGGTGATCTTTACGAAGTCTTCGAAACACCGACCGAACTTGATCTGAAGCGCAAGAAGCTTCTGAATATGGGACGTCCGCCGGTCTATGACCGCGCTGGCCTCGCGCTTTCCGAAGAAGAGAAGGCGAAACTGAGGGCCGATCGCGAGGGCTATTGGCGCTTCAAGCTCGATCAGCAGCGGACGGAGTGGACCGACGGGATTCTTGGCGATGTGTCGATCGACACGTCCTCGGTCTCGGACCCGGTCCTCATCCGTGCAGACGGGCAGGTGCTTTATACCTTCGCATCGTCGGTCGACGACATCGACATGGGGATCACCCATATCGTGCGCGGTTCGGACCACGTGACGAATACCGCGACCCAGATCCAGATCATGAAGGCCATCGGCGGCACGCCGCCCGACTTTGCGCACCATTCGCTTCTGACCGGACCGCAGGGCGAGGGGCTGTCGAAGCGCCTTGGCGCACTCTCGTTGCGCGATCTGCGCGCCCAGGGGGTCGCCAAAGAAGCGCTTCTGAGCCTCATGGCGCGGCTCGGGTCCTCTCAGCCCGTGGAACTGATGATGACGCTCGACGAAATCGCCGAGGGCTTCGACATCGGGCAATTCGGCGCGGCGCCGACGAAATTCGATGCCGACGATCTTTGGCCGCTGACGCGCGCGCGCAATCAGGCATTGCCGTTCGACGCCGTGAAAGAGCGGGTCGCCGCGCTGGGCGTACCGGGTGACATGGCTGAACGCTTCTGGCGCGTAGCCTCGCAGAACATCACCACGCTCGACGATCTGGGCCACTGGTGGACCGTTTGCCGCGACGGGGCAGAGCCCATGATCGCGGCGGAGGATGCCGAATTTGTCCGCGATGCCATGGCGCTGCTGCCCGAGCCGCCCTTCACAGATGCGACGTGGTCGGAGTGGACCCAGGCGGTCAAGGAAAAGACCGGACGCAAGGGTAAGGGGCTTTTCATGCCGCTTCGGCTTGCGCTGACAGGTCAGGCGCAGGGGCCGGAAATGGCCGATCTGATGCCGCTTCTCCAGAAGGTCCGCGCCAAGGCGTGATCTTGGCGGATTGCGGACCTACTCCCGGATCGCACTCTTCTCGTTGGACATTAGCGCCCGGATCGTGGCGTCGGGAACCGCGTCGGCCGCATAGTCGAACGTGCCCTTTTCGAGAACCTCGCGCGCCGCGCGGATGACCGCGCCCATGGCCGCGCGGGCGAAAGAGCCGCCGACGCTGATGCGCTTCGCACCCGCGTCGGATAGCTCTGCGACCGAGTAGCGATTGCCCTGCAGTCCCATCAGGACGTTCACCGGCTTGTCGAGTTCCCTGCAGACCGTTCGGATGGCGTCGATGTCCGGCAGGCCGGGTGCGTAGAGGACATCCGCCCCGGCTTCGGAATATGCGTGAAGCCGTTTGATCGTATCCTTCAGATCGGGGTTTCCGCAGATGAAGTTCTCTGCACGCGCCGTCAGGACGAAGGGCTGCCCGTCAGCGGCCTCGGCCGCCGCGACGACACATGCGATTGCGGCCCCGAAATCACGTATCGGGCGGGTGGCATCCCCCGTCGCATCCTCGATCGATCCGCCGACCAGCCCGCGCGCGACGGCCTGCCGGATTGTCCTGGCGCAGTCCTCCGGCTCCGCACCGAACCCGTCCTCAAGGTCGGCAGATACGGGAAGGTCGATCGCCTTGGCGATAGCTTCGGCATTGTCGAGAATTTCAGTCCGGGTCAACGCAGCTTCGGAATCCCGGCGACCGGTCGAAAACGCGTAACCCGCGCTCGTGGTGGCAATTGCGGGAAAGCCGGCCGAGGCAAGAATGCGCGCAGTTCCCGCGTCCCAGGCATTCGGCATGACGAATGCGCCGTCCGCATCGTGGAGAGCACGAAATATGTCGTGCTTCTTCTGCTGGATTGGGTCCATTGTTTTCGCCCTTTGTTGCGGTCCGCGAGGATACTAGCGCAGACGGGGCACCAAGGGGCCGATTTCCGCGGCCGCCTAAGCGCGTTGCCTTGCGAGACGCAGCGCCACGATGTGCTCGTCCGTCAGCGCACGCTCGCTTGCCGTCGTTCGCTGGTGCCGAGGATAGATCGGCTCTGCGCGGTCATCCAGAACTGCGCTCCAGGATGTTGTCGTTGCGAAGAACCGGGCGACGCCGCTTTCCCCGAACTCGCGCAGAAATCCCTGAACGACTGTATCGAGATAGCTGAGCAGGATCGGATGCTCCGCAGAGGCGGCCGCGTTGACCTCATTCACTGCGTAGATCTCGACGCGGTGGGCCCAAAGCGGGGCGGTCGTGATATGGTCATGTGCAAGCGCATGGCGGCGGTAGGCGGCCTCGCGCTGGTCAAGAAGGGCCCAGTCGTCCCGTGGCACAGCCGCGACGAGGCCGTCTATTTCGGTGTCGGCGGGTTCTGCGGAAAGATAGGGCCAGGGCCGAAGCTTCGTGTGCTTCCATGTGCGCCGCCAGCCCTTCAGCCGCGCCGGTTCGCCCGGGGCATAGGCATGCGTCGCGCGGTTCACGAGCGAACCGTAGCCGAAGAAAGCGGGATGCCGGTCGTCTGCCATTCACCCTAGATCGTACGTCCGCGGTGCGGTGGCAATAGGGCGCCGTTTCGTATCCCGTCGTATACCCCCTTGCCAGCCGAGGTTCCGATGAGCTAACCAAATGGGGTCAGGTCCGGGAGAATCCGGCGGGGCGAACGCCCGCAGCCGGTGCCGAAGGAGCAACCGCCCCGGTAAACTCTCAGGCGCAAGGACCGGCCTGGCGACGGAACTCTGGAGAGACCCCGGATGGGGCGCCGAAGGGATAACGATCTCAGGCGAAAGGACAGAGGGGGCATCGGGATGAGTGGGGTTGACCATTCAGGGCGATGCCGGACAGCATGAACCGGCGTGACAAGGGAGGACGGCATGGCCGACCTGAAGCGTACGGTTCTATACGATCTGCACATCGAACTCGGCGGCAAGATGGTCCCCTTCGCGGGCTACGAAATGCCCGTGCAATACCCGATGGGTGTGATGAAGGAACATCTTCACACGCGGTCGGCTGCTGGCCTCTTCGATGTGAGCCATATGGGCCAGATCCTCATGACTGCGAAATCCGGGGGTGTGGAGGATGCGGCGCTCGCGCTGGAAAAGCTGGTGCCGGTGGATGTGGTGGGCCTCAAGGAAGGGCGCCAGCGCTATGCGATGTTCACGAACGGCGAAGGCGGCATTCTCGACGATCTGATGGTCGCGAACCGCGGCGATCACCTGTTCCTCGTCGTCAACGCGGCATGCAAGGAGGCTGATTTCGCGCATCTGAAGGCTCATCTGGAAGATGACTGCGACATCGGCATGGTGACCGATCGCGCGCTTCTGGCACTTCAGGGTCCCGCCGCCGAAACGGCGCTGGCACGGCTTGTGCCGGATGTCGTGGACCTCAGGTTCATGGATGTGGCGATCCGGCAGTGGGACAGCGCCGAACTGTGGATCTCTCGCTCCGGTTACACGGGCGAGGACGGGTTTGAAATCTCGGTCCCGAACCGCTTTGCCGAAGCGTTCGCACGAAAGCTTCTCGAGATGGACGAAGTCGCGCCGATCGGGCTTGGCGCGCGCGACTCTCTCAGGCTCGAAGCGGGCATGTGCCTTTACGGCCATGACATCGACGAGACAACCACGCCGGTTGAAGGCAACCTGACTTGGGCGATCCAGAAGGCGCGCCGAGCCGGTGGCGCGCGCGAAGGCGGCTTCCCCGGCGCGGGGCGCATCCTCAAGGAACTGTCGGGCGGCCCATCGCGCCGCCGCGTCGGACTGCGGCCCGATGGCCGCGCACCGATGCGCGAAGGCACAGCGGTCTTCGCCGATGCAGAGGGCGGCTTGCCCATCGGAACGGTCACCTCGGGGGGCTTCGGCCCGTCGATCGAGGCGCCGATGGCCATGGCTTATCTGCCAGCGGATCTGAGCGAGGGAGCGACGGTCTATGGCGAAGTGCGCGGCAAGCGCCTTCCGGCCGTGATCTCTCCGATGCCGTTCCAGCCCAATCGATACAAGCGTTAATCAACAGGGAAGACTCCGATGAAGTATACCGAAGATCACGAATGGCTCCGCGTCGATGGCGATGTCGTCGTTGTGGGAATTACTGAGCACGCATCCGAGCAACTCGGCGACGTCGTGTTCGTCGAGTTGCCTGAAGCGGGTCGAAACGTCTCGAAGGACGAGGAAATCGTCGTCATCGAGAGCGTGAAGGCCGCGTCCGACATCCGCGCGCCGCTCGACGGCGAAATCGTCGAGATCAATGACCAGGTCGCCGACAACCCCGGCATGGTGAACGAAGATCCGACCGGCAAGGCGTGGTTCTTCAAGATGAAGGTGGCCGATCTCTCTGCCCTCGACGGGCTGATGGACGAAGCCGCCTACAAGGAAATGATCGGATAAGGACGCGCAAAATGGCCTTCACCCCCACCGATTACCTGCCCTACGACTTCGCGAACCGCCGCCACATCGGCCCGTCTCCGGCGGAGATGGAGGAGATGTTCAAGGTGCTGGGGGTGAAGGATCTAGACGAACTGATCGACCAGACCGTGCCGAAGTCGCTGCGGCAGGAAAAGCCGCTCGATTTCGGCAAGGCCAAGTCTGAGCGCGAGTTGCTTTGGTACATGCGGCAGGTCGCGAAGCAGAACAAGGTCTTCACCTCGATGATCGGACAGGGGTTCTACGGCACCGTCTGCCCGCCCGCGATCCAGCGCAATATTCTTGAAAACCCGGCCTGGTACACGGCTTACACGCCCTATCAGCCCGAGATTTCGCAGGGACGGCTCGAAGCGCTTCTGAACTACCAGACAATGGTCTGCGACCTCACGGGGCTCGAGATCGCGAATGCCTCGCTGCTGGACGAAGCGACCGCCGCCGCCGAGGCGATGACGATGGCGCAACGGGTGGCGAAGTCGAAGGCAAAGGCGTTCTTCATCGATGAGAACTGCCACCCGCAGAATATCGAGGTGATGAAGACCCGGGCGGCGCCCGTGGGAATCGAGATCATCGTCGGCGATCCCGAGACGCTTGAGCCTGAGAAGGTCTTCGGTGCGATCTTCCAGTATCCTGGCACTTACGGGCATCTGACAGATTTCACGCCGCACATCGCGAAGCTGCACGCCGCCGACGCGATCGGTATCGTGATCGCGGACCCAATGGCCCTTTGCATTCTCAAGGAGCCGGGCGCGATGGGCGCGGACATTGCAGTAGGTTCGACCCAGCGGTTCGGCGTGCCCATGGGCTTTGGCGGGCCTTCGGCGGCCTACATGGCCTGCAAGGATGCGCATAAGCGGAACATGCCCGGCCGGATCGTCGGCGTTTCGATCGATGCGCAGGGCGGCAAGGCCTATCGCCTCTCGCTTCAGACGAGAGAGCAACACATCCGTCGCGAGAAGGCGACTTCCAACGTCTGCACCGCGCAGGCGCTTCTGGCCAACATGGCCTCGTTCTACGCGGTGTTCCACGGGCCGGTCGGCCTCAGGGCAATTGCCGAGCGTATCCACCGCAAGGCCGTGCGCGTCGCCCGCGCGTTGAAGGAGGTAGGCTTCAAGGTCGAGCCCGAGCATTTCTTCGATACGATGACGGTCGAGGTCGGATCGCTTCAGGGCCCGATCATGAAGGCGGCGCGCGATGAACGGATCAACCTGCGCAAGATCGGATCCACGAAGGTGGGCATTTCGATCGACGAAACGACCCGACACGACACGTTGGAACGGCTCTGGCGCGCTTTCGGGCTGGATCGCAAGGACGACGACCTGACGCCTCATTACAGCATTCCTGACGGACTGCAGCGCACCACCGAGTATCTCACCCACTCCGTCTTCCACATGAACCGGGCCGAGACCGAAATGATGCGTTACATGCGCAGGCTCGCCGATCGCGACCTCGCGCTTGACCGGGCAATGATTCCTCTGGGGTCGTGCACGATGAAACTGAACGCGGCAGCAGAGATGATGCCGATTACTTGGCCCGAATTCTGCAACCTGCATCCCTTTGCACCCGCCGACCAGGCGGAGGGATATACGGAGATGTTCGCGGATCTGTCGCGTCAGCTCTGCGAAATCACGGGCTACGACGCGATGAGCCTCCAGCCGAATTCCGGTGCGCAAGGTGAATATGCGGGTCTTCTGACGATCCGTGCCTACCACGAGGCCCGCGGCGAGGGGCACCGCGATATCTGCCTGATCCCGGTCTCGGCACATGGCACGAACCCGGCCTCGGCGCAGATGGCGGGCATGAAGGTCGTGGTCGTGAAGTCCGCCGAAAACGGCGATATCGACCTCGACGATTTCCGCGCAAAGGCCGAGGCGGCAGGCGGCAACCTCGCGGCCTGCATGATCACGTACCCTTCGACCCATGGCGTCTTCGAGGAAACGGTGCGCGACGTCTGCAAGATCACGCATGATCACGGCGGGCAGGTCTATATCGATGGCGCCAACATGAACGCGATGGTCGGGCTCGTGCGGCCGGGTGATCTGGGTGGCGACGTAAGCCACCTGAACTTGCACAAAACCTTCTGCATCCCGCATGGCGGTGGTGGCCCCGGCATGGGGCCGATCGGGGTGAAGGCGCATCTTGCGTCTCATCTGCCCGGTCATCCCGAGACGGGCGGAGAGGAGGGGCCGGTATCGGCGGCGCCTTGGGGTTCGGCCTCGATCCTGCCGATTTCCTGGGCGTACATCATGTTGATGGGCGGGCAGGGGCTTACGCAGGCGACGAAGGTGGCGATCCTGAACGCCAACTACATCGCCAAGCGGCTGGAAGGGGCCTACGATATCCTCTTCAAGGGCCGGAACGGGCGTGTGGCACATGAATGCATCCTCGACACGCGGCCCTTTGCCGACAGTGCCCATGTGAACGTCGACGATATCGCCAAGCGCCTGATCGACAACGGTTTTCATGCGCCGACCATGAGTTGGCCCGTTGCCGGCACCCTGATGGTGGAGCCGACTGAATCCGAGACGAAGGCGGAACTCGACCGATTCATCACCGCAATGCTCTCGATCCGAGAAGAGATCGCGGCCATCGAGAAGGGTGAGATGGATGCCGAGAACAATCCGCTGAAACATGCCCCCCACACGGTCAATGCTTTGATCAGCGAATGGGACCGGCCATACTCGCGGGAGCAGGGCTGTTTCCCGCCGGGTGCGTTCAGGGTGGACAAGTACTGGCCGCCGGTCGGACGGGTGGACAACGTCTATGGCGACCGGCATCTGGTCTGCACCTGTCCGCCGGTCGAAAGCTACGCCGAGGCTGCCGAATAGCGTCGGTTCGGCGTAGTGCTCGCGTAGTTTTTCGTAGGACTTCCGCAGTTACAGCGCCCCGGTAAGGATCGGGGCGCTGTGCATTCGGGCGCGGCTCTTGCTCAGGCGCCAAGGCGAGCGGTGTAGTCGTCGCGCAGCTTCTGCCAGTGGTCCCAGAAGGGCGGGGTTCCCGGCCCGCCGATCTGCGCCGCAAGCACGTCGAGGTGCGCATGCCAGCCCGGCCCGACCATCAGCACCATGCCGCGGTCGGGGATGCGGCGGTGGGTGAGGGTCAGAAGAACCTTCTCGCCCTTCGGCTCCAACTCGATCTCAACCTCGCTTGCCGTGCCGAAGGTGAACGCGAGGCGGCGGGGCGCTTCGACATCGAGGATACGGCTGACCATGCTGTGTTCCGGCCCGAACCCCTCCGGTCGGGTGCCCGGCGGCGTGGTGAGCGTGTCGTTGCGCCAGGTCAGCGTGAACTCCGCCCCGACGTTGAGCGGCATCTCGCCCGACGCGAGCCATTTCGCCCGCTTGTCGCTTTCGCTCAGGTAGGACCAGATCCGGTCGATCGGGCCGGGCAGGAGGCGTTCGATCACCAGCGTGTCGGGAGCGGTGAGCTTGCCGTAAAGGTCGAGGGTCTCGACGGCTGTCATGATGCGTTTCCTTTCTTCGGTTTCGGTTGGGCGGCATCATCTTGCCGCAAAAGCTCCTCCAGCCGGTCGAGCCGTCCGGTCCAGAAGGCGCGGTAGTGGTCAATCCATTCATGCGCCGCCAGAAGCGCCTCGGGGTTGAGGTGGCAGGTATGGGTGCGCCACGCGACCTCCCGCCGGATGAGGCCGGCACCTTCGAGGACGCGGACATGTTTGGAGGCCGCGGCCAGCGACATCGCATGGGGCGCGGCGAGGTCCCCGACGCTGCGGGGGCCATTTGCAAGATCGTCCAGCATGGCGCGCCGCGTGGCATTGCCGAGGGCGTGGAAGATCGTGTCGAGCGGGGGTGATTCTGATTCAATCATAATGTTGAATGATAC
>CBDUOT010000081.1:0-16283 GCA_965368915.1 uncultured Rhodobacterales bacterium | reverse complement strand
GGTAACGCGCGTCGGGCCATGCTGGGCGAGTAGCGTCAGGATGGCCCGTCGCGTCGGATCGCTGGCGGCTTTCAGTACCTCGGTCAGTCTTTCGTCGGCTCGCTCAACCGTTTGAATGAATTATACCGAGTGAAGGCTTCAGCCAGCCAACAAGGTGAATGACAACCCGCGCCGACGCGCCGTCGGTGAAAGAGTCGGTTCAGGTCAGAGAAGCGAAGAGGTCGGACAAACGCTCCGCCTCGGCGGCGAGTCCATAGGGCGCATTGACGATGAAAAGCCCGCTGCCCACCATCCCGTGCCCTGCGCGCGCCGGGGGAAACCGGACCTCGTGGCGAAGCGTCTTCGGCAAGCCCTGGGCCTCAAGTGCGGCGAGCATGGATGCATGGGCGCTCGAGGCTAGGATGGGGTACCAAAGCGCGATGATCCCGACGTTCCACTTTGTATGAACCTTGGCGATCAGCGGCGGGAGCGCGGCGTAATCCGCCTTCACCTCGTAACTCGGGTCGATGAGCATCAGGCCGCGGCGCGGTTCCGGCGGGGTTCGGGACAGCGCGAATTTCAGGCCATCTTCGCGCGTACAGGACGCGTTGTAGGGGGACATCGCCGCTTCCAGTGCGGCAAATTCCTGCGGGTGAAGCTCTGCCAGATGCAGCCGGTCGCTGGGGCGCAGAAGAAGTGCCGCGATAAGGGGGGAGCCGGGGTAGGCGGCGGGGCCCTTTTCTGCGCGCAGCCCGTCCACCGCCTGCCGGTAGGGGTGATCGGTCGGGAATAGCGAAAGCGCCCGTCCGATGCCGATCTCCGCCTCGCCGGTTTTAAGCGCCGCCGCGGCGTCGAGCGCATAAAGCCCGCGGCCGGCATGCGTCTCGATGTAGCTGAGCGGCTTATCCTTCCGCGTCAGGTAGTCGAGCATCCATGCCAGCGCCGCGTGCTTGTGCACGTCGGCGAGGTTTCCTGCGTGGTAGCTGTGTTGGTAGGAAAGCATCGGCCCGCACCTTTCCCGGGTGTCGGGCCGTGCCCGTGTTCCGGCTTATCTCGGACCGATCATCATCACCATCTGCCGGCCTTCGAGTTTCGGCATGTTCTCGATCTTGCCGATTTCCTCGACGTCGGCCGCGACGCGGTGCAGAAGTTCCAGTCCAAGCTGCTGGTGTGCCATCTCGCGGCCGCGGAAGCGGAGCGTGACCTTCACCTTGTCGCCGGCTTCGAGGAACTTCACGACGTTGCGCATCTTCACATCGTAGTCATGGGTATCAGTTCCGGGACGGAACTTGATTTCCTTGATCTCGATGACCTTCTGGTTCTTGCGCGCTTCGGCCTCTTTCTTCTGCTGTTCGTATTTGAACTTGCCATAATCCATGATCTTGCAGACCGGCGGAGCGGCGTTGGGAGAGATCTCCACAAGGTCCAGCCCTACTTCCTCTGCAAGGGACATTGCCTTGGCAGGGGTGACGACGCCGAGATTTTCGCCCTCAGCGCCGATCAGGCGGATTTCCGGGGCGCGGATGCGATCATTGACGCGAGGTCCGGTATCGCGAGTCGGCGGGGCGTTATGAGGTCTGCGGGCTATGGTGGCACTCCTTCAGTAGTGGCCGTTATGGGTGGGCCGCAAACTAGTCCCGGAAACTGGCCGTTTCAAGCCGGTTTCCGCGTGTACTTGCTGAGTCGCTTTTAACTTGCACGTGTTTCTGTCATAGCACCTGCGTAACTCTTTTTCTCCGATGTTGTGGAGCGGACATAATGAACAGAAACATGCTGATAGGGATCCTTGTTGCCATTCTGGTGATTGGCGGGATCTGGTTCTATTCCTCGTCTAACCAGCTCGAGGACGCGGCCGGGATGGTCGAGGATGCGGCGGAATCGGCCACGGAAGCGGCGTCGGAGGCTGCAGATGCAGCAACCGAGGCTGCCGAAGCTGCGGGCGAAGCAGCTGAGTCGGCAGCTGAAGCGGCTGGCGAAGCTGCGAGCGACGCTGCGGATACCGCGACCGAAGCCGTCGAATCGGCAACCGAGGCCGCTGGCGATGCGGTTGATTCCGCCACCGAAGCTGCTGGTGATGCGGTCGACTCCGCTACCGAAGCTGCTGGTGATGCGGTCGACTCCGCCACGGAAGCGGCAGGGGACGCTATGGATTCCGCTACTGAAGCAGCAGGCGACGCCGCTGATGCCGCAAGCGACGCCGCTGGTGCAGCTACCGAAGCAGCAGGCGATGCGATGGACGCAGCAAGTGACGCCGCTGGCGACGCCACCGATGCTGCTATGGATGCAGCCGGCGACGCCACTGGTGCTGCTGCCGATGCTGCTGCGGACGCTGGCGAAGGGATCGCCGGCGCTCTCGATCCGCAGAACTTCGACGCTGACAGCGTGATCGGGGCGATCGACTCCTCGTCGCTCGACGATGCAACGAAGTCCACGCTGAAGTCCGTGGTCGAGGCCGCCAAGTCCAACCCGGCGCTCGTCCAGCCTGCGATCGATCAGGTCAAGGCCGCGCTCGGCCTCTGATCCGTCCTAGACAGAAATGAAGGCCGCGCGGCGCAGTCCGCGCGGCCTTTTTCTTTGGCGGCATTTTTCGTTTTGACCGGCCACGCGGGCTGCGTTGATTCAGAACATGGCCCCGATCCGACCCGCATGTCAGTATGTCCTATGCTTGGACGGGTCGCGAGCGATCGCGCGGCGGGTATTGGGGGAGTGTAGTCATTGACCGTTGAGACCAGACCTCCTGCCGGATCCGTCGAAAAAGCCAATCTCATTGTCATGGGACACACGGGCCGGCGCGCGGCCGCGACGCTTCTGTGCGCAGTTCTTTCAGCCGCGCCGCTTCGTTCCGAACCGATGGTCTGCCCGGATAGCGTGGTTAGCGTGACTTCTGGCAGCTCCCAACTGGCCGAGACAGTTTGCGAGGCCGCAGCGTTTGCCGAGGAAATGTTCGGGCAATGCAATGTGCCGTCGCTGGACCGTCCTGTGGCGATCCACGTGGTCGACGACCTAATGGATGGCTGTGTCGCCCTATATCACTGTGGAAACGACAAGATCGAAGTGCTTACGCCCGGAAAGGTCGATGAACGGCGCGACCCGGATGGCGCATTCTCATTTCTTCCGTCCAAGGATTATTTCCGAAGCATTATCGTTCATGAACTGTCCCATGCCGCCTTCGACAGCGTTCCTTGCCCGTTTTCAAGCTGTGCCGCCGCCAACGAATATGTCGCTTACTCGATGCAGGTGATGTCGCTATCCGAAGAGGAACAGCGCACATTCGCAGCTCGCGCCGATCTGGACCGAAAGGTTTCGCGCGACGAACTGAGCAAGATGATCCTTTACTTCGCCCCGCATCGTTTCGCGCAAAGGGCGTGGACGCATTTGCAGCAGCGGGATGATCCTTGCGCGTTCATCGGCCAGATCACGGATGGCACGGTACTTCTGGATCACGAACACTTCTAGGCACGGCCGGTTATGCGGCTCGATCGCGTCTGGTGCCGTGCCTGTGGTGCTTGGTCTGGATCAGATACCGTCGCCGACGAAAGCCTTCTCCACGACGTATTCCTTGGGATCGGAGTTTGCGCCTTCGCGCAGCCCGTAGCCTTCCAGAACCGCTTTGACGTCCACGTTGAACGCGAGAGAGCCGCAGACCATCGCGCGGTCGTGTTCGCGGTCCATCGGCGGGATGCCAAGGTCATCGAAGACCTTGCCCGACGACAGGTTGTCGGTGATCCGGCCCATGCGGTCGCTCTCTTCGCGAGTCGTGGTCGGGTAGTACTTCAGCTTGTCGCCGACGAACTCTCCGATCAGCGGATCGTCCTTCAGGCTTTCGACAAGCTGACGGCCATATTCAAGTTCCGCCTGCTCGCGGCAGGTGTGCATCATGATGACCTGATCGTATTTCTCGTACGTCTCGGGGTCGCGCATCAGGCTCGCGAAGGGGGCGATGCCGGTCCCGGTCGCGAGGAACCAGAGCCGGTTGCCGGGCATGAGGGCGTCCAGAACCAGCGTGCCCACGGGTTTGGGGCGCAGGATGATCTGATCGCCCGGCTGGATATGTTGAAGCTTCGAGGTGAGCGGGCCGTCAGGAACCTTGATCGAGTAGAACTCAAGCTCCTCGTCCCAACTGGGGGAGGCGATGGAATAGGCGCGCAGAAGCGGTTTCTCCCGCTCGTCCAGAAGCCCGATCATCACGAATTCGCCCGAGCGGAAGCGCAGGCTTTGCGGCCGCGTCACGCGGAAGGAAAACAGCCGGTCAGTCCAATGCTGGACCGAGGTGACCGTCTGGGCGTCCGGAAGGGTGCGGACGGGGGTGGCTTTGATCTCGTTCACGGTGTTCACGTCGTTCATAACAAGACAAGGGCGCGCGTCACCCGCCCATCCTTCTATTGAGGTTTCGGAAAGGGGGAAACCCCCGGATCACGCTTTCAGCCGCGACCTATAGTCATGGTCGCGCCAGTCGGCGCGGAAGATCCACTGATCGGCAGGCTGGCGCGCGGCCAGTTCATCCGAGATCTCGACCTCGTCGAAGCCGCAGCGCCGCGCCATCGCATACTGATCCGCGATGACATGACCATGGGCGCGCAGCCGCCCGGCATAGCCACGCGCGCGCAGGTGCCGGGCAAGTGTGAAGCCGCGCCCGTCGGCGAAGGACGGGAAAGCAACACGGATCAGGTCCACGTCGTCGAAGTTGCCGGGCAGGGCGTCAGGAAGCACGTCCTGCGCGATATCCAGCGCCTCACCGGCGAAATCATCGGCATGAAAGCCGTCGTCGCGCACGATCACGGTCATGCTGCGGTCTCCTTCGTTTTGTCGTCTTGCGGCAGCGGACCGCGCACCGCGCGCCCGTTGATGAAGTGAATTCCGCATTCCTGTTTTTGCGTTCCACGCCAGCGGCCTGAACGGGGATCTTCACCTTCCTGCACGGGGCTGGTGCAGGGTGCGCATCCGATCGAGGGATAGCCCTTCGCGACCAGCGGGTGGCGCGGCAGGCGGTTGTTGACCAAGTAGTCTTCAAGATCGTCGCGGCCCCAATGGGCAAGCGGGTTGACCTTGATCCTCTTGTCGCCCTCGTTCTCGAAGAATTCGAGCGCGGCGCGGGTGCCGGCCTGAAACCGCTTGCGACCGGTGATCCAGCCATCGAAACCCTTCAGCGCGCGTTCCAGCGGCACCACCTTGCGCAGGTTGCAGCAGGCGTCGGTATTGAACTGGTGCAGCGTACCGTCCGGATCCTCGAAATCCGTGTCCCGCCGGTCGGCTCGGATCGTGCGGACGTCGGTCAGGTTCAGCTTGTCCGCAAGCTCCCTTTGGTATTCGAGCGTTTCGGGGAAAAGCATCTGGGTGTCGATGAAGATCACCGGTGTTCCAGGTGCGACGACCGAAACGAGGTGCAGAAGCACGACCGATTCTGCGCCGAAGGACGACACCAGCGCCACGCTGCCGACTTCCGGGTCGAACAGCGCGCGTTCCAGAACCGCCGTCGCCGAGTGATGGCGGTAGCGCTCGTTCAGCGCGGCGACGCGGTCGTCGATCGAGGGCAGGGGTGCTTCAAGCGGCATCGCGTTCGGCCTCGGCGGGGTAGAGCGCAGCCTTGAACGGCGCCGTACCCAGACGGCGATAGGCGTCGAGGAACGTCTCGGACGCATCTTCGCGCACATCGAGGTAGGCGCGCAGCAGCCGTTCGATCGCCGGCACGATCTCGTCGTAAGCGAAGCCCGGCCCAGCGCGTTCACCGATCGCCATGTTCTCGGTGTGATCGCCGCCCAGCGTGATCTGGTAGTTTTCCACGCCCGCGCGGTCGAGGCCGAGAATGCCGATATGGCCGACATGGTGATGCCCGCAGGCATTGATGCAGCCCGATATCTTGATCTTGAGCTGGCCGATCTCTTCTTCAAGCCCGATCGCCTTGAAATGCGTGGCGATTTCCTGCGCGACCGGAATCGACCGTGCGGTGGCCAGCGCGCAGTAATCCATGCCGGGGCAAGCGATGATGTCCGAGACGAACCCGATATTCGCGGTAGCGAGGTCCTCAGTGCGAAGCGCCGCGTGCAGCGCAGGCAGGTCCGACTTGTGGACATGCGGCAGCACGACGTTCTGCTCGTGGCTGATGCGCAGCTCGCCGTGGCCATAGGTTTCGGCAAGGTCGGCAAGAAGCCGCATCTGATCCGCGCTCGCATCGCCCGGCGTCTTGCCGTGCGCCTTCAACGAAACGGTGACGATGGCGTAGCCCGGCGCGCGGTGCTCGGTCAGGTTGGTGTCGCTCCAGGACCGGAACACCGGATCAGCGTTGCGCGCGGTGTAGAAGGCGTCCTCGGGTGCGGTGCGGAAGGCGGGGGCGGCGAAATGCGCCTCGATTTCCCGCATCACGTCGCGATCGATGCCGGTGAACTCGGACTTCGTCACCTTGAAGCGTTCTTCGACTGCGTCGCGGAACTTTTCGATTCCGTTCTCGAAAACGGTAATCTTGATGCGCGCCTTGTACTTGTTGTCGCGGCGGCCCATCAGGTTGTAGGTCGAGACAATGGCCTCGAGATAGGGCAGGAGGTCTTCCTTCTTCAGGAACGGCCGGATCACCTGTCCGACCATCGGCGTCCGGCCAAGACCGCCACCGACAAGAACCTCGTAGCCCGTCTGTCCTGAACCACCCCGCACAATCCGAAGCCCGATATCATGCGACTTCGTGACGGCACGGTCGTGGGGGGAGCCTGTGACACCGATCTTGAACTTGCGGGGCAGGAACTGGAATTCGGGGTGATCGGTGGACCACTGGCGGATCAGTTCAGCCGTCGGGCGCGGATCTTCGATCTCATCGGCGGCCGCACCGGCGAAGTGGTCCGCGGTCACGTTGCGGATCGTGTTGCCTGACGTCTGAATCGCGTGCATCTGCACATCGCCGAGCGCATCGAGCATGTCGGGCACGTCGGTCAGTTTCGGCCAGTTGAACTGGATGTTCTGGCGCGTGGTGAAGTGACCGTAGCCCTTGTCCCAGCGCTCCGCGATCATCGCGAGCTGGCGCATCTGGCGAGAAGACAAGGTGCCGTAGGGGACAGCCACGCGCAGCATGTAGGCGTGCAGCTGAAGGTAAAGGCCGTTCATCAGCCTGAGCGGCTTGAACTCGTCCTCGGTCAGTGATCCGTCGATCCGCCGTTCCACCTGCTTGCGGAACTGGGCGTTCCGGCTGCGGACGAAAGCTTCGTCGAAATCGGAATACTTATACATTGCGCGCCTCCTGCTTGCCGTGGGCGTAGTTCGACGGGCCGCGGGTACGGAAAGCCTCGCGGAAGTGCACCGGCTCGGGGCCGTTCGCGCCGGGCCGCGCATCTGCGAGGTATGCGCCGACGATCACGTCACGCTGCCTTTCCGCCTGCAGAAGCCTGAGTTGAGCGTGGGCCTCGTCCTCGATCAGCTCGGCTTCACGGTGTTCGCGGCTCCAGCGGTCGTCCGAGGTCAGGTAGACGACGTCGCCTTCGATCAGTGCGTTCGCGGTGACCACTTTCGGCGTGAAGGCGCGGCTCATCGATCAATCCTCTTGGCGGACGGTGTGTTTCGTTCACCCCAATATAGGAAATTGTCCCAATATGACGCCATGGGGGCTTGCGAATAAGGACGTATGTTCTCTAATGCGCCCGGGTTGGGACCCATGTTTCGGATTCGGAGGAAAACACGAATGTCAGTCCGGCTGGATGAGATGGATCGGAAAATCCTTGGCGAACTGCAGGAGGATGCGGGCCAGTCGCTCGACGAAATCGCGCGCAAGGTGGGGTCCTCCAAGACGCCGGTCTGGAACCGGATCCGCAAGATGCGCGAGGGCGGAGTTATCGGTCGGCAGACAGTGCTTCTCGACCCAGAGGCGCTGGGGCTGGAGGCGTGTTTCTTCGTTCTGATCCGTACATCGGAACATGAGGCGGACTGGCAGAAAAAGTTCCTCAAGGCGCTCAGAAGCCGGCCGGAGGTACTGGAGGCGCACCGGCTTGCTGGCGATATCGACTACATCCTGAAAGTGCGCGTGAAGAATGCACGTGCCTATGACATCTTCTACCAGGCGCTGATTTCTGAGGTGAAGATCTACAACGTCACGGCGCTTTTGAGCATGGAAGAGATCAAGTCCACCACGATGCTGCCGTTGTGAGGCTCAGGCCGCAACCATAAGCTTTTCGAGGCCGTGGAAGTGGTAGAGGTTCGCGTAGCGGGGCTTTCGCGCAATGCGAAGGCCGGGCACCCGCTTGAACAGGATCGGCAAGGCGGTCTGCAGTTCGAGGCGGGCGAGGGGGGCGCCAACGCAGAAGTGGATGCCTGCGGAGAAGCTGTGATTGGCCTTGACCGGGCGGCCCGGGTTGAACCGCTGCGGCCCATCCCAGACCTGCGGGTCGCGATTGGCCGCGCCGAGCAGCAGGCCAACCTTGTCACCGCGGCGGAACGTGTGGCCCACGACCTCCACATCGTCATAGGCATGGCGGATAAAGAGATGGAGCGGCGGGTCGAAGCGCAGGATTTCCTCGACTGTCGCCTCGATCCTGTCCGGTGTCAGAACTTCAGGGCCGAACCCGTTTTCGATCAAAGCCTTCACCCCGTTTCCCATCATATGGGCCGACGCTTCGTGACCAGCGTTCAGAAGCAGGATGCAGGTCGATATGATCTCGTCGGTCGACAGCCGGTCTTCCACTGTCCCGGCTGAGATCAGGTGTGTGATCAGGTCGTCGGCTGGCCGAACGCGCCGCTTCTCGACGTGGTCGCGCAGGTAGGCGACGAATTCGTTCGTTGCGCTGATCGCCGCGTCCTCGATCGCGCGGGTCCGCCGGGCCTGATACATCGAGACCATCGCCCTCGACCAGGCGAGAAGGTCGTCCGCACGCTCTTCGGGCACTCCGAGAAGGCGGGCGATGACAATGACCGGAAGCTTCTGGGCAAACCGGGTCAGCAGGTCGAATTCGTCACTTGGGAACGCGTCGATCAACTGGTGGCTCAGCGCCGCAATCTCGGGCGCGAGTTCCGCGATCCGGCGTGAGGTGAACGCGCGCAAGACGTTGCTGCGCAAGCGCGTGTGGCGCGGAGGCTCAAGTTCCAGCATCGAGTTTGCCTCGACTGCGTAGAACGGCTTGAGATGATCGGCGATGGCTTCCCGCATCTCTTCCGGCACCTCGCGGCCGAAGCGGCGGTCGCGCAGGATGGCACCGACCGACGTTGCCGATGTCGCGCAGATCATCTGGTAGTCGTTCCAGAAAAAGAGCGATCCAGTCGCGCGCGTGCGTTCGTAGAACCGGTAGGGATTCTGGACGAAGCGGGCATCTGTCGGGGACTGATCGAACGCTTGCATTGTCATCTCGATCTGGCGCGAAAGCCCTTGGGCGGCCTGAGCCGATGCGTCCATTCAGCCCGAAGCGGCACCGAGCGCGGCCACGATGGGGCCGAAATCCTCGGCCTTGAGGCTTGCCCCGCCCACCAGCGCGCCGTCCACATCGGGAACCGCGAAGATGTCGGACGCATTCGACGGCTTGACCGAGCCGCCATAGAGCAGGCGCACTTCTTTCGCTGCGCCTTCGAAACGCTTCACGAGTTCGGCGCGCAGGAAGCCATGCACCTCGCCGATCTGTTCAAGAGTCGGGGTCCGGCCCGTGCCGATGGCCCAGACCGGTTCATAGGCGATGACGGTGTTCGCAGGCGTTGCCGTGCCCGGCAGAGATCCGGAAAGTTGCCCGCCGATGACGGCCAGCGTCTCACCCGCGTCCCGCTGCGCCTCGGTCTCGCCTACGCAGATAATTGCGGTCAAGCCGGCGGTATGAGCAGCGCGGGCCTTGGCGGCGACGTCGGCATCCGTTTCGCCGTGATCCGCGCGTCTTTCCGAATGTCCGACGATGACGTAGCTTGCCCCGGCATCGGCCAGCATCGCGGCCGAGATATCACCGGTATGGGCGCCCGAGGCTTCCGCGTGGCAATCCTGTCCGCCGATCTGGATCTCTTCGCCGGTGGCCTCCGCCATGGCGGCGACAAGCGTCGCCGGTGGGCAGATGAGCACTTCGCAGCGCGGGGCAGGGTGAGCGGCGCCAAGGGCGCGGATCTCGGCGAGACTGGCGGTCAGGCCGTTCATTTTCCAGTTTCCGGCCGCGAGCTTTCTCGACATGGGCGCCTCCTCAGGTCAGGTGGGACAGGGCTTCTTGAGCGAGATTGCAGGCCAGAGAGGGATCGTCAAGCGCCGCGTCGGGAAGCCGCCAGTAGGGCATCGCGGTGACTTTGCCTTCGTCGCGGGAATAGGTCCAGCGGTCCCAGCCCTCGGCCTCGACCCGTTCGGCGAACGCGCCCGCACCCTTCAGCCAGACGGAGCCGTCGCTATGCAGGATCGCGAAGATGGTGCCGTCGCTGTAGATGCAGAGCCCGCCCATCATCTTGCGCGTCGTCATCGGCCCGAGCCCTTCAAAAAGCTCGAGCGCGAAGGCGATGTCGCCGTCAGAGATGCTCATGCGCCGGGCCGGTCGACCTCGGGCACGTCCTTGAATTTGATCGATTCTCCACAGCCGCAGGCCTCCGCGACGTTCGGGTTGTTGAACTTGAAACCGGATTCGAGAAGCGCGGTTTCATAGTCGATTTCGGTCCCGAACAGGAACATCTGCGCCATGGGCGCGATCATGACCCGCGCGCCGTCCTGTTCGACGATCTCGTCGTGGGGCTGCGCTTCGGCTGCGAATTCCAGCGTGTATTCCATACCCGCGCAACCGCCCTTCTTGACGCCGAGCCGCAGGCCATAGGCCCCGTCCTTCGTCATCAGGCGGCTGATCTGCGTCACCGCGCGCGGGGTGAGCGTCACCGGGGGTTTGCCGGGAATGCCGAACATGCGTGTCTCCGTTTCCTGTTCCCCTAATCTAAGGGGCCGTGGGCGCGATCTCAAGCGGCGGCAGCAAGTCGAGTAGCCAGGCCGTCCCGTAGGCGAAGACCAGCGCCCAGCCGAAAGAGGCGAGCGTGCCGATGATCACGTATTCGCCCGCGCGCTGGTCCTTCGAAGTGGTCTCGAACCTCAGGACCGATTTCGCGGCGATCAGAAACCCGATGCCAGCGGGCTGCCCCACCATTACCAGCAGGAAGATAAGCCCGCGTTCGAGGATACCGATCAGCTTGCCGCCATTCGTCAGCCCCGTCGGCAGTTCGACACCGGCCCAGGGACGCATCAGCAGCCCGACGGCGAACCCACCCGTGCGCGTGGCAAGCAGAAGCCCGGCGAAGGTGGCCATCAGAGCGGGCAGCCAATCAACACCGGCCCAGATCCCGCCAGCCCAGAGACCGGGCCTGAGTACGGCGAGGACGACGAGCGTCGCGATATGCGCGCCCTGATCGGCGAGAAAGGCGGTCAGTCCCGCCTCGGGAAACCGCCCCTTGATCCAGTCGATGACAAGGTGAACCAGCGCCAGCGCCGCAAGTTCCGGCGCATCGATCCTGCCGGTGGCTACGACCACCGTGGCGAGTACGATCAGCCCGTGAAGCGCAAGCACGCCGATCCGTTGCTTGTTGGCGGCGATCCAGCCCGTCTGGAACACGAAATCGGCCAGCACATGCGCGAAGAGAAGGGCGGTGAAAGTCTCGATCATGCCTGTTCTCCTTCGCCTGCTGTTTCCCAGCCTTGAAGTGCGCGTCGGATCGCGGCCGCGCCCGCGCCGCTTAGCCGGTAGCTCATCGCCTGGCTCGTGATGCCGAGGCGCGATGCCATGTCGGCCTGCGTCGGTTCGTTCGGGTCTAGGGAAAGCGCCGTTGCTTCCGCCTGTTCCGGTGTCCAGCGTGACATACGTTCGTCGAGAAGGTCCACGATCGCCCGTCGAAGCGGTGTGACTGCCGCCCCGCCTATCGTCATCCGTATGTCGCGCCGCATCTGCTCCAGCGCGCGGCCCGAGCTTTCGAAGGCGGTGCCGCGGGCGTCGGACAGATCGTCCGTGCCCAGGCTGTCAGCGGCGCCAAGGCCGATGGCGATGCGGGTGGCGGGCGCATCGGTGGCTGCGCGAAGGCGGGCCGACAGAACCAGCGCGGCGCGCAGCGCGCGGCCCGCGGGCATGACCACGACTTGCCAGCCGTCGCCACGATATCGGGTGAACTTTGTGGGACTTGCCCCGGGCCAGCGGCCGATCTCTTCCGCCGTCGCTGCGAGGATATCCATCGCCCGCTCGACAGCCTCAGCCCCGGCCGAAGTCGAGCCGACGAGATCCCCGGTCAGGACTGCGATGTCGGGCATGCAAGCCTCTTAACTTGATTTCTTAATTATCAAGTCATATGGCTTGTTTTTTGTAAAGGCAAGTGAAAAGGCTTGATGCCTTACATGAACCCCAGTTCGAGGCGGGCTTCGTCGGACATCATGTCCATGCCCCACTGCGGCTCGAACGTCATCTGGACGTCGACCTGCTTCACGCCGTCGAGCGGTTCGACCGCGTCGGCCAGCCAGCCGGGCATCTCGCCTGCGACGGGACAACCCGGAGCGGTCAGGGTCATGATGATGCCGACCTCATTCTCCGGCGTGATCTCGATCGTGTAGATCAGGCCGAGGTCGTAGATATTCACTGGAATTTCAGGATCATAGACCGTTCGGCAAGCTTCGACCACCTTCTCGTAAAGAGGATGCTCTGTCGTCGAGGGCTTGATCAGGGGTGCGCCCTCGATGGGCTCTTTTGCTTCAGCAGTCATCGGACTCTCGTCTTGTTCCTGAGCAATTATATAGGGAATGGCCGCCGGGGCGTAAAGGCCGACCGGACTGCGCAGACGCTTCGCGGGATGATGGCCGCTTCAATTCCGCCCGCAGAGAGGATAAGAGCGCGCGTCATGACAGATCGTTTTTCCTTCACCCTCAACGCTACTGACGGCAAAGCGCGCACCGGCGTCATCCACACGCCGCGCGGCGATATCCGCACACCTGCCTTCATGCCGGTGGGGACGGCGGCGACGGTGAAGGCGATGCTGCCCGAAAACGTGGCCGCGACCGGCGCCGACATCCTGCTCGGCAACACCTACCACCTGATGCTGCGCCCCACGGCCGAGCGTATCGACCGGCTGGGCGGGCTGCACCGCTTCATGAATTGGGACCGACCGATCCTGACCGACTCGGGTGGTTTCCAGGTGATGAGCCTTGCCGCGCTGCGCAAGCTGACCGAGGAGGGGGTGCGCTTCTCTTCCCATATCGACGGGTCGAAACACATGCTTTCGCCCGAACGCTCGATGGAGATCCAAAGGCTTCTGGGCAGTGACATCGTCATGTGCTTCGACGAATGCCCCGCGCTTCCCGCGCCAGTCGAAAAGGTGGCCGAGAGCATGCGTCTCTCGATGCGCTGGGCGCAGCGGTCGCGCGACGCGTTCGGCGACCGTCCGGGCCACGCGCTCTTCGGCATCATGCAGGGCGGCGTGACGCCGGACCTGCGCGCCGAAAGCGCCGAGGCGCTCAAGGCGATCGGCTTCGACGGTTATGCCGTCGGCGGTCTTGCCGTGGGCGAGGGGCAGGAGACGATGTTCTCCGTCCTCGACTATGCGCCGGGCTACCTGCCCGAGGACAAGCCGCGCTACCTGATGGGCGTTGGCAAACCCGATGACATCGTGGGCGCGGTCGAACGCGGCATCGACATGATGGACTGCGTGCTGCCTTCACGCTCGGGGCGGACGGGTCAGGCCTTCACCCGTCGCGGTGTCGTGAACATCAAGAACGCGCGGCACATGGACGATCCGCGCCCGCTGGACGAAGACTGCACCTGTCCCGCCTGCCGCAGCTATTCCCGCGCCTACCTGCACCATGTCTTCCGCTCGGGAGAGATCATCTCGTCGATGCTGCTGACATGGCACAACCTCCACTATTATCAGGAATTGATGGAGGGCCTTCGCGCCGCCATAGCGGAGGGCAGGCTGGCCGCGTTCGTCGCCGATTTCCACGCGGCCCGCGCCGAAGGCGATATCGATCCGCCCTGACCGTCGCACGCCCGGGTGGAGCATCTGGATTTGCCGGCGGCAGACCTAAGGTCCTGCATCGTTCCGGGTGCCAATTCGTTCGCGAGAGAGAGCGGTCATGTCGCGAAGCGGTGTTGGTCCGGTTTGAGCCCAAAGTTCAGAATGCTGCGCCGCGCGCCAATGTCCGCTCTGGCATCAGAGCCATGGAACAAGCCTCACCACTGGTGAGATCAGAGGTCCCAGGCAAACCCCGTCGCCTTTTCAGACACGTCCCACAGTTTGACCATTACGGGTTTGTCACAGGCATGCGGGTGCAGCGTGCCCTTGCCGACCGGGCCGACGAACTCCATTCGGCCAGTTGGACCGTAGAGAGCCCGCTGCTCCAGCCCGTCTTCGGTGGCGCTCATCACTTCCGGCCAAGACCCTTTCTCGGCGGACTGCACCATTGGGGACAACGACATGAGGCCGAACATGATCCGCGTCGCCAAGTTGCCGCTGGTCGTGATGAGCGATGTCCGCGACGAGCCGGGGTGACACACATACACTTCTACATCGGTTTTGCCCGCCGCGGCCAGCCGATCCTGCAACTCGTAGGCAAACATCATCTGCGCAAGCTTGCTCTGGGAGTAGGTCCTGTTTTGGTGATAGTTCTTGTCCCAGTTCATGTCGTCGAACTGGATCGTCTTGATGCCCATGTTGTAGCCAAGGCTCGAGACGACCACGATTCGGCCTTTCGTTTCCTCGATCCGCCCGAAGAGCAGCCCGCAAAGAAGGAAATGGCCATAGTGGTTCGTCCCCAGCATGCTTTCGTGACCGTCCTCGGTAAGCTTCTGCGTTGGCACCTGTGCGATGGCGGCGTTACAAATGAGGGCGTCAATCCGGAGGACAGACTTCAGAACTTCCGCTGCGGCTTCGCGCACGCTGGCGAGCGAGGCGAGGTCCATGCGGACGAAGCTGACATCGGCGCTGTCACCGAATTCTTTCCTCAGTTCCGCCATTGCCGACTGCGACTTTTCGGCCGAGCGGTTGAGCATAACCACCTTGGCGCCCTTTTTCAGGAGTGTTCGCGCCGCCTGAAATCCAGCGCCCGCATTCGCTCCGGTGATGAGGTAGGTTTTGCCCTTGAGGTTTCCGAGACGCTCCGGGGTCCAGCCGTTGGGGCCAAATGTCGTATCCGTCACTGTGTTGCTCCGTTTAGACGTCGGCGTATAGATCGCGCGAAATGTGTTTCTATACTGGGGTTGTAGATAACTCTCACATGCGCGCCAAAACAGGTGAAATTGTCGCGTTTACTTGCCTGATTGTATCAAGGTGATTGCCGAGGCTCATTGGAGGCATTTATATCGCCCCCATGGACAAAGAACAGATCAAGCAACTTATCGCAGGCCGAACCTTCAGTGATGGTCTGACAGAAACCGGCATAGCGGGGGTGCGCATATTTCGGGCCACCCAAGCGATACATTGCGTTCCGGCGGTTTATGAACCTTGCGTCGTGGCCATTGTAAGCGGGTCCAAGGAGGCTGTCCTAGATGGACATAGATATGTCTATAACGACAGCCAATACCTGTGCTGCCCGATGTCGTTGCCGGTCAAGGTCGGAGCGCCCGTAGCATCGCCCGAAAACCCGCTCTACGGAGTCTTCGTTTCATTGAACCAACGCATGATGACCGAACTGGCGATGGAAATGGAAAACGCCGGGAGCGTCCTGCCGGAGGTGAAAGGCGGCTTGCGTGGGCAGGGGATCAGACTTGCCTCTTGGGATGCAGCCTTCACCGATGCGCTGCTGCGGCTGCTGCAACTTGGGGCCAGCCAGACGGATACGGCGGTCCTTGGAGAGGCGCGGTTGCGAGAGTTATACTATGCGATCCTGAAGGGCGAGGCGGGCATCTTTGCAAGACAGGCTCTTGGTGCTGGCAACGCGATCGCCCGGTCTATCGCGCACGTGTCATCCCATCTGGACGCGCCCATCTCGATTGATGAGATGGCGACCCGCGCGGGCATGAGCCGGGCCGCTTTTCATCGCAAGTTCAAACAAGTCACGACAATGGCCCCGATCCAATTCGTGAAGTCGATGCGCCTCAGCAACGCCGCCATGAAGATCGCGGGAGGCATGACGGTCAACGAAGCGGCGATGGACGTTGGCTATGTGAGCCCGTCTCAGTTCAGTCGCGAGTTCAAACGCATGTATGGGCAGTCACCCAGGCGATGGGGTGACGCTCAGCAACTTCCAATTGGAGTTGCCTGAGACCGTGCAGACTGGCCGTTATCGAAAGCTGACGTTGATCCAGAAATATTGGTGGCAGCTTCGCCCCGCACACCGAACCTTCAGCGCTGCCAATCATGCCCTCAAAGATAACGGGCCGCAGTTTCCTGCGGCCCGTTTTCTTGATCCGGCGAACCGGTCTGTCGGC
>CBDUOT010000080.1:0-16401 GCA_965368915.1 uncultured Rhodobacterales bacterium | reverse complement strand
GGCGCGCGGAGTAGCACCGCGTAGACCATGCCGTCGAGCCGCACGTCGATCGCGAAGACTGCCGTGCCGTTGGTCTTGGCCTCGCTATCCTTGCGCGGAAGATCGGGATTGCCGATCAGGCGGAAGGCTGAGGCGTCCTTGAGGACCGGTTGCTCGGGCGGCGTCATCCCGGCGGCGGCGGCCGCGAATTCGCCGAAATGCGCGCTTTGCCCACCGGCAGTGAGGAGGCCGTTCTCGACGCTGATTTCTTCAGGTGCCACGCCCCAGGCCTCGGCCGCGGCTGCAACCAGAAGCGCGCGCGCGGCGGCGCCCGCCTGACGGTATTGCATGAACGAATTGGCCATCGCGGTCGATCCGCCGGTCCCTTGAGACCCGAAGAGCAGGTTGGCGTATTTCTCATCGTCCGCGGGCGCGAACTCGATGGCGACGCTGTCCCAGTCGGCGTCCATTTCCTCGGCGATGAGCGTGGTAAGGCCGGTCGTCGTGCCCTGTCCCATTTCGAAGTGCTTCAGCACGACAGTCAGGGTGCCGTCGCCCGAAATCTTGACGAAAGGATTGATCGCCGCGCCTTCGTGGCCCGCCGCCAGTGCTCCGCGCGGACCGAACCCGACGACGAGCGCCGCACCGGCTGCGCCCTTAAGGAAACCCCGGCGTGTGCTTTGGATGGTCATGGCTCAGCCCTCCAGCTTCTGGGCAGCCGCGTGGATCGCGGCGCGGATGCGGGGATAGGTGGCGCAGCGGCACACGTTGCCGGACATGTAGTCGTCGATCTGCGCATCGTCGGGATTCGGCGTTTCGGTCAGGAGCGCCGCCGCCTGCATGATCTGGCCGGACTGGCAGTAGCCGCACTGCACCACGTCAAGTTCCCGCCATGCGGCCTGCACGGCCGCGCCGGACGCGCCGTTCAACCCCTCGATCGTGGTGACGCTGGTGCCTGCTGCGTCCTCGATCATGGTCTGGCAGGACCGAACAGGGGCGCCGTCGAGATGGACGGTGCAGGCGCCGCAAGAGGCTACGCCGCAACCGAACTTCGTGCCTGTAAGGTTCAGCACATCACGCAATACCCATAGAAGCGGCGTGCCGGGCGCGACATCGACGCTTTTCAATTCGTCATTCACGGTGAATTCGAAGGCCATGGAAATTTCTCCCTTTGGGTCGACTCCCTGCCGCATGCACATTCCACGGGTCGGAATGGCGCGGTTCGGGCAGGTGATGGGCGGTAAGACACTCTCTTTGTCTCTCTCCCAGTATACCTGATGATTGGATTACTTGCACACGTCTCAAGGTAGTGGTCAGCGGCAACTCGCCTCGCCGCTGCGACCCTTCGGTTCTTTTCATGATGCCGACAATCCGATACCCAGAAGTCGAGCAGTCAGCGGGCCGGTCCATGAATCCCATCGACGACCATCCAAAGCGCTATGCGCTGGTGAACGAACTGCATGCGCGGCCATTTCCGTCGCTGGAGGTGCCGTGCCACGCTGCCTACATCGCCGTGAAGCAGCCGGTGGACGCGCATAACCGTGACCGGCAGGCCGACCGCGCACATCTTCTTGCGCTGCTTGAACGGCACGGCGCGGCGCATCCGCCAGAAGGCGCGACCCATCACGCCGCGCGGATCGGTCGGCACGACCTGAAATGGGAAAGCCACACGGAATTCGTGACCTATTCCGCCTTCGGAAAAGGGGTCGGCGAACGCGCCTTCAACCCTGCCGAGGCCGAGGTGTTTCCCGCCGATTGGCTTTCCGCCGCGCCGGGAAAGCGGGTGGCCGCGATCCTCATTCGGGTTGAGCCGCTGACGGACGACCTCAACGCGGTTGCGCGGCGACTCGAGGACTGGTTCGTGCCTGAAAGCCTCGCCTGTTCCTGGGTTCTTGACGAAACGGCCATCATCGCCGGTGATTTCCAGATCGATAACGCGGGCCAGATGCGGTTCGCCGTCTTCGCCCGCCCCGGAACCGGGGAAAGGCGCGTTGGTCGCATCGTCCAGCGGCTTTGCGAGATCGAGACCTACCGCGCGATGTCGATGCTGGGACTTGATCGTGCGCGCGAACTCAATGCGCAGTTGAACGCGCTCGACCCCAAGCTTTCCGATCTCGTCGCTGCCATGTCCGAGAAAGAGCGCGACGCGGAGGACACTCTGCACGAACTTCTTGGTATTTCCGCCGATCTCGAAGCGCTGGCCACCCGGCACGCCTTCCGGTTCGGGGCGACAGGTGCGTACGAGGCGATCGTCAATCAGAGGGTGCAGGTGCTGCGCGAAACGCGGTTCAACGGACGTCAGACCTTTGCGGAGTTCATGATGCGCCGCTATGACCCGGCGATGCGGACCGTGAAATCGGCCGAGCGGCGGCTGGAGCAGATGTCGGCGCGGGCGGCGCGCGCGGGCGAGTTGCTGCGGACGCGCGTCGACGTGGAGCGTTCGGCCCAGAACCAGAAGCTTCTGGAAAGCATGGACCGTCGCGCCGATCTGGCGCTGAGGCTGCAGCATACGGTTGAGGGGCTGTCCGTCGTGGCGATCAGTTACTACGCGGTCAGCCTTGCCGCGTACCTTCTACTGCCCATTGCGGAGGCCGCGCACCTGCCGAAGACGGTGCTGACCGCCGCGCTGGTTCCGATCGTCATGCTGGGCGTGTGGCTGATGGTGCGACGGATCCGGAAGCGGATGCACTGACGACCCGGTCTGCGGCTCGCGCGCCTGCAACGATGGCCAGAAGTGCTATGATCGCGGCAAGCGAAAGCGTGGGCACACCGGACAGGCCCGCGCCGACCGTGCAGCCCCCGGCGAGCACGCCGCCCACGCCCATCAGCGTAGCCCCGGAGAGATAGCGAAGCGTTTCGCGCGGGGTGGTGAAGCTCTGCCAGTTGAAGCGACCGGAAAGCAGCGCCAAGATGGCGGCGCCGGCCAGCGTGCCGCCGATGAGCCCCGTCCCGAAGCCCGCCGGGATTGAGCTGGACGCAATCGTCCAGAACAGGGTTTCCGAAGCGGGCGAAGTAAAGGACAGGCTTTCGAAGGCGATCGGGTCGAATTCGTCGAAGAGTACAAGCCCGGTGCCGACCCAGCCCAGCGGTACCAGCGCGCCGATCAGCGCAGCCCCGACAAGAAGCGACGGCTTGTTGCCAGAGCGGAGCGCGAAGGCCACGGCAAACGCCGCCAGAACGGTCGACCAAAGCAAGGCTCCGCCGGGCAGGGCGGCGAGAGAGACGGCATCGCCAAGCGGCAGGGTGTAGCTGCCAAGCGCGGTGCGGACCGGCGCGAGCACACCTTTCAACGTTGCGTGTGCGGCGATGGCGAAGACCACGAGGACTGTCACAGCGCGAAGATTGCCGGAACCGGCCAGCACGGTCAGGCGCGACGCACAGCCGCGCGTCAGCACCATGCCAGCGCCGAACATGAGTCCCCCCGCCAGTATCGCGAGAACCGGCAGGTCTCCGGCCATGAAGCGGTGTTCGGCAAAGTCGATCCAGCCCATCGCGACGGCACCTTGCGTGCCCAGAATCGCTACGGCAAGCGCCATTAGCCAGACACCGAGAGCGGCCCGGCGTTCGACGGACTCGCCCACAAGCCCGCGACGCAGGCAGAACCGCGTGACTTCAGCCAGCGCACCGAAGGCAGCGCCGAGGAGAAGGCCGAGAATGACGGCCGCGACCGGTGGCGTGAGGGTTTCGAAGCCCAAGCTCTCGAACATCTGAACATCTCCGCATATGGGAATTTGTTCTCAGATATGCCGACGGGATGGTGTGATAAAGGGTGGATTCGTCTCTCAGTGGCGCAGATGGAGGGAAAGTGTTCCGATTCCGCGGCCGACTCGCGAATTGCGTCGGGAAGTGTGACGCCTCAGCGGGTGGATCGTCCGCCAACGGCAGGATTCACGTGACGATCTTCTTATTTTCTATGGTCAGACTGTGGCGGCGGACTTACATCCGGTCGCGGAGCGAAAACCAGACCATCGCGAGAACCAGAAGCGGCCAGCGCAGCGCGACGCCGCCCGGGAAGGGTCGCGTGGGAACGCTTGCCATCAGGTCGAAACGCTCAGCTTGGCCGGCGATCGCCTCGGCCGCGAGTTTGCCGCCCAGTGTCGCCAGCGCCACGCCGTGGCCGGAGTAGCCCGAGGCCGACAGGACATTGCCTTTGATCCGCTCGAAATGCGGCATGCGGTTCATCGTGATACCGAGCGTCCCGCCCCAGGCATGCGTGATCTTTACCTCGCGAAGCTGCGGGTAGATCTCGGTCATCGGCTTTCGGACGAGCGCCGCAATGTCCTTCGGAAACCGGTAGCCGTAGCTTTCCGCCCCGCCGAACAAAAGCCGGTGATCGTGCGAGAAGCGGAAGTAGTTGATGACGAACTTGCTGTCAGCGACCGCGTGATTTCCGCGAATGAACGTCTCTTGCGCCTCCGGCGTCATGGGTTCGGTGGCGACGATGAAATTGTTGATCGGCATCACCCGCGTGGCCACGCGTTCCTGAAGCCGGCCAAGATAGCCGTTGCAGGCAAGAACGACGTGGCTAGCCATAACGGTCGCCTTCGCGGTCTTCACCGTTGCGGGGGAAGCTTCGGTCAGGCCGGTGACCTTCGAGTGCTCGAAGATGCGCACGCCCTTTGCCGCGGCTGCGCGAGCAAGCCCGAAGGCGTAGCGAAGCGGATGCAGGTGCCCTCCGCCCATGTCGATATCGCCGCCATAATAGGCGGGAGAACCGACCATCTCGCGCATCTCTTCTTGCTGGATGGGGCGGATCAGGTCGTATGCGTAATCGCGCGCCATCTTCGCGGCGTAGTCGTGGGCGTGGGGCACAAGTCGTGCGCGGTGGCATGCATGGATGATGCCGGGCGCGAAGCCCGCATCCGGCGCGTGTTCGGCGGCGAGGCCTTTGGTCAGGGCCACCGCTTCCTGCGCCAGATCCCAGAGCTTGCGCGCGTGGTCGAGACCGACCAGCGCCTCCAGATCCTCCTGGTCGAGCCGCTGCCCGGTGCCGACCTGCCCGCCATTGCGCCCCGAGGCGCCCCAGCCCACGCGGTGCGCGTCGAGCAGGATCACGTCGTAGCCCTTGTCCGCCAGATGCAGCGCCGCCGAGATCCCAGTGAAGCCCGCACCGACAACGCAGACGTCGCAGGTCAGCGCGCCCGTCGCCTCGGGGTAGGGCCCCGGCGGCTCTGCCGTTTCGGCGTACCAGGACCGGGGATACTCCCCGGCCCTGTCATTTGCATAAAGGATGTCCACGGCGCGTCAGGCCGCGGCTTTGAGAAGCCCGTCCGCTTTTAGTCCCGCGTAGCATTCGTCGAGCGACTTGGTTGCGCGCTCGATGAACACGTCGATTTCTGCGGGCGTGATCACCAGCGGCGGCGCGATCACCATGCGGTCGCCCACGTGGCGCATCACCAGGTTGTTCGCAAAGCAGCGCTCGCGGCAGCGCAGGCCGACGGTGCCCTCTTCGGCGGCGAAGGAAGCGCGCGCCGCCTTGTCTGGCGTAAGCGCGATCGACCCCATAAGGCCAACGAGGCAGGCTTCACCGACCAGCGGGTGATCTTCAAGCGCCTTCCAGCGCTCGTAAAGATAGGGGTGGGCGACGTTGTTGATGTGGTCGAGCACGTTTTCTTCCTGAAGAAGCTCCAGGTTGCGCAGTGCGACCGCGGCGGCGACCGGATGGCCGCTATAGGTGTAGCCGTGATTGAAGTCGCCCGCGCCGCCAACCGTTTCCGCGATTTCGTCGCAGACAATGGAGCCGCCAATGGGAACGTAGCCAGAGGAAAGACCCTTGGCGATCGTCATGATG
This sequence comes from uncultured Rhodobacterales bacterium, assembly GCA_965368915.1. GTDB lineage: Bacteria > Pseudomonadota > Alphaproteobacteria > Rhodobacterales > Rhodobacteraceae > Albidovulum. The sequence continues at coordinate 10,631 of CBDUOT010000080.1, read as the reverse complement.
TGCGGCTTGATCCCTAAGGTCTCGGACCCGAACCAGTTGCCGGTGCGTCCGAAGCCGGTGATCACCTCGTCTGCGATCAAAAGGATGCCGTACTTGTCGCAGATCCGCTGAATTTCGGGCCAGTAGGTCGAAGGCGGGATGATCACGCCGCCTGCGCCCTGAACCGGCTCGCCGATGAAGGCGGCAACACGTTCGGGGCCGAGTTCCTCAATCTTCGCTTCCAGTAGGCGGGCGCGGGCGAGGCCGAACTCCTCGGGGCTCATGTCGCCGCCCTCGCCATACCAGTAGGGCTGGCCGATGTGATGGATGTTTGGAATGGGCAGACCGCCTTGCGCGTGGATCCCCTTCATCCCGCCGAGCGAGCCGCTGCCCATGCTTGAGCCGTGGTAGCCGTTCCAGCGGCCTATGATGATGTTCCGCTCAGGCTGGCCCTTCACTTCCCAGTAGCGGCGGACGAGGCGGATGTTGGTGTCGTTCGCTTCCGACCCGGAGCCCGCGTAGAAGACGTGGTTCAGATCGCCCGGCGCGAGCTTGGCGATTTCCGCCGCGAGCGCGATGGCGGGCACATGGCTGGTCTGGAAGAACGTGTTGTAATAGCAAAGCTCTTCCATCTGGCGCGCCGCAACCTCGGCAAGTTCCTTGCGGCCATACCCGATGTTGACGCACCAGAGGCCGGCCATCCCGTCGAGGATCTCTTGGCCCTCGCTATCGGTCAGATAGACGCCCTTGGCGCGGGTGATGATCCGCGCGCCCTTCTTGGCCAGATCGGCGTCCGCCGTGAAAGGATGCATGTGATGCGCCGCGTCGAGCGCCTGAAGTTCCTTGGTCGGCAAATGATTGGTGATCTGGGTCATGGCGAAACCTGTCCTTTGGCTCCTGTGGCGGAACATCGAAAGCCGCGCTTCGTCGGAAGCGCGCGCGATGCATGTCCGTGGCTGTCTCTTGTGGCGCAGGATATGATCAAAACTAATCCTGTCAACCTGATTTGATCAAATTGATCCGTTGTCCAGCGAAAGGCGGACCTGCTCGATTCCCTGTTGGATGTCCCCCTCGATCGCCGCGGAGAGCCGCGCGGCGTCGCCGTCGCGCATCGCGGCCAGCGCCTCTTCGTGGCGGTCGGGAAGATTGGAGGTGCCGAAGCGGCCGCAGACGACCCGAAGCGAAGGGCCGAAGCGCAGCCAGAGGGTATGCGCGAGCGACAGCAGGATCGGCGCGTCGGCGCATTCATAGAGCGTGAAGTGGAAGCGGAAGTTGTACATCAGGTAATGATGCACATCGCCGCTGGCGATGGCTTGATCGAGGTCCGCGTCGATCCGCGAGAGAGCCGAAATATCCTTTGAGCGGAGACGGCTTGAGGCCAACTGCGCAAGCTTTGGTTCTATTGTGAGGCGGGCGAAGGCCAGTTCGTCCAGAAGCGGTTGCGTGAGATGCGGCACCGAGACGCGGCGGTTGTCGCGCAGTTCCAGCGCGCCCTCGGCAGTCAATTTGCGGATCGCCTCGCGCACCGGTGTCATTCCGGCGTCCAACGTCGCAGTCAGCCCCTGGATCGTAACGGGCTGGCCCGGCGCGAGCTGACCGAAGAGGATCATGTCACGCAAGCGGCAATAGGTGATCTCGTGTGAGGGAACCTTTCGCGGCAACTCACCCTGATCGCGTAGGTTTTTCATTCACGCTCCTCGAAGGGGGCTGCACTGGCCTGCGTTTCTGACATAATAGTTTGGGCTTCACCAAAATGCCATGTTGATTTGAGTCGGAAAATTTGATCAAAATGGAGAAATAAGAAGTCAAAGACGCAATTCGGCGGCCGGAGAAGTTCGGCTGACCACTCCAGCAGAGCCTCAGGAGGTACTATGAAGTTTACGGGGATGACTATGGCGGCGGCGCTCTTGGCGACCGGCGCTGCGTGGGCCGAAGAGGTCCATGTTTACAACTGGTCCGACTATATCGACGAAGAACTGCTTGCCAAGTTCGAAGCCGAAACCGGGATCGACTTGGTCTACGACGTGTTCGATTCCAACGAAATTCTCGAGACGAAGCTGCTCGCGGGTGGTTCGGGCTATGACGTGGTGGTGCCGACGGGCACGTTCCTGTCGCGGCAAATTCAGGCAGGTGCCTTCCAGAAACTGGACAAGTCGAAGCTGTCGAATTTCGGCAACCTCTGGGACGCCATCGCCGAGCGGACCGAAAAGTACGATCCGGGCAACGAATACTCGGTGAACTACATGTGGGGTTCGACCGGAATCGGTGTGAATATCAACAAGGTCAAGGAAGTGCTGGGCGAGGATGCCCCGGTCAATTCTCTGGCGCTCATCTTCGATCCGGCGAACATGGAAAAGCTGGCGTCGTGCGGCGTCCACTTCCTTGACGCGCCGACCGAGGTGATCCCGGCGGCGCTTACTTATCTGGGCGAGGAATCGGACGCGCAGGACTTCGAGACGATCGAGAAGGCCGAAGCGGTTCTGACGGCCGTGCGGCCCTACATCCAGAAGTTCCACTCGTCCGAATACATCAACGCGCTTGCCAACGGTGACATCTGCGTGGCGCTCGGCTGGTCGGGAGACGTGCTTCAGGCGCGTGATCGCGCTGCCGAGGCCGATAACGGGGTCGAGATCGAGTATCACATCCCGAAGGAAGGCGCGCTGATGTGGTTTGACCAGATGGCGATTCCCGTCGATGCGCCGAACTCGGATGCGGCTCACAAGTTCATCGACTTCATTCTGGATGCGCAAAACGCGGCTGCGGCGTCGAACTACGTTTACTACGCCAACGGCAACAAGGCCTCGCAGGAATTCCTGAATGAGGACGTGATCGGCGACACGGCGATCTACCCGGATGAGGAAACCCTGAACAACCTCTACACGGTCACGACGTGGGACCCGAAGATCAACCGGAACGTCACCCGGCTTTGGACAAGGATCAAGTCCGGCACCTGACCCTGAACACCGACATTCGCCCCGCGCCATTCGGCGCGGGGCGCTTCGTATCCGGCCGGAGGATTTCATGGCCCAGCCAGCCAATCGCCCTGTGTTCGAGCCGTGGAAGGACCCGAACGAAAAGCCGCTGATCCAGTTTCGGAACGTCACGAAGAGGTTCGGCAGCTTCACCGCCGTTGATGACCTGACGCTCGATATCTTCCGGCGCGAGTTCTTCGCACTTCTGGGGCCGTCGGGGTGCGGAAAGACCACGCTGATGCGGATGCTGGCGGGCTTCGAGGCGCCCACCGAGGGGACGATCCTTCTTGACGGGCAGGACATCGCGCCCGTGCCGCCCAACAAGCGGGCGGTCAACATGATGTTTCAAAGCTACGCGCTGTTCCCGCATCTGAGCGTCTGGGACAACATCGCCTTCGGTCTCAAGCGGTCGGACATGGCGAAGGATAAGATTCCCGAGCGGGTCGAGGAGATGCTGCGCCTGACAAGGCTTGAACAGTTCGCAAAGCGCAAGCCTCATCAGATTTCGGGTGGTCAGCGCCAGCGCGTTGCACTTGCCCGGTCGCTTGCCAAGGCGCCCAAGCTGCTGCTTCTGGACGAACCGCTTGGTGCGCTCGACAAGAAGCTGCGCCAAGACACCCAGTTCGAACTGATGGACATTCAGGAACGGACAGGCACGACCTTCGTGATCGTGACGCACGATCAGGAAGAGGCGATGACTGTCGCAAGCCGTGTCGCCGTCATGGATCAGGGGCGGATGATTCAGGTCGACACGCCCGACCGGATCTATGAGTCCCCGAATTCGGTCTATGTCGCGGATTTCATCGGCGACGTGAACCTGATCGAAGGCGCGGCAAAGCCCGTGGGCGAGGGCCGTCTGTCGATCAATTGGGCCGAAGGCCAGCCCGAGATCAAGGCGAGCGCACCCGACGCCGTAGGCCCGGGGACGCGCGTCCATTTCGCGATCCGGCCGGAAAAGGTTGCGATTTCCTCGACGAAACCCACCGACCGGGACAATGTTATCGAGGGCGTCGTGCACGACATCGCCTACTTGGGCAACATTTCAACCTACAAGGTCGAGGTGGCCGGGGGGCTGATGATCAAGTCGCAGGTCACCAACGACCGGCGCATTTCGCGGCGCGACATCTCATGGGACGACAAGGTCTGGCTCTCCTTCACGGAGACGGCTGGCGTCGTCTTGCTGAAGTGAGGGGGTCGCCATGCGCCGCCTCCTGCTGATCGCCGTCCCGTACCTCTGGCTGCTGATCTTCTTCCTCGTTCCGTTCGCGATCGTCTTCAAGATCTCGCTGTCGGACTATGATATCTCGATCCCGCCCTACACGCCCAAGTTCGACATCGCGGCGGGATGGGAAGGGATCAAGACGTTCTTCTCGGAGCTCGACTTCGAGAATTTCACCTTCCTGACGACAGATGCGCTTTACTACACGGCCTATCTGTCGAGCCTGAAGATCGCCTTCATCGCGACCCTTATCACGCTCATTGTGGGTTACCCGGTCGCCTATGCAATCGCGCAAGCCTCGGATGAATGGCGCCCGACGCTTATGATGCTGGTAATCCTGCCGTTCTGGACCTCGTTCCTGATCCGCGTCTATGCGTGGATGGGAATTTTGTCGAACGAAGGGTTTCTCAATCAGTTGCTGATGACGATCGGGATAACGGACGCGCCGCTGACGATCCTGAACACCAACGTCGCGGTCTATATCGGCATCGTCTACACCTACCTGCCGTTCATGATCTTGCCGATCTACTCGGCGCTGGAGAAACTGGACGGGTCGCTGATCGAGGCGGCCGAGGACCTTGGCTGCTCGCGCGCGCAGGCATTCTGGCTCGTGACGCTGCCGCTTTCCAAGCCGGGTGTGATCGCGGGATGCTTCCTTGTCTTCATTCCCGCACTTGGCGAATTCGTTATCCCCTCGCTCCTTGGCGGGTCGGAAACACTGATGATCGGCAAGGTGCTTTACGAAGAGTTCTTCTCCAACCGCGACTGGCCGGTGGCGTCGGCGGTGGCGGTCGTGCTTCTTCTGATCCTTATCATCCCGATCATCCTTTTCCAGCGGAACGAGCAAAAGCAGAGGGAGGCCGGGTAATGAACCGCAAGTTCACCCTGTTCAACGCGACCTCGCTGACGCTGGGCTTTGCGTTCCTCTACCTGCCGATGGTCATTCTGGTGATCTTCTCGTTCAACTCGTCAAAGCTGGTGACCGTCTGGGCAGGGTTTTCGACGAAGTGGTATGGCGAGCTTTTCCGCAACGAAGCCTTCCTGGACGCGGCCTGGGTCACGCTGAAGGTCGCACTGTTTTCTTCGACCCTTGCGACGATCTTCGGGACGATGGCGGCCTATGTGCTGGTGCGTGCGGGGCGGTTCGGCGGGCGGACGCTGTTTTCGGGCATGATTTACGCGCCGCTGGTCATGCCCGAAGTGATTACCGGCCTGTCGCTTCTGCTGCTGTTCATCGCCATCGGCCTTGATCGCGGCGTGTTGACGATCGTGCTGGCGCATACGACGTTTTCGATGTGCTACGTCTCGGTCGTCGTGTCCTCGCGTCTTGTCACCTTTGACCAGTCGCTGGAGGAAGCTGCGCTTGATCTCGGCTGTACGCCGTTCGACGCCTTCCGATCCGTCACACTGCCGATCATCGCGCCTGCTGTGATTTCCGGCTGGCTTTTGGCCTTCACGCTGTCGCTGGACGACCTTGTGATTGCGTCGTTCGCTGCGGGCCCGTCATCGACCACGCTGCCGATGAAGATCTTTTCCTCCGTCCGCCTTGGGCTGAGCCCCGAGATCAACGCGCTTTCGACGATCCTGATCAGTATCGTCACCATCGGGGTGATCAGTGCCTCGCTGATGTCCAAGCGCGCAATCTCCCGACAGCGGGCAGAGGAACAGGCCGCCGTGCGGGCATAGGCGGAGCGATGCGGCGCATCTACGAAGATCACGGCTACGGCGACGGGCCCGTCGCGGGTTGCTATTGGCATACGACTGCCACGCGACCCGAGCGGTCCCAGCCATTATCGGGCGAATTCTTAACCGATGTCGCGATCGTCGGGGCCGGTTTCACCGGACTGTCGGCGGCGCTGCACCTTGCCCAAGCCGGGGCGGATGTCGCGGTCATGGAAGCCGAAGGCGTCGGGTGGGGCGCGTCTGGTCGCAACGGCGGCTTCGCCTGCATCGGGGGTGCTAAGGCGAGCGATGCGTCGCTAACCCGCCGCTTCGGGCGCGCGGCGATGGCCGACTGGCATGCGGCGCAGAAGGGCTCGGTCGCGCTTGTGGCGGAGTTGATCGAACGCCACGGGATCGCGGCCGACACTCATTCCCATCAGGGAGAGGTGCTGTTGGCGCACCGGCCAAAGGATTTCGCGGGATTCCGGGATGAGGCCGCCAAGCTAGAGCGGGACTACGGCCTGAAAGCAAGGATCATCGGCCCCTCGGAGCTTACAGGCGAGGGGCTGGGCAGCCCCGGCTTCCACGGGGCGCTGCGTCTGCCGATCGGCTTCGCGCTCAATCCACTGAAATACGTCTTGGGTCTTGCCGGCGCTGCGCGCAAGGCGGGGGCAAGTATCTTCGAAAACAGCCCCGTCACATCTATTCGGCGAGAGGGCGGCCGTTACGTGCTGGAAAGTCCCAAAGGGCGGCTTCTGGCGCGAAAGCTCATCCTCGCGACGAACGGTTATTCGAGCGATGATCTGCCCCACTGGATGGCGGGCCGCTACCTTCCAGCGCAGTCCTCGGTTTTGGTGACGCGCGAACTGACCGATGAGGAGATCGCCGCGCAGGGCTGGTCAAGCGATTGCATGGCCTATGATACGCGCAACCTGTTGCACTATTTCCGGCTGATGCCGAACCGTCGGTTCCTGTTCGGGATGCGCGGGGGAACGCGCGCCGGACCTGCGGCGCAGGAATCGATGCGCCGCCATATCCGGGCGGATTTCGAGGCGATGTTCCCCGCATGGGCAAAGGTGGAAACGCCGCATTACTGGTCGGGCTTCGTCTGCCTGACGCGCGGCTTGCGGCCTTATGTCGGTCCGCTGGGCGACTGGCCCGACGCTTGGGCCGGCTTTGCGTGGCACGGCAACGGGGTGGCGCTTGGCACCTATGCCGGCCGGCTGCTCGCGGGGCTTGCGACGGGGCAGGGCAGGGTGCCCGCGCTCATGGCTGCGCCACCCGAACGCTTTCCGCTCGCGCCGTTCCGCCGCTTTGTTCTGCCCGCCGCCTATGCCTGGTACGGGCTGACCGATCGCGGCTGAGGGCCCTTGCAGCGCCGACTGATTTCGCCGACGATCTGTAGCCGCCGCGCGACATCGAAACCTGTCACAGGGAACCCGCAATGCCCGTCAAGAACCGCTTCGCCGAGCTTCTGCCCGAGATCACCGGATGGAGGCGAGACTTTCATGAACACCCCGAGATTCTGTTCGATACGCACCGCACTGCCGCCCGGGTGGCCGAGCTTCTGAAAGAGTTCGGCTGCGACGAGGTCGTTACAGGCATCGGACGCACCGGCGTCGTCGGTGTGATCAAGGGGCGGACGGACACGAAGGGCCGGGTAATCGGCCTGCGGGCCGACATGGACGCCCTGCCGATCATTGAGGCGACGGGGCTCGACTATGCGTCGAAGACCAAGGGCGCGATGCATGCCTGCGGACACGACGGGCACACCGCAATGCTGCTTGGTGCGGCCAAGTACCTTGCCGAGACGCGGAATTTCGACGGCACCACCATCGTCATCTTTCAGCCTGCCGAAGAAGGCGGCGGCGGCGGGCGCGAGATGTGCGAGGACGGGATGATGGAGCGTTTCGGCATTCAGGAGGTTTACGGGATGCACAACTGGCCCGGTCAGCCCGTGGGCAGCTTCGCGATCCGACCCGGTGCATTCTTCGCCGCGACCGATCAGTTCGAGATCGTAGTGGAAGGCAAGGGTGGCCACGCCGCCAAGCCGCACGAGACGATCGACACGACGGTGGTCGCCAGCCAGATCGTGATCGCCTTCCAGACCATCGCCAGCCGCAACGTCGACCCGGTGAGCCAACTTGTCGTTTCGGTCACAAGCTTCGAGACGGAGTCGAAGGCGTTCAACGTCATTCCACAGAAAGTGACGTTGCGCGGCACGGTGAGGACTCTCGACAAGGCTGTGCGGAAGCTGGCCGAGACGCGGCTTGTCAAGATTGCGGAGGCGACGGCCGAAGCCTACGGCGCGAAGGCCAACATCAATTACATGCGGGGCTACCCGGTCATGGTGAACTCGGAAGAGCAAACCGAATTTGCGGCGAAGGTTGCGTCGAAAGTGTCCGGGAACTGCGGCGCGGCCCCATTGATCATGGGCGGTGAGGACTTTGCCTTCATGCTCGAGGAACGGCCCGGCGCCTATATTCTGGTGGGCAACGGTGACACCGCGATGGTTCACCACCCCGAGTACAACTTCAACGACGATGCGATTCCGGCAGGCTGCTCATGGTGGGCCAGCATCGTCGAGGAGCGGATGCCGGCGGCGTGAGCGAGGGAGCGATCAAGCCATTTCTCGTCCTGCAACTGCGCCCGGAAGCGGAGGCTGCGGACGACGAATTCGCAGCGATCTTGCGGAAGGGCGGGATTGCGCCGGAAGAGGCGCGGCGCATTCGTCTCGATCAGCAGCCGATCCCGGCGGATCTGCGGCTGGAAGACTTTTCCGGCGTTATCGTCGGCGGCGGACCCGGCTGCGTGAGCGACGCGCCCGAGGAAAAGTCGCCCGTCGAACAACGGATCGAAGACGCAGTCCTCGGCCTCATGCCCGAGATCACCGAGCGCGATTTCCCCTTTCTCGGCTGTTGCTACGGGATCGGTGTACTCGGCCATCACCTTGGCGGCGATGTCAGCAAGGAAAGGTATGGCGAGCCGGTGGGCACGTCACCCTGCACACTCACGCCCGAGGGTGCGCGGGATCCGCTGCTGGAGGGCGTGCCCGAAGCCTTCCCCGCATTCGTCGGCCACAAGGAGGCGCTTCAATCGCTTCCCCATGGTGTGGTGCACCTCGTCGCCTCGGACCCGTGTCCCTACCAGATGATCCGTCATGGCCGGAACGTCTATGCGACTCAGTTTCACCCCGAAGCAGATAGCGACGGGTTCGAACTTCGCATCCGCATCTACCGGAACAAGGGCTACTTCCCGCCCGAGGACGCCGACCGCCTGATCGCGCTTTGCCGGGCGAGCGATGTGCATGTGCCCGAGTTGATTCTGCGGAACTTCGTCAGCCGCTACCGGCGCGTTGGCGAAGCTTGACGCCAGGGCGAGCTTTTAGAAAGTCGCTGGATCTAATTCGCCCCTTGCAGACGTCTTGCTTTTTCCGACCTTCCAGAGGAGTCGTTGTAGCATAAGGGTTTACGCATGAATCTTCGCACAATATTTGTCGTCAGCGCTGCATTGTTTCTATCCAGCCCCGCCATCGCGCAGGAAACGCTTCAGGTTCCTGTCGATGACACCTTCGTGGAAGACGGGATCTCGGTGCAGGGTGAAGGCAAGAGCTATCTATTCCGCTGGGATGCCTTCCGCGTTGACGGACGCATCGCCATCTGTGGCGCGGGCAAGTTTGTAGATGCGAACAGCGCTGTTGCAATGCGCCGGCTGATGCGCAAGGCGGTCGTGGAATTGGATGGGAAGAAGATTCTGACGGACCTGGCGTTCTTTACCAAAGTTCGTAAGAACGACGATCTTGTGGGGGCCACTGCGACCTGCAAGGTCACCAGCACCAAGGCGCAATCCAAGGCTGGTGCCATCTATATCGTGCTGCCAAGCGGGCACATTCGGTTCTGAACGCTGCTGCGCGTCGCGATTGCCTGTCAGGCGGCGACGACGCGCAGCTTCTTCGGGGTCTCGCCATAGGCGGCGCGGAAGGTCTTGGTGAAGTGCGAGGTCGACTTGTAGCCGCAGGCGATGGCGACTTCGGTCACGGATAATTCGGTCTGCAAAAGCAGCCTGCGTGCTTTCTCCAGCCTCATCTGCATGTAGAAACTCATCGGCGTCGTGTCGAGGTAGCGCGCGAAGAGCCTTTCAGTCTGGCGCACCGACATCGCGGCCGTGTTGGCGATTTCTTGCGCCGTCAGAGGCTGTTCGAGATTAGCTTCCATGGCGGTCAGAACCTTCACGAGGCGCGAATTGCGTATGCCGTAGCGGGACTGGACCGAGACCTTTTGTTGCGAGCGCGGGCTGCGAACGCCGTTGCTTCCCATCAGGTCGGCAATCCTTGCGGCGGTGTCCGACCCATGTCCCTCGGCGATCAGATGCAACATCAAATCACCTGCGACGCCTCCGGCTGAGGCGGTCGGGCGGCGACCGATTGCGAAGGCGTTGCGGCTGAGCCGGACATTCGGGAACTCTTCGGAAAAAGCGTCGCGCACGTCCCAGTGCACCGTGCACTCCTCGCCGTCGAGCAGCCCGGCACGCGCCAGGGCATAGACACCTAGGCAAAGCGCGCCGATCCGCACGCCATGCGCCGCTTCGCGCCGAAGCTGGGCAAAGAGACGCGCGTCATTCGATGAAAGTGTCGCAGGCCCGCCGACCACAATCAGAACCTCGTCGCGCGCCAGAGGCTGAAACACGCCGTCGACAAGCACCGTCAGCCCGTTTGCGCAGGTCACGGGGGCACCCGATTGCGACATGAGCCGCCAGCTGTAGGCGGAACGGCCAAGGACCTGGTTGGCCAGCCGCAGCGG
>CBDUOT010000079.1:0-16511 GCA_965368915.1 uncultured Rhodobacterales bacterium | reverse complement strand
ACACTGAACGACATGGACGTCTCAAATCACCTTAACCCAAGCGAAAGGTCCGGCGCCCGCCGCTAGATGCGCATCGGGAGACCTTGAAGCCGGGCGGGACGCATGTCCCGCCCTGTTTCGTTTGAGCGCCCCGGCGCGGGGCAGAACTTATCAGCGCGTGTCTCAAACCCGAGCCGGTCGACAACGAGTCCATATGCGCCGCCCAGGTTTCCGGATGATGCGGTGTGGGGAGGCTCGAAACAGCCGGTTTTCAGGCCGTGCCGCGTGGAGGACGGTTGTTTTCCTTGGTGAAGATCATGCCATCCAGCAGTTCTTCCAGATCGGGGCGGGCGGACGGGCCGTTCGATATGGAGATCAACAAGATGCTGCCGTCTGGGCGAAGAACGAAAACACCGGGTTCCGCGAAGCGACGGTCGGTTTCCGATGCGCTCAGCGGTTCAGTGACATAGACTCCAAGCGTCGCCATCTGCGCTTCGGACAGGTCATAGCCCATGTCAAAGCTCCACCCGAACTCCTCGCGATCTGCCTGCGCCTTTTCGACCGGATCAGCCGAAACAACCGCGATGTCGAAGCCTGCATCGGTCCACTTCTGGCGCATTTTGTCGAGGATGTTCAGGTATTTCTTGCAACGTGGACAATGCTTTCCGCGATAGATGACGACGAGAGACCAGTTTTCCCGAACACCGCCGATGACAATTTCGCCGCCCCCCAATCGGGGCAGCGTGATCGGGGTGAGAATGTCACCGGCGACAGGTTTTGGCGTTGGCATGAATTTGCCTCCTCGGGTTGAGATCAGAGCCTGACGTCGGCCGGGTCGGGCAACGTTGCAGTGGCGGCGCATCCGCAAAAACTTGGCTAACCCGTCTAGAGGTGTATTGAAAGGCGAGCGTTCAGTGTTTCGCATCTCTGGCGGCGGTTTCAGTCCGCGCGGCGGCCCGACGCAGTCCACCGCCATCTTTTTTCGGCCCCGCTGCCAAGGATTGACGCGGCCGCTGCGTCATAGTCCTGTCATGCGCATGCAAACCCCGGATGAGGCCTTGGCCGTTGCGGCCGCGAACGGAGACCGCGATGCCTTCGCGGCGCTTCTGTCGCGGCATTACGACCGGGTCTTCGGGTTGGCTTTCCGGCTGACCGGATCCAAAGCCGAGGCGGAGGACCTGACGCAGGATATCTGCCTCGCGCTGCCGGGGAAGCTGGGAAGCTATCGGCAGGCGGCTCGGTTCACGACATGGCTTTACCGCGTGACGGTGAATGCCGCCCATGACCGCCGCCGCCGGGCCGCGAGCCATACGAAAGCCGCCGATGGCTGGGGCGATTGGGAAACCGCGCGCCGGGCCGAGATGGCAGAGGCAGAGAACGCGCGGGACTGGTTGTCCACAACGATGGCGCGGCTTGCGCCGGAATTGAGGGACACGGTCGCGCTCACGCTGGGGGAAGACCTGAGCCAGAAGGAGGCTGCCGACGTGCTTGGGCTGTCCGAGGGCACGGTGGCTTGGCGGATGAGCGAAGTCAAAAAGCGCCTGCGCGAGATGGCGCGGGCGGAGGGAATACTATGAGCGACGAACTCGACCGCCTGCGCGAAGGGCTGAAGGTCGCGCCGCCTGCGCCCGACAAGTCGGCAAAGGCCGATGCGATGGCGCGGGCGATGGAAAATTTCGACCGCCACCAAGAAACCGCGGCCGCCTCGCGTCCCATGTCAGACCGCCCCGAACGGGCGGGTGTTCTGACAGGAGTTGCGAAGATGTTCATGAAACTGACCACCCCGCAGATGTTGGCCGCCACGGCGTCAGTCGCCGCAATAGGCGTTGTGATCACGATCTGGCCCGAGGTGAAGCGCGAGGCGGGGCTACCCCGGCCCGCGCCGGCGGTGCTGACCGAAGCACCGGCCGACGACCTCCGCAAGGCCGCCCCGCCGGTATCCGGAGAGGTGGCCAGCCAGACGGGCCAAGCAGAGGCGGATGCGCTCGCCTCGCAGACGGGTGAGGCGATGGTGCGCGAGGAATTCCGCGCCCAGCCGGAAGCGGCGGCCGAGCCGATGGTACTGGCAGAGCCCATGGCTGTGGAGGAGGCCCCGGCCCCAGCTCTCAAGCGGTCGCGGGACAGCGGTCTGTTCGCCGACGCGGAGGTTGGCGGCATCGTCGCCGCGCCGAGCGGGGAGGTCGCGATCGCGCCCGAACCCGACACCGAGGCCTATCCCGAGGCAGATCCGAACCCGCTGAAGATCGCGGCGGAAGAGCCGGTCTCCACCTTCTCCATAGACACCGACACCGCGTCCTACGCTGTCGTCCGGTCGTCGCTGACGAACGGATACCTGCCGCCAAAAGAGGCGGTGCGGATCGAAGAGATGGTGAACTACTTTCCTTATGACTACGCGGCACCCGAGCAGGGCGAGGCGCCGTTCCGCGCTTCGGTCAGCCTGTTCGAGACGCCGTGGAACGCGGATACGCAGCTTTTGCGGATCGGTCTGCAGGGCGAGATGCCCGCGCTCGACGATCGCCCGCCGCTGAACCTCGTTTTCCTGATCGACACGTCGGGATCGATGGACGACCCGAAGAAGCTGCCGCTTCTGAAGCAATCCTTCGGCCTGATGCTGGGCGAACTTCGTCCCGAGGACCGGGTGGCGATCGTCACCTATGCGGGGTCGGCCGGGCTGGTGCTGGAGCCGACCGAGGCGTCCGATCGCGCGACGATTCTCGCGGCGCTCGACCGGCTTGGTGCGGGCGGATCGACCGCGGGGCAGGAGGGGCTGCAGCAGGCCTATCAGGTCGCCGAGAGCATGACCGAGGAGGGCCAGATCGGGCGCATCCTTCTGGCGACGGATGGCGATTTCAATGTCGGCATCCATGGCCCGGAGGAGCTGAAGGACTTCATCGCGACGAAACGCGAAAGCGGAACCTATCTTTCCGTCTTGGGTTTCGGGCGCGGCAACCTCGACGATGCGACGATGCAGGCGCTTGCGCAGAACGGGAACGGCACGGCGGCCTATATCGACACGCTGTCCGAGGCGCAGAAGGTGCTGGTCGATCAGCTTTCCGGTGCGCTGTTCCCGATTGCCGACGACGTGAAGATTCAGGTCGAGTTCAACCCCGCCGCGGTCGCCGAATACCGACTTATCGGTTATGAAACCCGGGCGCTGGCGCGCGAGGATTTCAACAACGACAAGGTCGATGCGGGCGAGATCGGCGCGGGCCACCAGGTGACGGCGCTTTACGAGATCACGCCGGTCGGCAGCCCCGCGCGACTTTCCGATCCGCTGCGCTACGCCGAACCGGAACTGGGCGGCGATGTCTCGGAACTCGGGTTCCTGAAGCTGCGCTACAAGGCGCCGGGCGAAATGGTGTCGCACCTGATCGAAACGCCGATCCCTGTCGCGCCGGGTGAGGCCGACACCGATGCCCGCTTCGCAGCCGCCATCGCCGGGATGGGACAGCTTCTGACCGAGCCGAAATACCTTGGCGACTGGGGTTGGGACGAGGCGATCGGGCTTGCCAACGGTGCGAAGGGTTCCGACGAATTCGGGTATCGCGCCGAGGCCGTGCAACTGATGCGGCTTGCCCAGAGCCTGTCGCGTTGATCTTCCTTGGCGAGGAAAGTCGGCCTCGCCGAAGCGCAAGACAGTACGAATGAAAAGGGCGCGCCGGTGGCGCGCCCTTCAACATCGGTCCGCAAGCGGATCAGGCTTCGGCCTGCTCCACTGCTTTCGCCTCGACCGTATCCGCACGGGCGATCTCGATCCGGCGCGGTTTCAGCGCTTCGGGCACTTCGCGCACGAGGTCGATATGCAGCATGCCGTCGGCATGGGTCGCACCGGCAACCTTCACGTGATCGGCAAGCGCGAAGCGCCGCTCGAAAGCACGGGTCGCGATGCCGCGGTGCAGGTAGGTCTTGCCTTCATCCTCGGCCGCCTTGCGGGCGGTGACGAGCAGGCTGCCTTCCTTGACCTCGACGTTCAGCTCGTCGCCGGAGAAACCAGCAACGGCGATCGAGATGCGGTAGGCGTTCTCGTCGGTTTTCTCGATATTGTAGGGCGGGTAGGTGGTCTGGGCCGGATCGGCGCTGAGCGCCCGGTCCATAAGGTCCGCGATCCGGTCAAATCCGACCGTCGCACGGTAAAGCGGCGTGAAATCATAGTTTCGCATGGTCATCCTCCATTGAGCGATGTCGATATGCCCTCCCACGCGGGGACGGGCGTGCGTTGTACCGAAGCCCCGATCGGGCACCCCGGTAGAGCTGAGATGTAGTCGGATTTTCGCGGTTTCAAGGGGTCAGGGGCGCACGAAGCGCGCTCCGCCCGATGATTTCGTGCCCGGCGCAATCCGCCGCGCCCTGATATCGGGTTTTCCGCCCGCGGTTCGAACGCCGTGCCCGGTTCGCAAAGCCTCGCGCAGATCGGCAATCGGGCCCAGTAGGGTCATTCCCACCGAAACCGTCCTTCCGTCCTGCGTGCTTCCAGAAGATATGATTGCGACGATGCCCGGTCGTCCGCCCGACCGGTCGAAGACCGGCGCACCCGACGAGCCGAAATGGACGTCGCAGTCGAACGCCATCAGATTTTGCTCGCGCCCGATGACGCGGCAGCCATCTTGCCATGACGGAGCGGTGTCGCGGCCGCGCGCGAACGACACGACGCTGACTTCCCGCGCGCCTGGGCCGAGCTGGCGCACCGCGAAGGGCGCGGCCGTCGCCGCCGGGATCGGCTGCGCGAGTTCAAGAAGTGCGACATCGTTGCGGATGCTTGAAAGCTTGTCGCTGTATCGCGGGTCATAGGCGGGATGCGCCACCGCCCGCGCCACGCTGCTTTCTGCGATCGCCACCCCGTCGCGCAGACCGGCGCGAAAGCGGACCCCGGCGATATCCTCCATCGTCCCGGTGTTGCGGTCGAACAGGCAATGGGCTGCGGTCAGTACCATGTCGGGTGCGATGAGGACGCCGGTGCAGTAGCCCTTGCTGCCGATATCCAGCCGACCGACAGCCTCGAACCCCAGGACGTCATGGCGCAGAGTCAGCCGTTTCAGAGGTGCCGTCTCGGCAAGCGCAGGCCCTGCCATGTGCATCGTCAGAAGAAGGATCAGGGCGCGCATCCACTCGGCCCTAAGGCCGCAGGAACTTCGCGCCACCTTCGCCGGTCGATGTCGAAGCGCTGTTGCCGAAGCCGGGCGTGATCTTGACAAAGCGGCTTTCGCTGGCCGCGAATGCCTCTCTAAGATCGCTGAGCGGAGACTGCATTGCGGTCCCGAGCGCGACGCGCTGGCTGTCCATTTCGGCCTTCGCCGAGACGACCGAGACGATCCGGGGCTCTCCGTCCACCATGGCGAAGATGGGGGCGCCGGACGATCCGAAGTCGACCGAGCAGGTCAGAACGAGAATGCCCGGCTGACGGCCAAGCACTTCGCAGCTTTCCTCGAGCGAGGGTGCTTCCGAGCGGTCGAGCGCATAGGAGACGATACCGACAGTATCGCCCCGCTGAGGGTCGAAACCGGTGGCAAAGGGCGTGATCGACGGCAGGCGGATTGGCTGGTCTAGCTCGAGAAAGGCGAGGTCGTAGGCCACGCGGTCGATCCGGTTGCGTCCTTCGTAGACATAGTCGGGATGCGCAACCGCGCGCTTCACGCCGCGATATGCGGCTGCGCGCCCGTTGCGCCAGCCGGCAAGAAAGGTGAAATCCGACGAGTCGAAGGCCACGCCGGTGTTCTGATTGAAGAGGCAATGCGCCGCCGTCAGGACGAGCGCGGGTTCGATCAGGGCACCCGTGCAAAAGGCAGAGTCGCCAATATCTATGCGCCCCACGGCTTCCCAGCCACGGGTCGAATCCGCAGTCGTGAGTTCCTGAAGGGTCGTGCCCTCCGCCGCCGCACTTAGCGGCAGACAAGCCAATACCATCGCTTTCAGGATCGCCTGCATCCTGCCACTCCCTCTTCTTACTTTGGTTTTAGATGTCGGATGAGGCGAGATTATGGCCGCGTTGCTCCGCCTGGGACTGTCCGGTCTGCAAGTGCCCTCGGCCGCGGTCCCCCGGTCGCCCAATCCAGCAGTTCGACCGTGTGGAGGATGGGAACGGGCGTCGCCGAGCCGATCTGCATCATGCACCCGATATTGCCCGCCGCGATGATATCGGGCGTGATCCGCTCCAGTGTCTTGACCTTGCGCGCCTTCAGTTCGGCCGAGATTTCGGGCTGCAGCAGGTTGTAGGTCCCTGCAGAGCCGCAGCACAGATGTGGGTCGGCAGGCTCCACGACCTCGAAACCCGCGTTCTTAAGAAGTGTCTTGGGTGCTGCCGTCACCTTCTGGCCGTGCTGCAGCGAGCACGCGGCGTGGTAGGCCACGCGCAGGGGTTCAGGCGCTTTCGCTTCGGGCGCGAGGCGCGCGAGAAGCTCTGTCACATCCTGCGCCAGCGCAGCAATCTCGGCGGCTTCGGCCGAAAGCGGCGTGGTGCGGAACATGTGCCCGTAATCCTTTACGGTCGTGCCGCAGCCGCTCGTGTTGATCACGATCGCATCGAGCCCGTGCGCCTGCTTTTCGGCCATCCAGGCCCGGATGTTCGCCGCTGCCGAGGCGTGGCTTTCATCCTCTCGCCCCATGTGGTGTGTCAGCGCCCCGCAGCAGCCCGCGCCTTTTGCGACGACCACTTCGCAGCCGAGCCGGGTCAGCAGGCGGATCGTCGCGTCGTTGATATCGGTGTTCAGCGCCTTTTGTGCGCAGCCCGTCATCAGCGCGACGCGCATCCGCTTTTCGCCCTTTGCCGGGAAGGTCTGAGGATCGTCGTTGCGGCTGACCGGAGGAATCGACTTCGGCGCCATCGCCACCATCGCCTTCAGGCGCGCGTCCGGCAGAAGCCTCGAGAAAGGCCGCGCGATCTTTGCGCCCAGAAGCGACAGGCGGAAGAGCTTCGGGTTCGGAATGACCTTCGCGAGCACCCATCTCAGCGCCCGGTCGCGCCACGGCCGGCGGTAGGTCCGTTCGATATGGACGCGGGCGTGATCGACAAGGTGCATGTAGTGCACACCCGACGGGCAGGTCGTCATGCAGGCAAGGCAGGACAGGCAGCGGTCGATATGCTTGACGGTCTTTTCGTCCGCAGGCCGGTCATTCTCCAGCATGTCCTTGATCAGGTAGATGCGGCCGCGCGGGCTGTCGAGTTCGTCGCCCAGAACCTGGTAGGTCGGACAGGTCGCGGTGCAGAAGCCGCAATGAACGCAGGTGCGCAGGATCTCGTTCGCTCGCTGGATGCCGGGATCTTTGAGCTGTTCTTCGGTGAAAGTCGTTTGCATCAGCCCATGAGCCCCGGATTGAGAATGCCCTTCGGATCAAACCGCGCCCTAAGGCCGGCCGAGATCGCGGCGATTGGCGCAGGTTCAGGCTGAAACGACGGGATTTGCGCGCGCGTTTCCTCCGATGCCCGGATCAATGTGGCATGGCCCGAAAACCCGCCAAGCCGCGCCCTGAGATCTTCGCCCTCGTCCATGAGAAGCCAGATCAGCCCGCCGCCCCAATCATAGAGCGCCTCGCGCGCTCCGACCCGGCGAACCAGATCCGGCCCATCGGAGGGCTTTACCGACAGCCGCCACACATCGCCCGGCCGCCCATGGAACGGTTCGACGTCGCGTACCGCCCGCCAAAGCGCCTGACAGGTTTCAGGCAGCGTTTCGACCCGGGCGGCGCCAAAGGGGTCCAGAAGCGCGCGCAGCCGGTCTGCGCGATAGGTGACCGATCCGGCAAACCCTTCGATGCGGATCAGCGTCCCCATCGGCCCGTGGGCCGCCCCTGTGACATCGAAGGGGGACCGGAGCGCTTTCGTCATCGCCGCCAGCGCGTCGTCACTGCTCAAGCCCTCGATCACGAGAACCGCGGTCGCCTCGGGCGCGGGCAGAACCTTGAGGCTGAGCTCGGTCAACACCCCCAGCGTACCCCACGACCCCGCTATCAGCTTCACGAGGTCGTAGCCGGTCACGTTCTTCATGACGCGGCCGCCGTTCTTAACGACGGCGCCCGCACCATCGACGAAGCGCACGCCAAGAAGGGCGTCGCGGCAGGCGCCGACCTGGACACGGCGTGGGCCCGAGACATTGGCGGCCACCATGCCGCCGAGCGTCGGTTCCCCTTCAGTGCCGAGAAGGCCGCGCCAGTCGGCGGGCTCGAAGGCAAGTCGCTGGCCCTCGGCGGCAAGCGCGGCTTCGAGTTCGGCCACCGGAGTTCCAGCTTTTGCCACGACCGTCAGCGCGCCCGGTTCGTAGAGCGTGATCCCGGTGAGCCCCGAGAGGTCCAGCACTTCGCCCACCACCGGCCGCCCGACGGGCCGCGTTCCGCCGCCGCTGATCCTGAGGGGGCCTTGCGCCCCCCGGATCGCTTCGGCCAACTGTTCTTCGGATGAAACCTGCACGCCACCTGCCTTCTTCATTGTGCGAATTTCCGGATGACCCACCCTCAGGCGGCGCGACGTGCGGCGCTGATCGCCAGCGGAAAGACCTTGGCCGGATTGAGGAGCCATTGCGGATCGAAGACGTCCTTGACGCGCATCTGCGCCTCGAGGTCGGCTGGATCGTACTGCACGTTCATCAGGTCGCGCTTTTCGATGCCTACGCCATGTTCCCCGGTCAGGCATCCGCCAACCTCGACGCAGAGCTTCAGTATCTCCGAGCCGAACGCCTCGCACCTTTCCAGATCGCCGGGCTTGTTGGCGTTATAGAGGATCAGGGGATGCATGTTGCCGTCGCCCGCATGGAAGACGTTGGCGACGTCGAGCCCGAAGTCTCGGCTCATCTCGCCGATGCGTTTCAGGACATGGGGGAGGGAAGAGACGGGGATGGTTCCGTCGAGGCACATGTAGTCGTTGATCTGGCCCATCGCGCCGAAGGCCGACTTTCGGCCAAGCCAGATCTTCTTCGCTTCCTCCTCGGACCCGCTTTCGCGGAATTCGAGTGGATCGTGACGCGACGCGATCTGGCGGATGAGGCCAAGCTGTTCGTCGATCTCGGCGGGGCTGCCCTCGACCTCGATGATCAGAAGGGCTTCGCAATCGGGATAGCCCGCATGTGCGAAGTCTTCGCATGCGCGGATGCAGGGGCGGTCCATGAATTCGATCGCGACCGGCAGGACGCCGGCCTTGATGATGTCGGCGACACAGGCCCCGGCGACCTCGCTGGAATCGAACGCGATCAGCACCGGTCGCGCGCCTTCGGGTTTGGGCAGGATGCGCAGCGTCGCCTCGGTCACGACGCCAAGCTGGCCTTCCGAGCCGCAGATCACGCCAAGAAGGTCGTAGCCGCCTGCATCCATGTGCGCGCCGCCGATCTCCAACACCGTGCCGTCCATCGTGACCATCGTCACGCCAAGAAGGTTGTTCGTCGTCACACCGTATTTCAGGCAGTGCGCGCCGCCGGAATTCATCGCGATGTTGCCCGCGATCGCGCAGGCGAGCTGCGAGGAAGGGTCGGGCGCGTAGAAGAAGCCGTCACTTTCGACCGCGCCGGTGACCGACAGGTTCGTGCGCCCCGTCTGAACCCGCACGAAGCGGTTGTCGTAGTCCGCCTCGAGCACGCTGTTCATGCGCGCAACACCCAGGATCACGCCATCCGCTGACGGCAGCGCGCCTCCGGCGAGCGATGTGCCCGCGCCGCGAGGGATGACAGGTACGCCCATTTCGTGGCAAACGCGCAAAGCCGCAGCGACCTCTTCGGTCGAGCGCGGCAGGATCGCGGCCATCGGCGGGCAACGATAGGCGCTGAGCGCGTCGCACTCGTAGGCGCGGGTTTCGGCAGGGTCGTCTATGACGGCGTCCGCGGGCAGAACGGAGCGAAGGGCCGCGACAATCTGGGGCTTGCGCGCCAGAAGCGCGGGATCCGGGCTGGGCAGGTCCATCAATGCTCTCCGCTTGAATTGGTAAACTTATATAACCAAAGTCGCACTTTGACAAACGAAACGGGGACCTGAATCGGCTCAGTCAGGAGTGCGCGGGTTGCCGGATGAGATCTGAGCGCAGATCGAGGTTCAACCCGTGAGCACCGCCGCCGACCCGGTCACTTTTTTTCGAAGCGCACGCCGAATTGATCGCCTCGCGTCGTTGCCTTGTGGCAGTGTGGCGCCATGATCCGTCGCCATATCTTCTCTCTTATGCTGTTTGCCACGCCAGCCATTGCCGACACACCGCGCGTCGTTGCGGCTGAAGCAATACGCCAGGGTGATGCCTGGGCGGTCGCCGTGACGATCCGGCATCCCGACACGGGCTGGGATCACTACGCCAACGGGTGGGAGGTTCTCGCCCCGGACGGCACGCAGCTCGGCTACAGGGAGTTGCTGCACCCTCATGTCGATGAGCAGCCGTTCACGCGCAGCCAGTCCGGGATCGCGATTCCCGAGGGACTCGATCACGTTCTGATCCGGCCGCGCTGCACTCTGGACGGTTGGTCCGCGCAAGCGACGCGTCTCGAACTTGCCCATTAATTAACAGTTTCGGCGCAATCGGCGGCATCCCGCCGCAGAAGCTGACGTTGCGTCAATTTTTCTCGCCCGGGTGGGTGCAGGAATCGCATTGGTTGTGTTAGCTTGTCCTCGCCACTTGGCTGCGCGAGTTAATCGCGCAGTTTGCAAAGCACCGGGAGGAAGTCATGAACCAGGCCAAACGCCGCGACGAGATAGATGTGATTGTCGAAGACATTCTCGCTAGCCCGGAGCGTGCAGAAGAGCTCAAGGTCAGGTTGCGCGACCGACTGGGTGCCCAAGGCTGGGAAAGCGGACGTTTTGCCCGCCTCCGCGTCGTCAATTCCACCGACGATCCGGACAGCCTTTGGGATAATATGCCCGTCTGAGCAACGCTCTGGTCGAGGGACATCCTACATCGTGAGACCGGCAAAGACCGGTGAGCGACAGCCCCGGACAAAGTCCGGGGCTTTTGCGTTCGGAAGAACTTAGCGGATCAACCGGTCGTAGAAATCCTGAGCGCCCGCCATCGTGGTGATGTGGCTCGTTCCGACCGTGTCGCCTGCCAGCGCCGTAACCGCGCGATGGGTCATCGGGCCGAACGCGCCGTCGATGCCGCCCTGGTAGTAGCCGGCATTTGCCATGCGCGACTGGATCAGGCGGCGGTCCGACGGACCGTAGCTGTTGAACGCGCGCGCGGCGGGCGTCGAATAGACGGTCGATGTCGGCGCAGGCGTGTAGCGCGTGGGCTCCTGGTAGGTGCGGGTGACGGGTGCAGCCTGATAGCGGGGCTGGGCGCTGTAGGCGCGTGCGGGCTGGTTGTTGCGGCTTTGATAGATGATCGTGCCGACGATCGCGGCGGCGGCGAGACCCTTGAGCAGGTTCTGCTCCTTCTTGCCCCAGGCGTGGGCGGGCGGAGCGGCAAGCGCGGCGATCAGAATGGCGGCCGTGGCAGTGGTGCGGGATTTGTGCAGCATGTCGAATCCTCGATGGCGTTGGAGCATGGCGACACGATGGGGTGCGATGGGCCTGCTAGGCAAAATCAGCCTGCGGTTATGCGATAACAGAGCGCTGCAGCGCCCCATGCCTGTAGCAAAGCCCCGGTTGAGGAGGATCGCGAAAAGCAAAACGGGCGGGGTGTGACCCGCCCGTGGTGCATGTACCGATGTGCGCTGCCTTAGACCGACAGGCAGATGTATTTCATCTCAAGGTAATCCTCGACCCCGTGGTGCGAGCCTTCGCGGCCGAGGCCCGACTGCTTCACGCCGCCGAAGGGCGCAAGCTCGGTCGAGATGAGGCCGGTGTTCACGCCGACCATGCCGTATTCCAGCGATTCCTGAACGCGGGTGATGCGGCCGATATCCCGGGCGTAGAAATACGAGGCGAGGCCGAAGATCGTGTCGTTGGCAAGCCGGATCGCCTCTTCCTCGGTGTCGAACTTGAAGAGCGGCGCGAGGGGCCCGAAGGTTTCTTCGGTCGACACCTTCATCGCGGGCGTGATGCCCGTCACCACGGTCGGCTCGAAGAACGTTCCGCCAAGCGCATGGCGCTTGCCGCCGGTCAGGACATTGCCGCCGCCCGCGAGCGCGTCAGCCAGATGCTCCTCGACCTTGGCGACCGCCGAATCGTTGATCAGCGGGCCGGTGGTCACGCCCTCTTTCAGGCCGTCACCGACGTTGAGCTTCGCCACCGCCTCGGCCAGCTTGCGCGCGAATTCATCGTAGACGGCTGCCTGCACGTAGATCCGGTTCGCGCAGACGCAAGTCTGGCCGTTGTTGCGGAACTTGGAGATCATGGCACCCTCGACCGCCGCATCGAGATCGGCGTCATCGAAGACGATGAAGGGCGCGTTGCCGCCAAGCTCCATCGAGCATTTCATCACCTGGTCGGCCGCCTGCTTGAGAAGAATGCGCCCCACTTCGGTCGAGCCGGTGAAGGTCAGCTTACGGACAATCGGGTTTTCGCAGAACTCCTTGCCGATCTCGGAGGATTTCTTCGACGTGATGACCGAGAACAGGCCCGCTGGAACGCCTGCGCGCTCGGCCAGGACAGCCATAGCCAGTGCCGAAAGCGGCGTTTCGGCTGCCGGGCGCGCGACGAAGCCGCAGCCCACGGCGAGCGCCGGCGCAACCTTGCGCGCGATCATCGCGTTGGGGAAGTTCCACGGCGTGATGGAGGCCGCAACGCCGATCGGCTGCTTGATGACGGTGATCCGCTTGTCCGGCTGGTGTCCGGGGATCGTTTCGCCGTAGACTCGTTTGGCCTCTTCACCGAACCATTCGACGAAAGAGGCTCCGTAAAGAACTTCGCCCTTCGCTTCGGCCAGCGGCTTGCCCATCTCGGCCGTCAGGATCGCGCCGAGGTCGTCAGCGTTGGCGACCATCAGGTCGTACCACTTGCGCAGTACGCCCGCGCGGTCCTTGCCGGTGCGCGCGGCCCAGTCCTTCTGCGCCTTCTGCGCTGCCTCGATAGCGCGAGCGGCCTCTGCACGGCTAAGATCGGGGACGGAGCATATAACGTCGTTACGGGCCGGGTTCGTAACCTCGAAAGTCGTGCCGTCGTCGGCATCAATCCATTGCCCCGCGACATAAGCCTTTGTAACCAGAAGCGAGGGGTCCTTCAAAAGCGAGCGGAGATCGGTGACGGTATCGAGCATGGGATTCCCTCTGATTTGGCAATTTGATCAAATGCACCGAGTGTGGGCGAATGTCCAGAACCGGCGCATGACGAGAGGATGTCGGGCATGAGATATGACGAGGCATTCGAGAATGCAAAATATATTCCCGGCGGTGCCGGATATCCGCCGCGGTGGGAGACGCACGCGGCGGAGTTTCGCGATGCTCTCGGCGCCCGGGCGCGGATTGGTCTGACCTTCGGCGCGTCGGAGGCCAACTGGTTCGACCTGTTTCTGCCCGAGGGCGAGCCCATCGGGCTGCTCGTCTTCATTCATGGCGGCTACTGGCTGCGCTTCGGGCCGCGCGACTTCTCGCACCTTGCGCGAGGTGCCGTCGCGCGCGGCTGGGCGGTGGCGATGCCGGCCTATACGCTGGCGCCCGCCGCGCGGATTTCGCAGATGACGGCCGAAATTGCGGCGGCGGTTTGTGCGGCGGCTGACGAGGTCGCGGGGCCGATCGTCGTTGCGGGCCACTCGGCGGGAGGCCACCTTGCCGCGCGCATGGCCTGCTTCGACCTTTCGCTGCCCGGCGACACTGCCGGGCGGCTTCGTCGCATCGTGCCGATTTCGCCCCTTTCCGATCTGCGTCCGCTGATGGAAACGACGATGAACGGCAAGCTGAGGATGGATGCGGCCGAGGCGCGCGCCGAAAGCCCGGCTCTGCTCGCGCGTCGACCCGGTCTTTCCGTCCATGTCTGGGTGGGTGGCAATGAGCGACCGGTGTTTATCGATCAGGCGCGTCGGCTCGGCAATGCTTGGGCCTGCCCCGTTACGATTGATCCGGGCAAGCACCATTTCGACGTGATCGAGGGGCTGGAGGTTCCGGACAGCCCATTGATGAGCGCGCTGCTAGACTGATTTTCAGCTTCCGCAGCCAAGCGGGATGAACTCGGCGCTGTCATCGGCAAGCGGCGCGCCGTGCCAGTCGCCAAACCATGTGTCCACGGTCAGACCGGTTGCGGCGATCATCTGTTTCAGGCTGCGAAAGTCCGGAAAGGCGATCTGAGCCTTGGCGCGGAATTCGCGTCCATCGGACGCCACGCGGTAGACGGTTTCGTAGGTTGCGATCTGCCGGTCCGGATCCCATACGACATCGTCCCAGGCGAGAACCCGACCCAGTTCGGGGTCGTCGATCTCGCGGCGGGTCAGGTCCGGTCGCCATTCCTCCCATTCGCGTCTGGCAGGATTGCGGCTGTCGAAGATGAACCGGCCGCGCGGCGCAAGGTGGCGCGCGATGGCGGCGAGGCCCTTCTCGCGGTCTTGATCGGTCAACAGCGTCTGGAAGGCGTGGCCGGTCATCACGATCAGGTCGAACTTGCGCCCGAGGTCGAGCGTTCGGGCGTCCGCCTCAACCCAGTCGACACGCTCTGCGCCGGGTTTTGCCTTCGCGAGGTCGAGCATGGCGCGCGCGGAATCGACGCCGGTGACCCGGGCGCCGTGGTCGGCAGCGATCCGGGTTGCGAGGTCGCCGGTTCCGCAGCCTAGGTCGAGGACCGAGGTGCACCCATTGGCCAGATTCAGGCAGAAGCTTCGGTCCTCTGTCCAGCCGTTGTCGAGGTCGTAGAACCGGGCCAGCGCGGCATCACGGTAAAGCCGGTCCTCAGCCACCGCCGAACCGCCGGGTCCAGGTCGGCATGAGGTCGCCGGGCCGAGCTTCGGCCTGAAACACCGCGCGGGCGATGGCGCGGGCAAGGCAGCACGCGGCGGCATGGCCCAGCAGGAACATGGCGGAGCCGCGCTCTGCCAGCGGCTTTGCTCCGGTCGCGGCGGCGAAGACCAGGTCGCCGTCGAAGGGCGTGTGCGAAGGAACGATCGCGCGGGCCATGCCGTCATGTGCGGCTGTGGCCAGCCGTTGCGCCTCGGCCTGGCTGAGTGCTGCGTCCGTGGCGACGATGGCGATCGTCGTGGCTTCGCCCGGCCGCTTGCCGGGCAGCGGTTCCATAGTGGCGTCGAAAGTGGATGGCAGGCCCAGAGCGCCGAATTCTCCGCCCAGTTCCCACGGGGCGGCCCAGAAGTGGGGCGTGTCGCCGACCGTTACGGACCCCATCGCGTTGACGGCGACCAGCGCACCCACAGTGACGCCGTTGTCCAGAACAACCGAGGCAGAGCCAAGCCCGCCTTTCAAGGCGCGGGTGGTCGCGCCCGTGCCCGCACCCACCGTTCCAAGCGCGAAATCCGGACCGGCGGCATCGAGTGCGGCGCGGCCGAGGCGCTTGTAGGGATTCTCTGCCCAATCCTTATCGCCGCCATTCAGCAGATCGAAGAGGATCGCGCCTGGCACGATCGGCACGCGCATGTCGCCCACCGCGAAGCCGCGTCCCATCGCCCTGAGCCCGTCTGCCACTCCGGATGCGGCATCGAGGCCGAATGCGGAGCCGCCGGAAAGCACCAGCGCATCGACCTCCTGCACCAGCTTGTCGGGGGCGAGAAGGTCGGTTTCGCGGGTGCCGGGCGCGCCGCCCATGACATGCACGGCCGCGGTGAAGGGCCGCGCCCCCAGAAGGACCGTCGCGCCGGTGCGTACGCCATGATCTTCAGCGTTGCCGACGCTCAGCCCCGCGACATCGGTGATAAGGTTCCGCGAGCCCGGCCGCATCAGATGCAGCGCCCGCCATCGACCTCAAGCGCGACGCCGGTGACCATCGACGCCTCGTCCGAGCAGAGGAACGCGGCCGCGTTCCCCATGTCCTCGGGCGTAGAGAAGCGCCCGATCGGGATCGTGGACAGGAACTTTGCCCGCATCTCTGGCGTGTCCTCGCCCATGAAGGACGCCAGAAGCGGCGTTTCGCCCGCCACCGGGCAAATCGCGTTGACGCGTAAGCCGGACGGCGCAAGCTCGACCGCCATCGTCTTCGTGGCGGTGATCATCCAGCCCTTCGACGCATTGTACCAGTTGAGCCGGGGGCGGGGGCTCAGGCCCGCGGTCGATGCGACGTTGAGGATTGCGCCGCCGCCCGCTTCTTTCATCGCGGGGACGAGAGCGCGGGCAGTTAGGTAGACCGACTTGCAGTTGACCGCGAAAACCCGGTCGAAATCCGCCTCGCTCACCTCTTCCAGCGGCGCGGGCAGATGGGTGATGCCCGCGTTGTTCACGAGGATATCCACCCTGCCGAACGCGTCCCGCGCCGCCTTCGCCATCGCCTCGACACTATCGCCGGACGCGACATCGACACGATGTGCGACGCCGCCGATTTCGGCCGCGATAGCCTGTGCTGCGTCGGGGTTGATGTCGGCGACCATGACGCGGGCGCCTTCGGACGCGAATTTCCGCGCGATACCGGCGCCGAAGCCCGACCCCGCGCCGGTCACGATCGCCGTCTTGTCCTTCAGTCTCATGCGTGTCCTCCGCGCCTTCAGCGCATCTTACGCCCGCGTCCCGGTTTGCCAACCGGGATTGACGGCCCGAGTGACGACCCGACAAGCC
>CBDUOT010000078.1:0-16622 GCA_965368915.1 uncultured Rhodobacterales bacterium | reverse complement strand
CCTCGACCGGCGGACCGCCGTTCACGGGCCAGATCCGCGCCGTCCCGTCCCAGCTTGCCGTTGCGACTCTCGCCCCATCCGGCGCGACCGCCAGCCTGACGATCTTGCCAGAGTGTTGGCCGAGTTCCCGGCCCGCTCCCGATTTTCGGTCCCAGACCCGCACGGTGAAATCGTCGCCCGCCGAAACGGCGATTGCGTCGCCAAGGTAGGCGACGGCATTGACGGCCGCGCGGTGACCTTCGAACCAAGTCGGCTTGCCATCGCGCCAGATGCCGATGGAGTTGTCGAAACTTGCGGTAAGGATCGTCCCGTCCGCCCCGGCGGCGATGCCCTTTATAGGGCCGCCATGACCCTTGAGCGTAAAAAAGTCCTGCGCGTTGGCAATCGTGACAGCGATCAACACCGACGCCGCTGCCAGCACGAGTCTCAGGGCTGAACGCCGTCCGTCCATTCCGGGCACAGACTGTCTCCCTCCGCTACGGAATGCCGGGCACCCCTCACGACGCTGGAACTATAACTCAACGGGCAACTACCGGTCCATTAGTCCCATGGTGGGGCACGGTTTGCGCCGCCGACGCCCGTCACAGGACGGGCTTGCGGTCTGCGAGGCGACGGGCGAAGGTTGGGCTGCCCGCCGGGGCGCCACCGAAACCACGAGCAACGGTCGCTTCGACCGGTCGTCAGACGTCATCGGACCAATCATGATTCCCGTTTTCGACGGTCACAACGACTTTCTCCAACGGCTCACCCGAGCGCCCACGCGGCGCGAGGACATATGGCTCAAGGGCGATGGAACGGGCCATCTCGACTTGCCCCGGATGAAGGCGGGCGGGTTCGCGGGCGGCTTCTTCGCAGTTTACATTCCCTCGCCTGCATCCCCTGACGCGCCCGACTTCGAGGCGATCATGGACGCGCCGCCCTACGACCTGCCTTTGCCCAACCTTATCGGGGCCGACGCGGCCCAACCTGTCGCCGCCGATCAGATCGGACATCTGATGTGGATGGAGCGAACTGGCACCGCCACGATCTGCCGAAGCGCGGCTGAGGTCCGCCATGCAATGGAAGATGGGCGGATCGCTGCAATCCTGCATTTCGAAGGCGCGGAGGCTATCGGGCCGGACCTTGACGCGCTTCATCTTTGGCACGCGGCGGGGCTCAGGTCGCTCGGACCGGTCTGGTCGAGGCCGACGATCTTCGGTCACGGTGTGCCCTTCCGCTTTCCGGGGTCGCCCGATACCGGCCCAGGCCTGACCGACGCGGGCAAGGCGCTTGTTCGTGAGTGCAACCTGCTCAAGATCATGATCGACCTCAGCCACTTGAACGAAAAGGGCTTCGACGATGTAGCGGACATCTCCGACGCGCCACTCGTCGCGACACATTCCAACGCGCACGCCGTCACGCCGTCCACGCGAAACCTGACCGATCGACAACTGGAAATGATCCGGGCGTCTGACGGGATGGTCGGACTGAACTTCGCGACGGTTTTTCTAAGCCCGGACGGCCGCAAAACATCGTTCAAAGGCTGGGAGCCGATCCTGCGCCATCTCGATCATCTGATCGAGAAGCTGGGCGAGGATCGCGTGGGCTTCGGCTCGGATTTCGACGGCGCGACCATGCCGGAAGAGATCGGCGATGCCGCCGGGCTGCCGCGCCTGATCGACGCGCTGGGTAGGCACGGCTACAACGACGCGCTGATCACCAAGCTTGCGCACGAGAACTGGCTGGCGCTGCTGGAGCGGGTTTGGGGCGAATGAACCTTCCCGTCCTTCGCAACGAGGCCGCGCGCCGGCTATTCCTCGACCGCCACGCGCTGATCGAGCCGCCGTCCGGACCGGCGAAGGGCGATGATCTTCTGGCGCTCATCCACCGCCTGGGCTTCGTGCAAGTCGATAGTATCAACACGATAGAGCGCGCCCACCACATGATCCTGTGGTCGCGCCGCCAAAGCTACCGGCCCGACAACCTCAAGCGGCTCCTCGAAAAGGAGCGCACGCTGTTTGAGCATTGGACCCATGACGCCTCAATCATCCCGACCGAATTCCTTCACTGGTGGAAGCTGCGCTTCGCCCGCGACGGAAAGCGCATAAGCTCCCGATGGTCGGATTGGCACGGGCCGGAATTCCACAACAAGGTGGAGGACGTGCGCGCCCACATCCGGGACGGCGGTCCAGTCGCATCCGGTGAAGTGGGCGAGGATGAAAAGCGCAGCAAGGGCGGCTGGTGGGAATGGCATCCCTCCAAGACTGCCTTGGAATTCCTCTGGCGCACGGGCGAGCTTTGCGTCTGCCACAGGCGCAACTTCGCCAAGGTCTACGATCTGACCGAACGCATCCACCCCGAGGTGCACGCCGCGCCCGCACCAAGCGAACCGGAAACGATCGACTGGGCGTGCAATGCCGCGCTCGACCGACTGGGCTTCGCCACATCAGGCGAAATCGCCGCGTTCTGGGACCATGTGACGCCTGCCGAGGCGAAGGATTGGTGCACCGCCGCGCTCGGTCGCAGAGAGATCATCGAGATCATTGTCGAAGGCGTCGACGGTCGCCCCCGCCGATCCTACGCCCGGCCAGATGTGCTTGAAGGCGCGTCAGCGGTGGCCGATCCCGCCGGACGGGTTCGAATCCTGTCGCCCTTCGATCCGGCGCTTCGCGACCGCAATCGGGCGGAACGCCTATTCGGCTTCCGGTATCGCATCGAGATCTTCGTGCCCGAAGCGAAACGCGAATACGGCTACTATGTTTTTCCCGTGATGGAGCGCGACCAGCTGATCGGTCGCATCGACGCGAAATGCCAGCGCGCGGACGGGGTGTTGGCAGTCGCTGCCTTCTGGCCCGAACCGGGTGTCGCGATGGGAAAAGGACGTCTTCAGAGGCTTGAAGCCGAGCTTGCGCGGCTAGGCCAGTTCACCGGCTGCCAGGATATCCGTTTCGCGGATGGCTGGTTACGGGACCGCTAGGCCGGCAACGGGCGACAGGCGCCCTGTCACTTCGATCGCCGGAAGAAACGCGCCCGCGCGTAAAGCTCTTCGAGCCGCTTCATCCTTGCCTGAGTGTCCTCCCATGTAAGGCTCTGCACGGCCGCGAGGAGCGTTTCCACCAGAACCTGGATCGCGACAGTGGAGTCCCACGCTGATGGCGCCTCGATATGGGCCGAGAATCTGTAGCGCGCGCGCTCGGCCGCCGGCGATACCCACTGGTCGGTAATCAACACCACCTCGGCCCCCTGATCGGCGGCCATTTCGACCAGAGACAGGACGTTGTTTTCATATCGCCGGATATCAAAGGCCAGAAGCACATCGCCGGGCTTCATGTCGATCAAGGCAGGCGGCCAGGCGTTCGACATTTCGGAGATCAACGTCACATCCCGGCGGATCACGCGCATATGGGTCACGAAATAGTCCGCCATCGCATGGGTAATTCGCCCGCCCATCGCGAATATCTTGCGATCCCGCTCAGCCATCAGCCGGGACACCGCGTCGAACTCCGAATGGTCGATCTGACCCAAGGTGGCCTGCAGATTGCCAACGACAGCATCCGCAAACCGGTTGAGGATATGTGTTTCCGGCACACCCCCCGCCCAGCGGTCGTGCTTCGCAATGGGCGAGATCAAACGCTCCTCGACCTCGGCCCGGACAACCGTCTGGAAATCCGGGTATCCCTTGTAGCCGAGCTTCTGGACCAGCCTGACCACCGTGGGCGTCGACACCTCAGCCGCTTTAGCCAGTGCGGTAATCGAGGCGAGCGCCGCGACGGGGTAGTGGCGGGTGATGTGCGACGCCAACTGGCGTTCCGCGCGCGTCAGGTCATCAAAGCGCGCTTTGATCTGCTGTTCGATAGTTCGCGCGGCGCCGGGCACTGTCGTTACCTCCAAAGCGCCCATTTCGTCAGCAGGGCGCAAGAAAGGATTGTAACAGAAAGCGGCGAAAGGAAAATATCTTGACAGAAATGCCATCGCCGATGGAGCCTTGGGTTGGTGAATCAGGGGGCTTTCCGGCAGAGATGGCGGCGGTGACGAAACATGTCCTTCCGGTCGTGACGACCGAGAACCGCGATGCGGCCGGGCCTTTCCTGATCGTCTGCGAACATGCCTCCAACCATTTCCCGCCCGCCTTCGGGACGCTGGGTCTTCCGGCCGAAGCGCGTCGGGCGCACATCGCGTGGGATCCCGGCGCCTTGCCGCTGGCGCGAGCGCTGGCCAAGGCGCTCGACGCGCCGTTCGTCTCTGCCGGCATCTCCCGCCTTGTCTACGATTTGAATCGCCCGCCGAACGCCGCTGGTGCGATCGCCGAAAAAAGCGAAGTCTTCGACATTCCGGGCAATGCGTCGCTGCCAACTTCCGAACGGCGTCGCAGGACGGAAATGATCTATCTGCCTTTCCACTCGGCCCTTCACAAAGAAATTGCGACGCGGCTTGCGGTCGGGCAGAGGCCGGTCATCGTCACCGTCCACAGTTTCACGCCCGTCTATTTCGGCGCGCGGCGCGATGTCGAACTCGGCATCATCCACGACGCAGACCCCAACCTCGCCCATGCCGTGCTCGCGGAAGCCAAGGCGCGAACCGGTCTCGACTGCCAGCTTAACCAGCCGTACTCGGCAGACGATGGCGTCACGCACACACTGCGCCTTCAGGCAACGCCCTACGGGCTGGCCAACGTCATGCTGGAAATCCGCAACGACCTTATCGCGGACGACGTGGCCGTTGCGGCGATGGCTGACGGCCTCGCCCCGGTCCTGACCGCTGCGCTTGCACGGATTGGTGGCGCAGCGATGGAAAGGACGGCCGTCTGACATGCCGAACTGGACAAGATCATACGTGAGGTTTGTCGATGCGCTAAACTACCGCGTCGGTCGCTTCGCGATGTATCTCTTGTTTGCGCTGATGGGCGTCATGTTATGGAGTTCCTTCGCCCGCGCCGCACTGACCCCCGCGATCTGGACCGATGAGATGGGCCAGTTCCTGATGGTGGGATACTTCATGCTTGGCGGGGCCTATGCGCTTCAGATGGACAGCGCGGTTCGCATGGACCTTCTTTATGGGCGCTGGAGCGACCGGACGAAGGCCTTCGTCGACGTCGTCACGATCTTCGCGCTGTTGTTCTACCTTGGCGTGCTGCTTTACGGCGGGGTCGAAAGCACCGCCTACGCCATCGAATACGGCGAACGGCGCAGGGGGCTCTGGCGGCCCTACATGTGGCCCATCAAGTCGATCATGTGCTTCGGCATTCTGATGATGCTGCTGCAGTGCATCGCCATTCTGTTCAAGGACATCGCGAAACTGCGAGGCGAGGAGCTGTAGATGTCGACCGACGCCATCGCCCTGACGATGTTCGGCGCCATGATGGTGCTGCTCATGAGTGGGCAGCGCATGTTCGGGATCATCGGCTGCGTCGCCATGGTCGCCGCCATCATGCTTTGGGGCGACCGGGGCGGCTACGATCTGGCCTTTGCGCAGTCGATCAAGCTGATGGGTTGGTTCCCGCTGCTGACGCTGCCGATGTTCATCTTCATGGGCTACGTGCTAAGCGAAAGCCGCCTTGCCGACGATCTTTACCGAATGTTCCACGTCTGGTTCGGCCCGGTTCCGGGCGGGCTCGCCATCGGGACGATCCTGCTGATGGTGCTGATTTCGGCAATGAACGGCCTCAGCGTGGCGGGGATGGCCATCGGCGCCACGATCGCGCTGCCCGAGCTTCTGAAGCGGAACTACGACAAGCAGATGGTGACCGGCGTGATCCAGGCCGGGTCGTCGCTGGGCATCCTCGTGCCGCCCTCGGTGGTTCTTGTGCTTTACGCGATGATCGCGCGGCAGCCCGTCGGCAAGCTCTGGCTGGCCGGCGTGTTTCCAGGGCTGATGATGGCGGCGCTTTTCATTCTGTATATCTGGATCCGCTGCAAGCTGCAGCCGCAGCTCGGCCCCGTTCTTTCCGAGGATGAACGTGCATCGGTCACACGGCGGGAGAAGATGCGCCTTCTGACCGCCGGCCTTTTGCCACTGGGCATTTTCCTCGTGATGATGGTGCCGTTCGTGACCGGCTATGTGCGGCTGGTCGAAAGTTCTGTCATCGGCGCGCTTGCTGCCACCTTGGCGGCAATCCTCAAAGGCCGGATGACGTGGGCCGTCTTCGAAACCTCGGCCCGTCAGACGCTCGCCATTTCCTGCATGTTCATGTGGATCATTCTCGCCGCGCTGGCCTTCGGTGCGGTCTTTGACGGGCTTCGCGCGGTAGACGCACTCAAAGGGCTTTTCCTCGAGGACCTTGGGCTCAACCGCTGGCACATTCTGATCCTGATGCAGGCGACGTTCCTGTTGATGGGGACGTTCCTCGACGACACAGCGATGCTGGTGATCGTGGCGCCACTTTACGTGCCGCTTGTCGATGCGCTCGGCTTCGACCTCATCTGGTATGGTGTGCTCTACACCATCACGACGCAGATCGCTTACATGACGCCGCCTTTCGGCTACAACCTGTTCCTGATGCGCGCGATGGCCCCGCCCGAGGTTTCGCTGGGCGATATCTACCGCTCGATCATTCCCTTCGTCGGCGTGATGATCATCGCGCTCGGCCTTGTCATCGCCTTCCCCGAGATCGCGATGTGGCTACCTGATACGCTTTACGCACAATAACCGACGGGCGGCTGAACCGCCCGAACCCGAACCGCAACAAGGAGGTCAGACCAATGACAACGAGACGCAAGTTCCTCACCGCTGGCGCTGCCGCAGGTGCCGCATCGCTCGCTGCTCCCGCAGTGCACGGGCAGACACCGATCAAGTGGCGGCTTCAGACCTATGCCGGGGCAGCACTCGGCGAGCATGTCGTCAAACCCGCGATCGACAGCTTCAACAAGATCGCCGACGGCCAAATGGAGATCGAGCTTTACTTCGCGGATCAGTTGGTGCCGACGGGTGAGCTTTTCCAGGCGATGCAGCGCGGCACGATCGACGCGGTGCAGTCCGACGACGACTCGATGGCCTCGCCCACCGAGGTCACCGTGTTCGGCGGCTACTTTCCGTTCGCGTCGCGCTACTCGCTCGACGTGCCGGTCCTCTTCCACCAGTGGGGCCTGAACGAGATCTGGGACGAGGAATACTCAAAGGTCGGCGTGAAGCACATTTCCGCCGGCGCGTGGGACCCGTGTCACTTCGCCACGAAGGATCCGATCAATTCGCTCGCCGATCTTCAAGGCAAGCGCGTCTTCACCTTCCCGACGGCGGGCCGGTTCCTGTCCCAGTTCGGTGTCGTGCCGGTGACTCTGCCTTGGGAAGACATCGAGGTTGCGGTGCAGACCGGTGAACTCGATGGCGTCGCTTGGTCGGGCATCACCGAAGACTACACGGTAGGCTGGGCCGACGTGACCAATTACTTCCTGACGAACAACATTTCGGGCGCCTGGATCGGTCACTTCTTCTCCAACATGGACCGCTGGAATGAGTTGCCCGAGAACCTTCAGGAACTCATCCGGATGTGCTTCGATTCCAGCCACTATTACCGTCAGCATTGGTATTGGGGCGGCGAGGCGAAACTGCGGGTCGATGGCACCAAAATGCAGCTGACCTCGATTCCTGACGATGAATGGGCGCAGGTCGAAGCCGCCGCCCGCACGTTCTGGGACGAGATCGCAGCGGAAAGCGAAACCAAGGCCAAGATCGTGTCGATCTTCAAGGCCTACAACGAGGCGATGGACAAGGCAGGTCGCCCCTACCGCTACAGCTGATCCGTTGGCATGATGAAGACCGGGCGCGGCCACGCCGCCGCGCCCGACGAAATTTGAAGGGGAGTTGGGCTGGATGCCTGCAAATCTGACATTCGATGCGCTGAAGAAGGCCGCCGCCGCCGGAGAGATCGACACCGTCCTCGTCTGCTTCCCTGACATGCAGGGGCGCCTGACGGGCAAGCGCTTCGTGGCGCGGCACTTCGTCGAGGGCGCGTGGGAAGAAACGCATTGCTGCAACTATCTCCTGGCGCTCGATGTCGAGATGAACACGGTCCCGGGCTACAAAAGCGCAAGCTGGGAAAAGGGCTACGGCGACTACACTCTCAAGCCGGACCTTGCGACGCTGCGGCGCGTGCCCTGGCTGGAAGGGACCGCGATGGTGATGGCCGACCTCATCGACCACGATACGCACGAAGAGGTCGCAGTTTCCCCGCGCGCCATTCTCAAGCGGCAAGTCGCGCGCGCGAAGAAGCTGGGTTTCGACGCGATGATGGCGACCGAGCTTGAGTTCTTTCTTTTTCAGGACAGTTACGACGCGTTGAACGACCGCGGTTACCACGATTTGCAGACCCTTGGCCGCCACAACGTGGACTACGCGATCTTCGGCACGACCAAGGAAGAAAGTGTCATGCGGGCGATCCGCAACGGGCTTTGGGACGCTGGTGTGCCAATCGAGAATTCCAAGGGCGAGGCCGAGGTCGGTCAGGAAGAGATCAACGCGAAATACTCCGACGCGCTCGACACTTGCGACAACCACGTGATCATCAAGAACGGCGTGAAGGAAATCTGTCACCTCCAGGGCCGTTCAGCGACCTTCATGGCCAAGTACAGCCACGACCGTGCCGGATCGTCGAGCCACGTTCACCAGTCGCTCTGGAAGAACGGAAAACCGGCCTTCCGCGACGAGAAAGACCCGCACGGCATGTCCGCGCTGATGAAGCACTACGTCGCCGGGCAATTGACTTACGCACGCGAGATCACGCTGTTGCTTGCGCCTTTCATCAACAGCTACAAGCGCTTCGTGGTCGGCCTTTTCGCACCGACGAAGGCGGTCTGGTCGCTCGACAACCGCACCGCCGGGTTCCGCGTTTGCGGCGAGGGCACCAAGGCGATCCGCGTCGAATGCCGCATCGGTGGAGCGGATCTGAATCCCTACCTGGCCTGCGCGGGGCTGCTCGCTGCAGGTCTCGCAGGAATCGAACAGAAACTTGAGTTGGAGCCTGCGATTTCGGGCGATATCTATCACGCAAAGCGCGCAAGAGAGATTCCGAAGACCCTAGGAGAAGCGGCCGAATTCACGAGCAAATCAAAGATGCTGCGCGCGGCATTCGGGGACGACGTCGTCGATCACTACGTGCACGCCGCGCGGTGGGAGATCGAGGAACAAAACCGCGTCGTGACGGATTGGGAATTGAAACGAGGTTTCGAGCGCCTTTGACGGCTGAACTGGCGCAGCGTCGCCAAGCGAGGACAAGATGACCAGGATGATCCAATGCATCTCGCCCGTGGACGGGCGGGTCTATGCCGAACGGCCCGCACTCACACTGGCCGAAGCGGAGGCGGCGGTGGCCCGTGCCCGCGCCGCACAGCACGCGTGGGCCGAACGGCCGCTTGACGAACGCATCGCGCTCGTCAAGGCGGGGGTGGCGAAACTCAACGAGATGAAGGACGCGATCGTCGAGGAACTGGCCTGGCAGATGGGCCGGCCGACACGCTATGGCGGCGAACTCGGCGGCGTGAACGAACGCACTGACTACATGGCCGGGATCGCGGCCGAGGCGCTGGCGCCCGTGGTGGTGGAAAACTCCAACCTCTTCGAGCGACGCATCGAGCGAGAACCGCACGGTGTCGTCTTCGTCGTGGCGCCGTGGAACTATCCCTTCCTCACGGCGATCAACACGATCGTCCCCGCGCTAATCGCCGGGAACGCCGTGATCCTGAAGCACGCGACACAGACGCTGCTTGCCGGTGAGAGGCTCGCCGAAGCGTTCCACGCGGGTGGCGTCCCGGAAGATGTGTTCCAGAACGTCGTCCTTGACCATGATGTGACCGAAGCGCTGATCGGCCAGCGCGCCTTCGGCTTTGTGAACTTCACTGGTTCGGTCGGTGGCGGCAAGGCTATGGAGCGCGCCGCGGTCGGCACGTTTACCGCCCTTGGCCTTGAACTCGGTGGCAAGGACCCCGGTTACGTCATGGACGACGCCGACCTCGACGCCGCCGTGGACAGCCTCATGGATGGGGCAATGTACAATTCGGGCCAGTGCTGCTGCGGGATCGAACGCATCTATGTCCATGAAAGCCTTTATGACACCTTCGTCGAAAAGGCCGTGGACTGGGTCAAGAAGCTCAAGCTCGGCAGCCCCCTCGACGCGACAACGACGCTCGGACCGATGGCAAACCGGCGGTTCGCCGAAACCGTTCGCGACCAGGTGGCCGACGCGATCACCGATGGCGCGAGGGCGCTCATCGATCCGAAGCTATTTCCCGAAGATGACGGCGGAGCATATCTCGCCCCGCAAATCCTCGTGGACGTGAACCACGAGATGCGCGTGATGCGCGAGGAAAGCTTCGGGCCTGTCGTCGGCATCATGCCCGTGAAGGACGATGACCATGCAGTCGCCATGATGAACGACTGCGACTATGGCCTGACTGCCTCGCTCTGGACGGCTGACAGCGCCCGGGCGGCGCGGATCGGCCGCCAAATCGAGACCGGCACCATCCTGCAGAACCGCTGCGATTATCTTGACCCGGCGCTCTGCTGGACCGGCTGCAAGGACACCGGTCGCGGCGCGGCGCTTTCGGTACTCGGCTTCCACTCGGTCACCCGACCGAAATCCTACCATCTGAAGAAGGTCACGAAATGAGTGTCGCTACCGTCAACTGGTCCTACCCCACCGCCGTCAAGTTCGGTCCGGGCCGCATCAAGGAACTGGCAGAGCACTGCAAGGCGGTCGGGATGCGGAACCCGCTTCTGGTTACCGACAAGGCGCTTTCAAGCCTTCCGATCACGGCGCAGGCGCTCGATATCCTCGACGCTTCAGGGCTCGGCCGAGCGGTCTTTTCGGAGGTCGATCCGAATCCGAACGAGAAGAACATGGAGGCGGGGCTGAAGGCCTACCGCGCCGGGGGTCATGACGGCGTCGTCTGCTTCGGTGGCGGCTCGGCCCTCGACCTCGGCAAGATGATCGCTCTGATGGTGGATCAGACTGTCTCCGTCTGGGACCTGGAGGATATCGGCGATTGGTGGACGCGGGCGAATGCCGATACGATCGCGCCGATCATCGCGGTCCCCACCACAGCCGGAACCGGTTCCGAAGTTGGGCGGGCCGGGGTCCTCACGAATTCCGAAACCCACAAGAAGAAGATCATCTTCCATCCCAAGCTTCTTCCTGCGGTGACGATCTGCGACCCAGAGCTGACGGTCGGAATGCCGAAGTTCATCACGGCCGGCACCGGCATGGACGCGCTCGCCCACAGCCTCGAGGCCTTTTGCAGCCCCCACTATCACCCGATGAGCCAGGGTATCGCTCTCGAAGGCATGCGGCTTGTCTTTGAAAATCTTCCAAAGGCTTATGCAAATCCGACCGACCTTGAGGCGCGCGCGCACATGATGAGCGCTGCGGCGATGGGCGCGGTCGCCTTTCAGAAGGGTCTCGGCGCGATTCATTCGCTGAGCCATCCGGTCGGGGCGGTCTACGGCACGCATCACGGCACGACGAACGCCGTTGTCATGCCGATGGTGATGGATTTCAACCGCTCGGCCATCGAAAGCCGCATCGAAGCTGCCGCCGCCTACATCGGTATAAAGGGCGGCTTCGACGGTTTCCGAGCGCGAGTCATGGAGCTTCGCTCGGACCTAGCGATTCCCGAGAACCTTTCGGCGATGGGTGTGGAGGCATCGCGCCTCGACGAACTGACCGAGATGGCCCTCGAGGACCCGTCCTGCGGCGGCAATCCGATCGAGATGACGCGCGAGAACACCCGCGCCCTTTTCGAACGCTGCATGTAGCGCAAGCCTGACGCTAAGCACCGTGGGCTGCC
Source organism: uncultured Rhodobacterales bacterium (assembly GCA_965368915.1). Lineage (GTDB taxonomy): Bacteria > Pseudomonadota > Alphaproteobacteria > Rhodobacterales > Rhodobacteraceae > Albidovulum. Next base: position 4,869 of record CBDUOT010000078.1, on the reverse strand, counting down.
GCCAAGCCGGAAGACCCCCTGCGGAGCTGTCAGGCGTTGCATTTTTGCCTGCAATAGGGCAATCCGCCGCTTGAGAGAGCGGTTTCTCGCCCGTCGACACTCGCGACGGGTCGCGAACCATGTATATTGCCAGGAAACAAAGAACGGAGAGCAGGTTGGCCGGACGTAGGATCGTGGGGCTGGGTTTGGCGTCAACCACGGCGCTGGCTGCGGTGGTCGCATATGCGGAACCTATATTGAGGCCAAGCAACGGCACCTTCGGGTTGCCTGGCCTGATCGATATGCCAACCGCCGAAAGCGCGCCTGAAGGCATGCTCGGCGCCACCGTCTTCCGCTTTGGCGGCGCGCTTCGCGTCACTGGCACGTTTCAGGTCACCGATCGTCTGACCGGCGCGTTTCGGTATTCACGGGTGCCCGGCGTCTTCACCAACGGTTCCGCGCTTTACGACCGTTCGTTCGACCTTCGCTATCGTATTCTCGACGAAAAGGACTGGAGGCCTGCCGTCGCGGTCGGCCTGCGCGACTTCATCGGCACCGGCGTCTATTCCGGCGAATATGTGGTTGCGACCAAGACAATTACTCCGCGCCTGCGCGCCACTGCGGGTCTCGGCTGGGGACGGCTTGGCAGCCATGGTGATATCGGCACGCCATTCGGCGACCGCCCTGTGCTCAACATTGGCGAAGGCGGCAAGGCCAATACCGACCAGTGGTTCAAGGGACCGGTCGCGCCGTTCGTCGGCGTCGCCTGGCAGGCCACCGACAAGCTGACATTCAAGGCTGAGTATTCCTCCGACGGGTATGATCGTGAAACGGCGGCGGGCACGTTCGAGCGGAAGTCTTCGTTCAACTTCGGCTTCGACTACCAGTTCAACAATTCGGTGAGCCTCGCCGGTTACTACCTTTACGGCTCGGAAGTTGGCCTGCAGTTTTCGCTCGCCATCGATCCGCGCCGTCCACCGGCGCCGAGCGGTCTTGAAACTGCGCCGCTTCCTGTGCGGCCGCGCCCTGCCCGCGCCGCGAATCCGGAAGACTGGGGCACTGACTGGACCACCGATCCGAAGGTGCATCCTGGCATTCAGGACGCCGTCGCCAAGGCGATGAAAAAGGACGGAATGATTCTGGAAAGCATGTCGCTTTCCGCCTCGAGGGTCGAAGTCAGGGTGCGTAACACGCGCTACCTCGCCCAGCCGCAGGCCATAGGCCGCAGCGCGCGGATACTGACCCGGGCCTTGCCGCCTTCGGTGGAAACCTTGGTCATCACTTCGATGACCGAAGGCATGCCGACGTCATCCGTCACCCTTCGGCGGAGTGATGTCGAAGCACTTGAATCACAATCGTCGCTTGCGATCCTGCGAGAAGCCAGTTTCTCGGACGCGGCAGCGGGACCGAAAGAGGGGCTCGTTCGTACGCCAAACGTCTACCCGCGCTTCGTCTGGTCGCTCTCGCCTTACGGCGAAGCCAGTGTCTTTGACCCGGACGATCCGTTGCGCGCCGACTTTGGCGTGCAACTCGCGGGGCGCTATGAGTTCGCGCCGGGCCTGATCATGTCGGGCAGCATCCGCAAGAAGATTATCGGCAATCTCGACGAATCGACGCGTATTTCGGATTCGACCGTCCGTCATGTCCGTTCGGACCTGGTTCTCTACCAGAAGGAAGGCGACCCCGGCATTCACGACCTGACGCTGGCTTGGTACGCACGCCCCGCGCCAAACCTTTACAGCCGTGTCACGGTGGGCCTTCTTGAGCGCATGTATGGCGGCGTCTCGGGTGAGCTTTTGTGGAAGCCGATCGACAGCCGCTTCGCGCTAGGCGCCGAGGTGAACTACGTCAAGCAACGCGATTTCGACACGATGTTCTCGTTCCGCGACTACGATGTCGCGACGGGGCATGTGTCGGCTTACTACGACTTCGGCAAGGGCTTCACCGGCCAGGTCGATGTCGGTCGCTACCTGCTGGGCGATTGGGGGGCGACCTTGACGGTCGACCGAGAGTTCGCGAACGGGTGGAAGGTGGGCGCCTATGCGACCTTCACCGATCTATCCGAGAAAGACTTCGGCGAGGGTTCCTTCGACAAGGGCGTGCGCCTGACGATCCCGGTGTCCTGGACGACGGGCAAACCTTCGGTGAACAAGGTCTCGACGGTTATCAAGCCGCTCAACCGCGACGGCGGCGCACGGCTCGAGGTCGACGGACGCCTCTATGACACGATCCGCAGCACCCACCAGGGCGACATGCAAATCCAGTGGGGGAGGTTCTGGCGGTGAAGCCAGCAATAAGCACGTATGCCGTGCGGACCGCGTTCGCGGCAATCGTTGCCTTGAGCCTTACGGCATGCGGCACGGACACGTCGAAGACCGAAGGCAGCACGATCGCGATCGGAATCGCCAAGGAATTGGCGAACCGCGTCGCGCCCGGCAAAAAGCAGAAAGGGGCCGCAACGCCGGATCCCGAAAGGCTCGCCGCCTCGGCGAAGGCGTCCTTCTCGGGCCCGATCATCGTGGCCCAGATGGAGAAGACGGGACTTCTGACCGCGTTGGGCGAGATCGGCCGCAACGCGGGCGTGCGCACCTACGTGACGCCAAGCGAGCAATCGATCATGCTGAAGCAGGGGCTGATCGTTGGAACTCGCGGTCTGGGGAACGATCTCATGTCCGCTGACCTCGGCTCGGCAGCAGCGATGGTGGCCGGACGAACCGGGGGCCAAACACGGCGCGTCTGGCGCTATCTAGATGGTGAGGGGATCGAGCGGCCTTTGCCGATGACCTGCACGATCTCGCGCGGACCCGCGAAAAGCTTCAGCTTCGCAGGCAACGCTTACAATACCGTTCAGATGGACGAAAGCTGCGCGGGCCAAGGGCTACAAATCACCAACAGTTACTGGGTGACAGGCAGCGGTACGATCGCACTCTCGCACCAATGGATCGGTCCTGCGCTGGGCCATGTGACGATTCAACTCGTCAGGAACTGATCAGCTTATCGAAATACGATTAGGGCGCCCAGCGAGTTGCGGACGCCCTAATTCTTTTCAGTCGCCATTCCGGCCACCAAAAGCACAAAGGCCAAGCGCGAAGCCTGGCCTTTGCAGAATTCTCAGTGCGCTGTGCGCCGGATTAGGAATCCGACGAAGCAGCAGCGATAACGCCGAGCAGCAGCAGGGCCGGAACGACGAGGCCAGCGTTCGTGGTGCCGGCTTCTTCGACAACCATGGGCTCAGCTTCAACCATCGGGGCTTCGTAGCCGCCAGCGAAAGCAGCGCCAGCCGAAAGGCTCATAACCGCCGCGAGAGTCGCAAGTTTCTTCATGTTTAATCTCCGCTCTTTCGATAAGAGCCACCAGTCACGGCAGCCTCGTGTGGACGAAAGCACAATCTGACAGCGAATAAAAGCAAAAATCCATACTCTGTTCGCATCATCGCCGAAGGTGTTGCAGATTGGCAGATATCAGCCGGCGAAAGTCTGAGAAACGTAGAATTTTCCACAGTTTGAAGCGCGAGGATCAAACCCGACCCCGGAACCGAGACGCGTCATACGACGGTCAAGAATGTTGCGGCGATGCCCCTTCGAGGCCATCCACAACGACACGATATGCCGCGCCAGCGAAGTGTAGCTATGCGGCGCGATCGCCTGCCCCGAAGACGTCGAAAAACGGCAGGAAGAGGCATCTGCGATGCGGAATCGCTGCCCATCGATTCGAAACCGTGACACCAACCCGATGTTTTCGGCTCCGGCCCGGACGCGCAGTCCGGACGCCTTGAGACGCGCCATGGCTGTGCTTTGCCCTGGCACGGAAGACTTGTGCGACAGGCTGCGCCGCTTGGCCATCCAACGCGCGTGCGATGCGGCGACTTTTCTCAAGCCACTCGCGTCCGATACCCCGGGCAAACCCGCCTTGCAGCGGTGATAATTGACCTCTGTTCGGATTGCTGCGTCAATCAACGACTGGTTGATCTTCGAACCCGCCTGGACCACAGAATCCGCACCCCTGACCTGGGCGCGCGAACATGCGTCGGCAGCACCCGTCATCAACGCGGTTGCCACGAGCGCCGCGAAGAGCCGTGAATGAATCGGAAGGGTCATCGTCTTCCTCCGTTTTCCCGAACAAGCCTGTCTATCCGGGGCCACTGTGCATGAAACATTGGCAATAACGTGTCGTGACGATGCCGATTTCGGCTCCGGGCGTTGACAGTCAAACCCGCTTCGTTCCAAGTCGGCCCGACAGATTTGCCGAGGATGTATTGATGAAAATCGCAATGATCGGAACCGGATATGTCGGGCTTGTTTCAGGCGTGTGCTTTTCCGATTTCGGGCACGAAGTGGTCTGTGTGGACAAGGACCCCAGAAAAATCGACATGCTGGTGGGCGGAAAAGTGCCGATCTACGAGCCTGGCCTCGATGTATTGATGGCGAAGAACGTGGCGGCGGGGCGCCTTTCGTTCACGGGCGACCTGAAGGCAGCCGTGGCCGGCGCGGATGCGGTCTTCATCGCCGTGGGCACACCGACCCGCCGCGGCGACGGCCATGCCGACCTGACTTACGTGATGGCGGCGGCGGAGGAAATCGCACATGCACTCAGCGGATATGCGGTCATCGTTACGAAATCCACCGTTCCAGTGGGCACCAACGCCCAAGTCCGCGAAGTCATCGAAAAGGCCGCGCCGGGCAAAGAGTTCGACGTGGCTTCGAACCCCGAATTCCTGCGCGAGGGCGCTGCAATCGACGATTTCATGCGCCCCGACCGCGTGGTCGTTGGCGTAACATCCGAACGCGCCCAGAAGGTGATGGGCGAGATCTACCGCCCCCTTTTCCTGCGCGACTTCCCGATCCTTTACACGGATCTTGAGACGGCCGAGATGATCAAGTACGCCGCCAA
>CBDUOT010000077.1:0-16978 GCA_965368915.1 uncultured Rhodobacterales bacterium | reverse complement strand
AACGCGCCATGTTGCGCTGGGTTTCGATCTCGATGTCCGAGATGCGGTCATCCAGCTCCTGGTCGCTGATCAGCGTCTGGGCGAAGGCCGGAGCGGCCAGCGCAAGTGCCAGTGTGGAAACGGTGGCAAGAGTATGAATGCGTGTCATGTGTAGGCCCCTTTCGACTCACAGTGAAATGACGGTACGGAACAGGTCCGGATGAGGGGCTATTTAGGTTGTATTCGGCGTCAGTAAATCATCCGGAAGATCAGGCCGTCTGATGCGTATCCCACCCGCCACGCGGCGCTTTATCGCTTAATCGGAAATACTTGCGTGATCGTCCCGATTCCGGCGTAAAAGCTGAGCAAATTGGCTCGTCTAGGAAGCTCGGCGAAGGGGCGGCAACGCGCCCGACCGTTTCCACTGTCGAGACGCGTTCAAATCAAGTGGCGAGCGCCGGAAATATCTTCTCTCTGCCGCTTGACGGCGGCCCGGCGCCTATAGCCGATTCAAACGCCGAAATCGTGCCGACGCGGCGGTCGAAAGCGGGGTTCGGCGCTGGAAACAGGCGTCGGTGCCGGGCCGAGACAAGCTGGACTGCCAATCAGGCTGAGTCGCGCTTTGTCTTGCGGCGAAGCTTCAGCGTGCCAACTCCGGCCAGAGCAGCGCCCATCAGCAAGCCGGCCGCCGGAAGCGGCACTGCGGGCGGTGGCGCGGCCACGTTGCCCGGCAGGCTGACCGCGTAGTTGATCGACGTGCCGTAGGTAAAATAGAGACCGAGGTAGAGTTCGCCCCCGAACGTGTCGTCGAGATTGAGCACCATCTGGCTGGCCTGCTGAGCAAAGCTGAGTCCGACGCTCCCCAGGGTGGTTCCGTCCCAGCCCCACCGGAAAGGTGACGTGCTGTAAAGCACGTTGCCGCCCGCGGCATAAGAGTTTCCGACACCTTGCGGCGCCGAGAACGACAGTGTGATCTGCTGCGCGCCAGTCGCAAGGCCGGTCAGTGCGAAGATGTCGTAGTCATTCCCGCTGCCGGTGCCCGTGACAAGATCAAAGCCGTTGGCGATCATCGTCGGCGACGACCAGGAATTGCCGAAGTCGCCTCCCGCGAAGGAGGCCTCAGAGATCGTCGCGGCCGACGCTGGAAGCACCCCGGCAAGGGAGCAGACGATGGCGGCGAGGAAGTTGGAACGCAAGCTGGTCGATTTCATAACTGGTATCCGGATGCACTGGTTGGTCAGGGCATCAGATGCGCGTCAATCATGGAGAAATCGTGACCGAATGGAGCGTTCTTTCGCGCAAGACGCTACGTCACATGCCCTTGCCCCGGTTTCCGGACCCTCAGGCAGCCTCAAAACCAATCCGCCGCCGCAAAAACTGCGTCGCCTTGTTCGAAACGCGCTCAGGATTGCCGGTCGTCAGGAACTTCGCGTCGGTCCCGGAGCCGAGGAATTCGGGGCGCCGCTTGAGGTAGTCCGAAAGGCTCGCGGCAACGAGATCAGCTTGTGAGTAGACAGCCACGCCCGGCCCGAGCGCGTCGCGGAACGAATTCTTCATCAACGGGTAGTGCGTGCAGCCCAGAATCGCCGCCTCGGGCTTTGGCATCCGGCGCAGAAGCGCCTCGACATGCGACCTGACCAACGCTTCGGCGAGAATTTCGTCCCCGTCCTCGATCGCATCGACGAGTCCACCGCAAGGCTGCGCCTCGACGTCCACGCCGATGGCGCGGAAGGAAAGTTCGCGCTGAAAGGCGCGTGAGGCCACTGTCGCGGGCGTGGCAAAGAGGGCCACATGTTTCACCGCGACCTCGCGTGGCGGAGAGTTGTCACCCCATTGCCGTTCGGTCAGAGCCTCGATCAGTGGCACGAAGACGCCCAGCACGCGCTTGGTTTCGGAAGGAACCCAGGTTTCCTGCATCCTCTTGAGCGCAACGGCCGACGCCGTGTTGCAAGCGAGCACGACGAGGTCGCAGCCCTCTTCCCACAAACGCTCAACACCTTGGCAGGTCAGGGCAAATACATCGTCCGCGTCACGCACGCCGTAGGGCGCATGGGCGTTGTCGCCATAGTAAACGAAGGGAACATCCGGCATCGCCTTGGCGACGGCATCGTAGACGGTAAGCCCGCCAAGACCGGAATCGAAAACACCAACTGCCATGAGCCTGCCTTTCAACCGGCCCGGCGCAGTGCGACTCAGGCGCGGTATTTCTCTTCGAATTCAAAGCCGTAATCGTATGACCGCTCCGGCCCTGGTGCCAAGTCATACGTGGCCCGACGCAGGAAATCCATCATCTGTCTCGGATCGGACCGATGCGTGTCCAGCCGCGGCTTCGAAATGGGCTCGCCAACCACAATGCGCACAGGCTCGTCCACGCGTGCGCGAAATTCCTTGATAAGAAGCGCGAGGCGAAGAGTTGGATGCAGATGGCTCGCGATCTGGAAAAGACGCGACGTGTGCCCGTCGAAATAGATCGGAACGACCGTGGCGTCAGACTTGGCAATCATCTTGGCGGTGAAATTGCGCCAGACGGGATCCATCGGCCGGGCGAAGGGCTTGGCCGCCGTCGCCACCGTGCCGCCGGGGAAGATGCCGATGGCGCCGCCCGCCTTGAGGTAACGAAGCGCTTCGGCGCGCACCGCGATGTTCTCGCGCGCGGCTTCCTTCGTATCGTCGAAGCTGATCGGCAGGATCACCCTGTCGAGGTCTTCCGCCTTGCGGAAGATACGGTGTGCGATGATGCGAAAATCACCGCGAAGCTGCGAGAGGATGTGACCCATCATCAGCCCATCGAGGATGCCGAAGGGATGATTGGCGATCAGGACGAGCGGGCCGTTGGCGGGAATGTTGGAAAGACAGCCGCCCGTGACGTCGAGGCTCAGGCCGTACCGCTCGACGATGACTTGCCAGAAATCGCGACCCGCGGCGACTTCGTCTTCGTAGCCTTCCGCCCGCCGGATCAGGCCGATCCGGCCTGTCGCGTTCTCGAGCACGCGAATGAACGCACGGCCACCACGCGTCTGCGCCGAGGACGCGTAAGAGATTTCACGCGCGACTTCTCTTCTCATTGACCGCTAATCCCGAGATCCTCTTCCTTGGTCGCTTATATTCCAAAGGATCGGTATCAGTCATGTGACAAATCTATTCCGCTGCCTCTTTCATCGGCGCCCCGCCCGCGCGAATGAAGGCCAAAAGCTCTTCACGACGCTTTGCGGCGGAGCGTTCGGACGCCTCTTTCACTGGGCCAAAGCCCCGGATCTGAAGCGGAAGACGCGCCAGTTCGCGCGCGGCGTCCAGCGTTTCCGACGAGACGCTTGGCAAAACCTCGGCCATGTCGGCCTCGTACTGCGCAATAAGCGCACGCTCCATTCGGCGTTCGGCCGAGCGGCCAAATATGTCGAAGGCCGTGCCACGCAGGCGTTTCATCTTCGCAAGCATCCGGAACAAGCTCAGCACCCAAGGTCCGAACGCCCGCTTTTCCGGCCGGCCATCCGGGCCGGTTCTGGAGAAGATCGGGGGGGCGAGGTGGAACGTCATGCGCAGGTCGCCGTCGAACTCCGCAGCGGCCTTTTCGGCGGTTTCCAGATGCAGCCGCGCGACCTCGTATTCGTCCTTGTAGGCGAGCAGCTTGTGATAGCCCTCGGCCACCGCTTCGCGAAGCTCATCAGGCGCAGAGGCAACAAGTTTGCGGAAGCGATCGGCGTAGGCTGCGTCCTGATAGGCTGTCAGGTGTGCCGCGCGCAGGTCGATCTTTTCTTGTAGTGGCAATGGCTTGGACGTAGGATCTTCAAGCATCTTGGCAACTTCATCCGGATGCACCATCGCCCAGCGTCCGATGTCGAACGCGCGCAGATTGCCCTCGACCGCCGCGCCGTTCAGTTCTATCGCCTGCCGGATCGCAGCCGACGAAAGCGGCACGAGGCCCTTTTGCCAGGCCGCGCCAAGCATCAGCATGTTCGAGAAGATCGAGTCGCCAAGCAGCCTGGTCGCTAGTTTCGATGCGTCGAAGAAACTAACTCGGTCCTTCAGCCTTGCTTCAAGAGACAGCTTTAACCCTTCGACCGGCAAATGAAATTCCCGGTCGCGTGTGAACTGACCAGTCATGATCTCATGCGCGTTCACAACGGCCCCGGTGCGCCCGGACGTCATCAGTCCCAGTGTCTTCGCGCCGCCGGTCACGACAAGGTCCCCGCCGATCACACAGTCGGCCTCGCCAGCAGCGACCCGGATCGCGTTGATATCGTGGGGCTTTTCCGCAAGGCGAAGGTGGATGTTCACCGCGCCGCCCTTCTGGGCAAGGCCAGCCATCTCCATCATGCCGGCGCCCTTGCCATCGAGATGCGCGGCCTGCGCGAGCACCGCGCCGATGGTCACGACGCCCGTGCCGCCAACACCTGTGATCAGTACATTGTAGGTGCCTTCGATCGCTGGCAATCGGGGTTCCGGCAAGTCCGGCAGATCGAGTTCCGCCGTCGCCGCCTTGCGCACTTTCGCGCCTTGCAGCGTCACGAAGGACGGGCAGAACCCGTCGAGGCATGAGTAGTCCTTATTGCAGGACGACTGGTCGATGGCGCGCTTGCGGCCGAACTCTGTCTCGACCGGGACGATCGACACGCAGTTCGACTGCACGCCGCAATCGCCGCAGCCCTCACAGATATCCGTGTTGATGAACACCCGTTTGTCGGGATCGGGAAAGCTTCCCCGCTTGCGCCGGCGGCGCTTTTCGGCAGCACAGGTCTGGACGTAAAGAATAACCGATACGCCCTCGATATCTTTGAATCTTTCCTGCACCTCAGGCAGCGCATGGCGCTCATGCTTTTCGATGCCGGACGGGAATGCAGCGAGGTCCACATCCTCCTTCTCGTCATAGACGAGCGCGACATGCTCCACGCCCATCGCGAGCACTTCGCGTGCGATCCGGTCGGCGCTTAGATCGCCTTCGTTCGGCTGGCCGCCGGTCATGGCGACCGCGTCGTTGAACAGGATCTTGAATGTGATGTTGGTCTTTGCCGCAAGAGCCGCGCGGATCGCAAGGACGCCCGAGTGATTATACGTCCCGTCGCCAAGGTTCTGAAAGACGTGCTTGCGTGTCGAGAACGGCGCCTGGCCGACCCAATTGACGCCCTCGCCCCCCATCTGCGTCGCCCAGCGGGTGTCACGATCCATCCAGACGGCCATGAAGTGGCAACCGATGCCGGAATAGGCGACCGAACCGTCCGGAAGCTTCGTGGACGTGTTGTGCGGGCAGCCAGAGCAGAAATAGGGTGTGCGTTGCGCCAGTTCCGGCACGTTGTCCGCGCGGCGCGCCTCGCTCACCTTGGTGAGTCTGGCGCGCATCTGGTCGGTGCCGCGCCCCTCCTCGACCAATATGCCGCCGATCTTTTCGGCGATCATCGCGGGGTCGAGCGCATAGCGCGTCGGGAACAACTCTTCCCGGTGCATGCCGCCTGCCCCGCCCTTGTACCAGCCATAGACCCGCCGGCCACGACGATCGTCGAAAATGGCCTCCTTGATCTGGACCTCGATCAGCTTTCGCTTTTCCTCGACCACGACGATCAGCTCGAGCCCTTCGGCCCAGTCGTGGAAGCCCACCATATCGAGCGGGAAAGTCTGCCCGATCTTGTAGGTTGTGATGCCAAGCCGCTCAGCCTCGTCCGCGTCGATGCCGAGCATCTCGAACGCGTGGCAAAGGTCCAGCCAGTTCTTGCCGGCCGAGACGAAGCCGATCTTCGCCCCCGACTTGCCCCAGACGCGGCGGTCAATCCGGTTGGCGCGCGCAAAGACTTCGGCAGCGTGCCGCTTGTAGTCGATCATCCGCGTTTCCTGGATGACCGGCGTATCGCCAAGCTGAATGTTCAACCCGCCTTCCGGCATCTGGAATTCAGGCGTGACGAACGACATACGGAAAGGGTCGCCATTGACGACGGAGGTCGCCTCGGCCGTGTCCTTCATGGTCTTCAGCCCGACCCAGACGCCCGCAAACCGGCTCAGCGCCCAGCCGTAGACGCCGTAGTCCAGCACCTCTTGCACACCCGCCGGGCTGACGACCGGCATATAAGCGTCGACAAGCGCCCAGTCGGACTGGTGCAACGTGAGAGAGCTTTCGCCCGTATGGTCGTCGCCCATCGCCATCAAGACGCCGCCATGCTTCGATGTGCCGGCAAGGTTCGCGTGGCGCATGACGTCACCGGTCCGGTCGACGCCCGGACCCTTGCCGTACCAAAGAGAAAAGACGCCGTCGTATTTGCCTTCGCCGTAAACCTCGGCCTGCTGAGTGCCCCAGATCGCGGTTGCGGCAAGATCCTCGTTCAGGCCCGGCTCGAAGCGGACGTCGTTCGCTTCCAGTAGCTTCTTCGCACGGCTCATGTTGAGATCGACACCGCCGAGCGGCGATCCGCGATACCCGGAGACATAGCCCGCAGTATTGAGACCCGCCTTCCTGTCCCGTTCCTTCTGCATAAGCATAAGACGGACAAGCGCTTGCGTGCCATTCAGCAGCACTGGCGACTGGTTAAGGTCGTACCGATCATTCAGCGAAATCTTTGGCTTGCTCATTTGGCCCTCCCGCTCCTGAGCAGGGCCATTATAGGTCAAAACTTCTGACCTACAAAGCGCATTCTTTGCAGTGATATGGGCACTTACTTCCTTATGACTTTGTCGATTTGCGTTTGTCGCATATTAAGCATTCGCACACACAGAGGCGGTCAGGCGACAGAAAGCGACAGGATGGATTGGGATAAGCTCAGAATATTTCATGCAGTGGCCGATGCGGGTTCGCTCACGCATGCCGGCGAAGCGCTGCATCTGTCCCAGTCGGCAGTAAGCCGCCAGATTCGTGCGCTTGAGGAAAGCCTTTCGACGACTCTTTTCCATCGCCATGCGCGCGGGCTGATTCTTACCGAGCAGGGAGAGCTCTTGTTCGAGGCGACGTCTGCCATGAACAAGCGGCTGGAAACGGCCTCGGCGCGCATTCGGGATAGCGAGGATGAGGTCTTTGGCGAACTGAAGGTCACGACAACGACAGGCTTCGGTACGCTGTGGCTCGCGCCCCGTTTGGGCAAACTCTACGAGAAGTATCCCGACCTGAAAATCGAGCTGATGCTTGAAGAGCGCGTACTGGACCTGCCGATGCGCGAAGCAGACGTGGCGATCCGCATGAAAGAGCCGAGTCAGGCGGACCTTATCCGGCGGCGGCTGATGAACATCCGCATGCGGCTTTACGCAACACCTGAATACATCGCCCAAGCGGGTACACCCGAGAGCCTGCAGGACATTTCGGAACACAGATTGATTAGCCAGAGCCCCGATGCGCCGCAGGTCGCGGCCGGCGCGATGCTCGTCCAGCAGCTTCTGGCGCAGAACATTCGCTCGACTCTGACGGTCAATAACTACTTCGGCGTCCTTCAGGCCGTGATCTACAATCTCGGCATCGGAGTTCTTCCGGACTACCTGACGGAGGACTTTCCCAACATGGTGCGCGTCCTCCCTGAAGTGGAATCCGTCGAGGTTCCCGTCTTCCTCGCCTACCCCGAAGAATTGAGGCATTCCAAGCGCGTATCCGCTTTCCGCGACTTCGTGCTCGAGGAAATCATCGCCCGGCGGAAGCGGCTGATTGAAGAGAACACAACTTGAAGTTGCTGTGAGGCTTGTCTGCAACGCATAGCGGATATGTATGCATTGCGGAGCGTTTTCCCTTGCTTCGTTCCCATCCCGCACATAAATCGGGCTAGAAGGCGATGATTGAGGCAACTCGTATCGTCTTCTACCTCCCTGTTGGACTTGGGCCGAGCTTGTCTCGGCCTTTTTTTTCAATCAGCCCTCAGCACGTCTTCTCGCTGCTACCGAAAGGGGCCCGCCATTAGGCTTTCCGGCCACTTTCCGTAAGCACGGGCGTCACCCCTCTTATTCACGAGCGGCCTGACCGGGTTCGCGCCTGCACGCATCGGGCTGCCCGGCTGCGGCAATCCTGCGCGCGGTGCGCGCTTCGGGTGAAAGGCTGAGGTCCCAAATTCGCAGGGCACCGGAAAGCTGCCATTCGTAGAATGCAATCCGATCAGATACGGAAGCCTGCCTCGGGCACACTCACTTCCTGCCCGCATTCGCCCTTTTCACCGCCCCGCATCCCCCCTAAAAGACGCCGCAACTCAGAATGTCCGGGGGATGGAATGCAGGAACCTGAGATCACCGAAGACCTGATCGCCGCGCACGGACTGAAGCCGGACGAATACCAGAGCATTCTGGAGATCATCGGACGAGAGCCGACGTTCACCGAACTCGGCATATTCTCGGCCATGTGGAACGAACACTGTTCCTACAAGTCGTCGAAGAAGTGGTTGCGCACCCTGCCCACCACCGGCCCTCAGGTCATTTGCGGCCCCGGCGAAAACGCGGGCGTCGTCGATATCGGTGACGGACAAGCAGTGATCTTCAAGATGGAGAGCCACAACCACCCGTCGTATATCGAGCCACACCAAGGCGCCGCGACCGGCGTTGGCGGCATTTTGCGTGACGTCTTCACGATGGGCGCCCGGCCCGTCGCCGCGATGGATTCCCTTTCCTTCGGCGTCCCTTCGCACCCTAAGACCGCCCATCTGGTCAAAGGCGTCGTGGAAGGTGTGGGGTCGTATGGCAATTGCTTCGGTGTGCCGAATGTCGGCGGAGAGGTCCGCTTTCACGCCGCTTATAATGGCAACTGCCTTGTGAACGCGTTCGCGGCCGGGCTCGCAGATGCCGACAAGATCTTCTATTCCGCCGCTTCGGGCGTCGGGATGCCGGTCGTCTACCTCGGGGCGAAGACGGGCCGCGATGGCGTCGGCGGCGCGACCATGGCCTCGGCCGAGTTCGACGACACGATCGAGGAAAAGCGCCCCACCGTTCAGGTGGGCGACCCGTTCACCGAAAAGCGGCTGCTGGAAGCCTGCCTTGAGCTCATGGCATCGGACTCCGTCATTTCGATCCAGGACATGGGCGCGGCCGGCCTGACCTGCTCGGCCGTCGAGATGGGCGACAAAGGGGGCCTCGGCATCAAGCTGTCGCTCGACCATGTTCCGCAGCGCGAAGCGAACATGACCGCCTACGAGATGATGCTGTCGGAAAGCCAGGAGCGGATGCTCATGGTTCTGAAGCCCGAGAGAGAGGCGGAGGCGCGCGCGATCTTCGAAAAGTGGGACCTAGACTTCGCCATCGTCGGCGAAACCGTCGCCGAAGACCGGTTCCTGATCCTGCACGGCAATGAGGTCAAAGCCGATCTGCCGCTGTCGAAGCTGTCGTCGAGCGCACCGGAATACGACCGCCCTTGGGTCGAAACACCCGCCGCGGCGCCGCTGGCGGACACGCCGGAAGTCGATCCGATTGAAGGGCTGCGGGCACTGATTTCGTCCCCGAACTACGCCCACAAGGGCTGGGTGTGGGAACAGTACGACACGATGGTCATGGCCGACACCGTGCGCGTGCCTGGTTTGGGCGCCGGTGTGATCCGAGTGCATGGCACCGAAAAGGCCCTTGCGTTCACTTCGGACGTGACGCCGCGCTACGTGAAGGCAAACCCCTATGAGGGCGGCAAGCAGGCCGTGGCCGAAGCCTATCGCAACCTGACGGCCGTGGGCGCCTTGCCGTTGGCCGCGACAGACAATCTGAACTTCGGCAACCCTGAGAAGCCTGAAATCATGGGCCAGTTTGTCGGCGCGATCAAAGGCATCGGCGAGGCTTGTACTGCGCTCGACATGCCGATCGTCTCGGGCAACGTATCGCTTTACAACGAAACCGACGGAACGGGCATTCTTCCGACGCCGACGATCGGGTCGGTCGGGCTTCTGAACTCGCTTGACGAACTGATCGGTGGTTTGCCGGGAGACGGCGACATCGCCGTCGTGATCGGGGAGACGGACGGCCATCTCGGCCAGTCCGCCCTGCTCTACGAGGCATTCGGACGCGAGGACGGCGACGCGCCACATGTGGACCTTGTCGCGGAACGGCGGAATGGCGAGTTTCTGCGCGCCAGCCGCAAGCTGGTTCGCGCCGCGACGGATCTTTCCGATGGCGGCCTTGCTCTCGCGGCTTTCGAGATGGCCGAGGCCGCGGGCATTGGCGTCACTCTGGACAGCGGCGCGACAGATATGCTGTTCGGAGAAGATCAGGCGCGTTACCTCGTGGCGGTCTCGCCGGAAAAGGCCGACGGCTTCATTGAACAAGCTCTGGCCGCGGGCGTCCCGGCCCAATCCGTCGGCCGTTTTGGCGGAGCGATCGTGAGATTCGGCGCCTCCGAAGCGCCGCTCGCCGAGCTATCATCAACCTACCGCACCGCATTCGCCGCCGCTGTGGGCTGATCGGGTCGTCGGCGGGCGATGATCGCGTACCGGTCGGGAAATCGCCCGGCGCAGCGTTGGCCCGAGCGGCCTTGCGGCGCGTTTCGGCGGGGCTTACATATTGTCCAAGAGAAGAACGGAAGGACGCCGCATGGCGATGGAACCACGGGATATCGAAAACCTGATCCGGGCCGAGTTCCCCAATGCGCAGATCACGATTACCGATCTTGCAGGTGATGGGAACCACTATGCCGCGGAAGTCATCGACGAGAGCTTCCGAGGCATGAACCGAGTTCAGCAGCAACGTGCGGTCTATGCCGCGCTGAAAGGCAAAATGGACGGCGAGAATGGCGAGCTTCACGCGCTCGCGCTTACCACCAAGGCACCGGAGTAACTCAGATGACCACGACCACCGCGCAAGACCAGATCCGCGACACCGTATCCAAGAATGACGTCGTTCTTTACATGAAGGGCACGAAGATGATGCCGCAATGCGGGTTCTCTTCCCGTGTGGCGGGCGTTCTGAACTTCATGGGTGTCGAATTCGTCGACGTGAACGTTCTTGAAGACGCCGATCTCCGTCAGGGGATCAAGGATTTCTCCGACTGGCCGACGATCCCGCAGCTCTACGTAAAGGGAGAATTCGTCGGTGGATGCGACATCATCACCGAGATGACGCTTTCCGGCGAACTCGATCAGCTCTTCGAACAGAATGGCGTGACCTACAACAAGGACGCGGCCGAGCAGATCCGCGCAGCAAACAGCTGACGCTTCAGTGCGCTTCGCCTGAAGCCCGAAAAGAAGCGGCCACCCAATGGGCGGCCGTTGCGTTTCGGGAATGCGGCTGGCGCGCGCTTCGGCGTCCGCCTTATTGCACCCGCTCTTCGACTCGGTCAGCTAGGGCCTCTGCCCGCGCAGCGATTTCGGCGAAGGTTTCGGTAACGATCTCGGGGATCACCGCGACCTCGACGCGTTCCGGATTGGCCTTCGCGCTGGCGGCCACGCGCTCTGCGACGGCGGCGCGTTCTTCGGCGGACCGCACCTGATCCTCAAGCCCCGCCGCCTTGTCAGCCAGCATCAGGCCTGCCATCAGAAGCATTCTGGCCTCGGGCATACGCCCGATCTGGCTGACGAGCGTCGTCGCTTCGTTGTCGAGCATCTTCGCTGCCGTCCGCAGGAAATGTTCCTCGCCATCCTGGCACGCGACTTCGAAGTCGCGCCCACCGATAGAAATCATCAGTTCCGGCATCAGGCCACCTCGCCGATAAGTGGTTTCAGTTCGGACAGGATCTCGTTCATCTCGATCACTTCCGCCTCGCGCGCGGCTCTGAGGGCCTCAAGCTCGGTCAGCATCGAGCGATTGATGAGATCGGGCTCAGACACACCTTTTGTGGCAGCTTCGCTCAGTTCCCGGTTCGCGTCGGTCAGATCGGCGTTCAGCCGGCGTTGCCGCTGAAGCTCCACATCGGCGTTGTTCAGCTGCTCGGTCAGTTGGGCGACCTTCTTTTCAAGAGTGGAAACCATGGTTTCCTGCTTTTCCTTGATCGCGCGCACGCGTTCGGTGAGCTGAGCATTCGCGGCCCGCTCGGCTTCGAGCGCTTCGCGCAGTTCGGCTGTCTCGCCATCGGTCTCGGGCGCGACGGCCTCCGCAGCAGGAGCCTCGCCTGAACCAAGCGCCTCAAGGCCCTTTCCGATGCGCTCCAACGCGGCGCTGATCCGCCGTTCCAACTCGGTGATTTCGGTCATTCCTGTTAGCCCCTTACCCGTTCACGCCTTTCACCCGCACCCGCACGGACGGGCGCGGCCCACGATGGTTACGGCGCCCACCCAACGGAGCGAATCGGAACCATCAATGAACTTGTCGAGTGTAGACCAAACCGGCGCGGGATTTCTCCCCCCTTTGACGCCAAATGCTTAGGGGGCAAGCTTGAACTTGCCGGTCGGCCTGTTATCAAGCCTGCCAGCCGACAGCAGAAGGAACCACCCCTTGGACATCGCCACGCTCCGCTCCGCTCACGCCGATCACTGGACGCGCGCCGCCGCAATCCGTGCCCTTGCAATGGATGCGGTCCAGGCCGCCAATTCCGGCCATCCGGGCATGCCGATGGGCATGGCTGACGTCGCCACAGTGCTTTTCGAGAAGCACCTGAAATTTGACGCATCCGCCCCGAACTGGGCCGACCGCGACCGCTTCATCCTGTCGGCCGGACACGGCTCGATGCTGCTTTATGCGCTGCTGTACCTCACCGGGTACGAGGACATGACGCTCGATCAGATCCGCAACTTCCGCCAGTGGGGCGCGATCACCGCCGGCCATCCGGAGTACGGCCACGCTTCGGGCATCGAAACGACGACCGGCCCGCTTGGCCAGGGTATCGCGAATGCGGTCGGTTTCGCGATCGCCGAAGAATCCCTGCGCGCGCGCTTCGGGGCGAAGATCGTCGATCACCACACCTGGGTCATCGCAGGCGACGGGTGCCTGATGGAAGGGATCAGCCACGAGGCAATCGGGCTCGCGGGCATGCAGAAGCTTTCGAAGCTTATCGTGCTTTGGGACAACAACGACATCTCGATCGACGGAAAGATCAGCTTGTCCGACGTAACCGATCAGCGCGCACGGTTTGCCGCCGCGGGCTGGCGCGTTCTGTCGTGCGACGGGCACGATCCCGCCGATATCGACCGCGCATTGACCGAAGCGAAGACGTCCGACCGCCCCGTTCTGGTCGACTGCAAGACCCATATCGGTTTCGGTAGCCCCAAGAAGCAGGACACTGCAGGTGCCCACGGCTCTCCGCTCGGCCCTGATGAGATCAAGGCCACGAAAGAGATCTACGGCTGGCCACACGATGCCTTCGTCATCCCGGATGCCGTGCTTTCGGCGTGGCGCGATACGGGCGCACGCGGGGCAGGACAGCGCAAGGAATGGGAAGGTCGGGTGAATGGTCTGTCCGCTGCGCGGCATTCCGAGTTCGAACGCCAGATGTCGATGGGGGCACCCAAGCGCCTTGCCGCGACGATCCGCGCACTGAAGAAGCAGAACTCTGAAGCGCAGCCCAAGGTGGCAACGCGCAAGGCATCGGAGATGGTGCTCGAGGTCGTCAACCCGGTCATGCCCGAAAGCATCGGTGGCTCGGCGGACCTGACCGGCTCGAACAATACCAAGACCGGCGATCTTGGGATCTTCAATCCCGGGAACCGCAAGGGCCGCTATATCCACTACGGCATTCGCGAACATGGTATGGCCGCTGCGATGAACGGGATGGCGCTGCACGGCGGCGTCAGGCCCTATGGCGGCACGTTCATGTGCTTCACCGACTATGCCCGTGGCGCGATGCGGCTGTCGGCTCTGATGGGCGTGCCTGCCGTTTACGTCATGACGCACGATTCAATCGGCCTTGGCGAAGACGGCCCGACCCACCAGCCGGTAGAGCATCTGGCCATCTGCCGCGCGACGCCCAACACCTGGACGTTCCGCCCGGCCGACCTGATCGAGACGGCAGAGGCCTGGGAACTGGCACTGACGTCCGAGAAGACGCCCTCGATCCTTGCCTTGTCGCGCCAGAACCTGCCCACGGTGCGGACCAAGCACACGACCAAGAACCTGTCGGCCCAGGGTGCATACATCCTGCGCGAGGCAGACGGTAAACGGCGGGCGATCCTCATGGCGACAGGGTCCGAGGTCGAAATCGCTCTGGCCGCGCGCGACATCCTCGAAGCCGAGGGTATCGGAACGCGCGTCGTCTCTGTGCCGTGCATGGAGCTGTTCGCGGATCAGCCTGAAACCTACCGCAAGCGGGTGTTGCCTGCCGGGCCGGTTCGTGTCGCCGTCGAGGCGGCGGTGCGCCAGCCCTGGGACCGCTGGCTTCTGGGCGAGCGCGGCCGAGAAGCCAAGGCCGGCTTCGTCGGCATGGACAGCTTTGGTGCTTCTGCACCGGCCGATCGGCTTTACCAAGAGTTCGGTATCACCGCCGAAGCCGTCGCAGAAAAGGTCAAAGCGCTGCTCTGAACGGCGTTCCGGTTGGCATAGTTATCGCTGGCCGAACAGGACGACCAACCAAAACGCCGGTTCTGCTTGAATGCGGAACCGGCGTTTTCCTTCTGCGGCCCCGATTGATTTGCATCAAGGTTCCCGCCCCTACGGCGGCATAACATATTCCAATATTGGAATATGGAGGAAACCATGGTGCTTAACTGGAAAACCGGCGGGCTATTGCTCGGCGTGGTCTTTTTCCTCGCCGTTGCACTCGTCAAACCGATCGGGGTCTCGACGCAGTTCGTGATCCTTGACGGAATCCTCTGGGATACTGTCAACCCTGCGGTCGTGACCGAAACGGCCGACGGCTTCACCTCGACAAACGCGTACCTTGCGAAGTCGGGCGGTAAATACGCCAAGGCAGTCGCCAATCCCATGAACTACAGCTTCATCTTCGTCCTCGCGATGATGGTCGGGGCGTTCCTGTCGGTCATGGCGCGCGGCGGACTCGAGAAGTCAGAGCGCGGCATGCCGGCGCTTTGGCGCGCCAACTTCGGCGACGGAGCAGGCAAACGCTATCTGGTCGCCTTTCTTGGGGGCTTCATCGTGCTTTACGGCGCGCGGCTCGCAGGTGGCTGCACCTCGGGGCACATGATGTCGGGAATGATGCAGACCGCCCTGTCGGGCTACATTTTTGCCGCCGGGGCCTTTGCGGCTGCGATCCCCGTGGCAATGACGATGTACAAGAAGGAGGCCTGAGCCATGACATCCATTCTTCTGGCTATCGTGATCGGTGCCGCCTTTGGCGCCACACTCGACCGGATCGGGGCGACGAACCCCAACCTGATCGGCAAGATGCTGAACCTGACCAACCTGCACCTGATGAAAACGATCCTGCTTGCGATTGGCACAGGCTCCATCCTGATGTTCGGCGGGCAAATGATGGGTCTCGTCGATGTCGGGCACATGTCCGTGAAGGCGGCCTATATCGGCGTCTTTATCGGAGGGCTGATGCTTGGCGCCGGCTGGGCGATGTCGGGCTACTGCCCCGGAACGGGCGTGTGCGCCGCGGCTTCGGGGCGCAAGGATGCGCTGTTCTTCATCGCAGGCGGCCTGTTCGGCGCGGCGGCCTATATGGCAACTTACCCGGCCTGGAAGGCGGCAGGACTGCTTGAGGACATCGCGGGTGGAAAGGTGACGCTCGGGACAGTTCAGGGCTCTTCCTACGAGGGTATGACCGCCCTACCGGGCGATCTTGTAGGCATCGTCCTGGGTGTGGCGTTCGTGGCCATCGCCTTCGCGCTGCCCGAAAGACCCCTGCCCGGGAAAGGTATCCCGCATCCGGCCGAATAAGCCCGGAGCGGATACAGCTCCCAATAATGGTGATATTGCCTGCCATGCACCGTCACCGTTCGCGCCCGCCTTTCTGGCGGGCGCTTCCATTATGCCGTCAATGACGGTCGCGGTCCTCCCTATGCGCCGAAAAGGCTTCGGATTTCTTTCGTGAAGGCTCCGCGGACATCCTGCATCTCACCCGCCGAGATGTGACTGTCCAAAAGGTCGAACACCGCCCGAACCGCGCGATCAGCATCGCCAAGGGGATCGGGCTCAAAGCTCTTCTGGACGGCCTCGACGAAGTCGGAGGCATGGCGCATACGCACCGGGTTGCGCGAGGAATTCCAGCTTTCGTAGTAAATCCCCCGGATCAAGGTCGGGAACTGCGCCCCTAGATCGGTCGCCTCGTCAACTGTCAGATGATCGCGGATCGTGTGCAGCACTGCGCGCAGAAGCCGATAGCTGCGCTGCTTGTTGTCCCACTCCGTTCGCTTGTCGACCTCATTGATCCAGAGGTTGGCGGTGTGGACCGCCTCATCGATAACTTTCAAGCCGAGCGCGCTCATCTCGATCCTCCCAGGATTCTGTGGACAACAGCAGGACAGCACGAACTGCGCATGCGGGGATTGATCGCGATCAGAGGCGCGATTGACGCGCATCAAATATCTGACGAGGGTTTCGAGGCATGTTCTCCCGAACCCCACTTTCGGAGGCTGACATGGAAACCGAACCGCAAATTGTCTTCCACGGCATGGACTCTTCGCCCGCCGTTTCGTCTGAAATCCACGAGAAGATTGGTAAGCTCGAACAGGTTTTCGACCGTATGACCTCGTGCCGTGTCGTCGTTGAAAAACGCACTTCGCGCGGCAACAAGGGGCATCTGTATCAGGTCGCGGTCGAGGCCGAGGTGCCGGGCGGGATGATCGTCGTCAACAAGAAGCCCGGCGATCTTGGCGCGCACGAAGACCTTCACGTGGCCCTGCGCGACAGCTTCAACGCCGCGCGGCGACAGCTTGACGACTACGTGCGCAAGATGAAGGGGGTCCACGTCAAGAGCCACCCCGAAAAGCATCACGGTCGCGTGGTTCGGCTTTTCCCTGACGAGGGCTACGGCTTCATCAAGTCGAGCGGCGGTCTAGAGGTCTATTTCCAGCGCGACAGCGTGATCGGAAGCGACTGGGACCGGCTCGATCTGGAAACCGACCTGGAATTCAGCCTGATGGACGGAGAGAAAGGTCCCTTCGCCGTGAACGTCTCGCTGCGGTCCTAGCCGCTCGGCGGATCAATGCGCCTCGGGCGCCTTCTTACCGGTCACGGCGGCCAAAAGAGGGCCGATCACGCGTGTCGCCACGGGAATGAGAAGCAATCCGATCACCAGGCCGAAGACACC
>CBDUOT010000076.1:0-17437 GCA_965368915.1 uncultured Rhodobacterales bacterium | reverse complement strand
GGCGAAGGCGGCGGCCACGGCTGGCTTCTGGCCCAGCAGATCGTGCATGGCGAGGCCTGCTACGACACCTGGTGCATCGACCCGCGCCGGTTTACGGGCCACGCCAATGTCGAGTTGACCGCGCTAAAAGCAATTGAAGACTATCAGAACGAGTTCCGGTTCCACTTCCCGCACGAGCATCGCCCGGCAGGCCGGCCGGCCAAGACCACGCCTCTGACCCCGGTGCTGGCTGCCGAAGGCGCCGAGTTTACAGTGGTGAACGGATGGGAGCGGGTCGATTACATCAAGCCCGACCCGGAGTTTCATCCGACGCTCAGCTTCAACTTCGACGAGGCTTTTGACCTTGTTGCGGCCGAAGTGAAGAATGTTCAGGAAAACGTCGGACTATGCGAGGTGAACGGCTTCAACAGGTTCGAGATCACGGGCGCGGACAGGTACGCCTTTCTCGATCGCATGTTCTGCGGCACGGTGACGAAACGCGAAGGACGTGTCGGGCTTGGCTACTTGCTGAACCATCACGGCATGATCAAGGGCGAGGCGACGGTGGCCAATCTGCCCGCGAGCGACAGGGGCGGGGAGCGGGTCTGGTATGGCTCGGCCGCCGCCAGCGAATACCATGACATGGATTGGCTCAGATCGCATTTGCACGACGACGAAGACGTGCAGATCCGTAGCCTGACCAATGAACAGACCATCCTGGTTCTGGCCGGACCCAAGGCACGGGACGTGCTTTCGGCCTGTGCGCGTGGCGACTGGTCGAAGGCGGCCTTTCCCTGGCTCAGCGTTCGTGAGTGCTTCATCGGGTTTGCGCCCGCCACCGTTCTGGGGGTGAGCTTCTCCGGCGAGCTTGCCTACGAAATCCATGTGCCGAACGCTTCGCTTTATGCCGCCTATCTGGCCCTGCGTGCGGCGGGCGACGCGCATGGAATGAAGCTCTTCGGCGCCCGCGCGGTCGAGTCGATGCGGATGGAAAAGGGCTTCCTGCACTGGAAGGCAGATCTGATCACCGAGTTCGATCCGTTCGAAACCGCGCTCGATCGCTTCGTGACGCCGGAAAAGGGCGATTTCATCGGCAAGGAGGCGCTGCTGAAACGCCGCGACGAAGGGCTGCGCAAGAAGCTGGTGACATTAAGGATCGATGCAACACACGCCCCCGCCCCTCGCGGTGCCTCTCTGATGCAGGGCGATCGGGTGGTGGGCACGGTGACATCGGGCGACTGGGGCCATCGCACCGGCATGAATCTGGCTTATGCGTTCCTCGACCCGAAACTGGCCGCCGAAAGCAGCACAATGCAGCTCGACTTGTGTGGCGCACTGGTCGAGGCCGAAGTCATCGCACCGTCGCCATACGACCCCGATTTTTCGCTGATGCGAGGCTGACGGAGACATGAGACGGGTTTACGAAGAGGTTTTGACCGATAATGGCGCTCTTCCATCCGTCTTGCCCTTTGATGCTGTTTCGTTCGGCTACGGATTTTCCCTGACAAGTCGTATGGTCGAGCAATCAGCGACGACGGCGCCCCGAAGCGCCTTCCCATAGACACAAGGATCAATCCATGCACCTGTCCCGCTTTCCCCGTGTTCGCCTGGCTCATCTGCCCACGCCGTTGGAGCCGATGAAGCGTTTATCCAAGGAGCTCGGCGTTGAGCTTTGGATCAAGCGCGACGATTGCACCGGCATGTCGACCGGGGGCAACAAGACCCGCAAGCTTGAATTCCTGATGGCCGAAGCCCTGGAACAGGGCGCCGACATGGTGATGACGCAAGGTGCGACCCAGACCAACCACGGGCGCCAGACCGCCGCATATGCAGCCAAACTGGGGCTGGACTGCCATATCCTGCTGGAAGATCGCACGGGCTACAACAACGCCAACTACAACCACAACGGCAACGTTCTGCTCGATCACCTGCATGGCGCTACAACGGAGAAGTTCCCCGGCGGCCATGACATGCCGGCCGAGATGGAGCGTGCGGCGGAGAAAAAGCGCGCCGAAGGTCGTAACGTCTATGTCATCCCCGGCGGCGGGTCGAACCCGACCGGCGCCTTGGGCTATGTGAATTGCGCGTTTGAACTGTTGTCACAGGCCAACGACGCGGGGCTTAAGATTGACCGCCTCGTGCATGCCACCGGATCGTCAGGGACTCAGGCAGGACTGGTCACCGGCATGTGCGCAATGAACGCCCAGATCCCCATTCTCGGCATCGGCACCCGCGCGCCTCAGCCCAAGCAAGAACAGATGGTGTATGACTTGGCGTGCAAGACAGCAGAGAAACTCGGCTGCGCCGGCGTGGTCGGGCGCGAGGACGTTGTGGCCAACACCGATTATGTTGGTGAGGGCTACGGCCTGCCGACCGACAGTGGCATCGAGGCGATCCAGATGTTTGCTGAACTGGAGGGCATCCTTCTCGATCCCTGCTATTCGGCAAAAGGAGCCGCCGGCCTGATCGATCTGGCGCGCAAGGGAGAGTTCGGCGATCAGCGCGTGGTTTTCCTGCACACCGGCGGTGCCGCTGCGCTTGGCGGGTATGATTTCGCTTTCGATCTCTCTGATCGTTGGGTCAACTTGTAAGTAAGGGGGCCATCTTGGCACGCGGGTTCACAGGTTCGCCCACACGGCAGCACGGCTTGCGCCTGCCGTCGACCCTTTGGAGGTCCGGCTGCACCGTCACTGCCGCAGTGATCTGTGACTCGGTGCGCGGGATCGCCCCATGACCCGCAAAGTTGTCGGCATACTGGGTGGCATGGGGCCCGAGGCGACGATCCTGCTGCAACAGCGGGTTCTTGCAACGGTCAATGCCCGCGACGATGCGGACCATCTGCCGCTGCTGATCGACATGAACCCGCAGGTGCCGTCGCGCATTGCCCATCTGATCGAAGGCACCGGCGCCAATCCCGGTCCGGTACTGGCCGAGATGGGACGACGGCTCGAAGCGGCTGGGGCGACGGCACTGGGAATGCCGTGCAACACCGCTCATCACTACGTGCCCTACATCGAGGCTGCGGTCTCCGTTCCATTCCTGAACATGATCGACCTGACCGTGGCCCGCGCCGCGCAGAGCGCCAAGAAGGGCGCCTGCGTCGGCATCCTGGCCTCGCCGGCTGTGCGTCTGGCCGGTGTGTTCGACGAGGCGATGGAGCGAGCGGGACTCACGGGGCTTTGGCCCAACGACATGGATCTAATGCTGAATGCGATCCGGACCATCAAAGCGAACGGCCCCACCCCTGAGGCGCGCCGGATTCTTTCGAACGCCGCAGATGAGTTGGCGGGCAAGGGCGCGACGCTCCTGTTCGTGGCCTGTTCCGAGTACTCGATGATCGCGGACGCGCTGCCCGGCACCGTTCCGGCCATCGATACCGTGGATGTTTTGGCCGACGCGATCCACGACCACACACTGACGAATTGAGTATTCCAGATGGCAATCACCTACCTGAAAGCAGCCAGCCCGAGACCCGCATCGGAAAACAACGATATCCGGGACATCGTCAGCATAATGCTGGTCAATATAGAGCGTGAGGGCGAAGCGGCGGTGCGCCGCTATGCTGAGACCTTGGACGGATGGACCGGCGACATCGTCCTGTCCGACGTCGCTCGAAAGGCCGCCTGCGCGCGTGTTCCCGAAACCCTCAAGGACGACATCCGCTTCGCCCATGCCAATATCCGCCGCTTTGCCGAAGCGCAGAAGGCAACGATGGGCGAGTGCGAAATCGAGCTGATTCCGGGGCTAATCGCCGGGCAGAAACAGATCCCAGTGTCGAGCGCCGGGTGTTATGTGCCGGGTGGGAGATACAGCCACATCGCCAGCGCGTTGATGACCATCACGACGGCAAAAGTCGCCGGCGTGCCGAACATTACCGCCGTGTCGCCGACCCGGCCCGGGACCGGCATTCCCGACAGCATCGTCTACGCAATGGATCTGTGCGGCGCGGATCTGATCCTGAACCTTGGCGGGGTGCAGGGCATAGCCGCAATGGCTCAGGGCCTGTTCGGCGCCAAGCCGGCGGATATCCTCGTCGGCCCGGGAAACAGCTATGTGGCCGAGGCCAAGCGCATGTTGTTCGGCAAGGTGGGCATCGACATGTTCGCTGGTCCCACCGACTCCCTGATAATCGCCGACCACACCGCGTCGCCCGAAACCGTTGCCTGGGATCTGGTCAGCCAGGCCGAGCACGGGGGTGACAGTCCGGTCTGGCTCGTGACGACCGACCGAGCGCTGGCTGAGAACGTGCTGGGCCGGGTACATGCACTTATCGGCAGTCTGCCCGAACCCAACGCCTCCGTCGCCCGCATCGCGTGGGATGAACGAGCGGAAGTCATCCTGTGCAGCAGCCGGGAAGAGGCTGCCCAGGTCTCGGATCGCTACGCCCCGGAGCATCTGCAGGTCCAAGCGGAAGACCTTGGCTGGTGGCTTGATCGCCTTTCCGCCTATGGATCGTTGTTTCTGGGCAAGGAAACCACCGTGTCGTTCGGCGACAAGACCTCTGGTCCAAACCATGTGCTGCCGACCAACGGGGCCGCACGCTATACCGGTGGGCTTTCGGTGCACAAGTTCACCAAGACGGTGACGTGGCAGCGCTGCAATGAAAACGCGTCCCATGAGTTGGCGCTGCGAACGGCGAGGATCAGTCGTATGGAAGGCATGGAAGGCCACGCCCGCGCTGCCGAGAAAAGGCTGCTTTCAAACACGTGCTAGCAGAGTTTTCGCGACATCCTATCGAGCGTCTCGTTGCCGGCTTTACCGGCAACGGAGGTAAACGCAGCGAACGGCCGCTGTCCGCCAATGGCATTAACACCCCGCCGCCAAACGTGGGGTTCCCTTTGATAGGTGAAAACGCATTGAGTACCCTTAGGTTTTCTTCCTAGGACCAACCGGTTCCAAGTACGTGTAATTTCGCTCGCGCGTGAATTCCGCCCCGTTTCACACTCCGCCGGAGTGGAGTATCCTCCCGCCATCATGCCCGCCCTCTGCCGCGATTGCCTCCATCAGTTCCAGACCGGTCCCCGCTGCCCGGCCTGCCGTTCCCCGCGCGTCCTCTCCCACCCGGAACTCTTCTCGCTCACCATCGCCCACATGGATTGCGACGCCTTCTACGCGAGCGTCGAGAAGCGGGATAACCCAGAAATCCGCGACAAGCCCGTCATCGTCGGCGGCGCGAAACGGGGTGTCGTATCGACCTGCTGCTACCTCGCCCGCATCAAGGGCGTCCGCTCTGCCATGCCGATGTTCCAGGCCTTGAAACTCTGCCCCGAAGCCGTCGTCGTGAAACCGAGGGGCAGCCACTACGCCGCCGTCTCGAAACAGATCCGCGCGATGATGGACGATCTGACCCCGGTCATCGAACCCCTCTCCCTCGACGAGGCGTTCCTCGATCTCACCGGCACGCAGCGGCTTCACAAGGCTCCGCCCGCCGTTCTTCTCTGCCAGCTTCTCAAGCGGATGGAGAACGACCTTGGCCTGACCGGCTCGGTCGGCCTGTCCCACAACAAGTTCCTCGCCAAGATCGCGTCCGACCTCGACAAGCCGCGCGGGTTTTCCATCATCGGAAAGGGCGACACGGCGGCGTTTCTGAAAGGCAAGCCGGTGCGCATGATCTGGGGCGTGGGTGCGGCCACGCAGGCGCATCTCGACGCCGCCGGCATTCGCACCTTCGACGATCTCGCGCGCTGGGACCGCAAGGACCTCCACCAGCGTTTCGGTGCGATCGGCGACCGGCTCTGGCATCTCGCCCGTGGCGAGGACTATCGCCGCGTGAATCCGAACGAACCGATGCGCTCGATCTCGGCTGAGACGACCTTCAACGAGGACATCGCCCAGCGCGACCTTCTCGACGGCCATCTCTGGCGGCTGTCCGAACGCGTGGCCGACCGCGCGAAGGCCAAGGACCTTGCCGGGCGCACGGTCACGCTGAAACTGAAGAGTGCCGATTTCAAGACGATCAGCCGTCGCCACACGCTGCGCGAACCGACCCAGATCGCCGACCGGCTTTACCGCGAGGCCTCCGACCTTCTCGCCCATGTCAAGGAACAGGGGCCGTTCCGGCTGATCGGTGTCGGGCTGTCGGATATCGTGCCTTCGCGCGAGGCGGACCTGACGCCGGACCTCCTCGACCCGGAAGCGTCAAAACGGGCAGGCGCCGAGAGGGCGACCGACTCCATCCGCGCCCGCTTCGGACCGGACGCCATCGTGAAAGGCCGTGCGCTGCGCTGATCTGCGCTTGCACTGCCCCGGGGGCGTCACCAGTATGACGGCCGGAGGACAGAGGCATGAACATATTCGATACAGGCGACATCCATCTTCACTGGCGCGAAGACGGGGATCCGACCGGCGCACCGGTCGTGTTCGCCAACTCGCTCGGCACCGATTTCCGGATGTGGGACAACCTGATTCCGCTTCTCCCGCAGTCGTTACGCCTGATCCGCTATGACAAGCGCGGCCACGGCCTGTCTTCATGCCCGCCCGCCCCCTATTCAATGGGCGCGCTCATCCGCGACGCCGAAAAGCTGCTCGACGAACTCGGCGTCAAGGACTGTGTCTTCGTCGGCCTGTCCATCGGCGGGCTGATCGCCCAAGGCCTCGCCGTCAAGCGGCTCGACCTGGTACGCGCGATGGTGCTGTCGAACACGGCCGCCAAGATCGGCACGCGGCAGATGTGGGACGACCGGATTCGCGCCATCCGGGCGAACGGGATCGAGGGCATCGCCGACGGCATTATGGAGCGCTGGTTTGCCAAGCCCTTCCGCGAAACGCCCGAGATGGTCGGCTATCGCAACATGCTGACCCGCCAGCCGGTGGAAGGCTACACCGGTTGCGCCGCCGCCATTGCTGGAACCGATTTCATCACGCCGACCTCTGGCCTGACGCTGCCAACACTCGCCATCGCAGGGGCCGAGGACGGTGCGACGCCCCCCGATCTCGTGCGCGAGACCGCAGACCTCGTGAAGGGCGCCCGCTTCCACCTGATCCGCGGTGCGGGCCATCTCCCCCCGATCGAGAAGCCCGAGGAATATGCCCGCGTCCTGACGGAGTTCCTGACCTCGGTCGGACACGGCTGACATGGCACGGTTCCTTTTGATCCACGGCTCGTGCCACGGCGCGTGGTGCTGGCGCGACTTGATCCCGGCGCTCACCGCGCGCGGACACGAAGCACGCGCCATCGACCTTCCGGCGCATGGTCAGGATACGACCCCTGCGTCCAAGGCGACGCTGGATGCCTATGCCGACGCGATCCTTTCGGCGATCGACGCGCCGGTGATCCTCGTCGGCCATTCCGCCGCCGGATACCCGATCACGCTGGCGGCCGAACGCGCGCCGGAGAAAATCGCCAAGCTCGTCTATGTCTGCGCCTACGTGCCCGCCCCTGGCCTGTCGATGGTCGACATGCGCCGTGCCGGGCCAAGCCAGCCGCTGAAGGGCGCGGTCATCGCCGATCCGGATGGCGTCACCTACCGAATGGACGCGGCAAAAGCGCCGGCCATCTTCTACAACGACTGCCCTGACCAGTCCGTGGCTTATGCCGTCCCGCGTCTTTGCCCTGAACCGATCGCGCCGCAATCCACGACACTGCCGCCGCTTTCCCGCTGGCAGCAAGTAGACAAGCACTACCTCGTCTGCGCGGACGACCGCACCATCCCGCCCGGCTACCAGCGCGAGATGAGCGCTTCCTTCCCGTCCGGTCACGTGAGCGAACTTGCCACCGGCCATTCGCCCTTCTTTGCCGCACCCGATCTGCTCGCCGATAAGCTGGAAGAAATAGTGGGCAGGAAATCCGGGCTTTCGGGCACGTCGCAAGCGGGCTAGCGTGCCCCCGCCGGACCGGCAGAGACAACATGCAGAACCGACTCGCCTACCTCTTCGTCCTTGCGACAGTGGTGATCGACGCCATCGGCATCGGCATCATTTTTCCAGTCATGCCCGAACTTCTGGAGGATGTGACCGGCGGCACACTTTCGCAGGCGGCGCTTTGGGGCGGCATTCTCGCCACTTCCTTTGCCGTGATGCAGTTCATCTTCGGGCCGATCATTGGCAACATCTCCGATCATTTCGGTCGGCGGCCCGTCATGCTGACCGCGCTCGCCGTGATGGCAATCGACTACACGATCATGGCAGTCGCGGGCACGATCTGGATCTTGCTGATCGGGCGTCTCGTGGCTGGGATCACCGCGGCGACGCACACGACGGCCACGGCTTACATGGCCGACATCTCGGAAAAGTCGGAACGCGCGCGGAACTTCGGCCTGATCGGTGCGGCTTTCGGCATAGGCTTCATCGCCGGGCCGTTCCTAGGCAGTCTGCTGTCCACGCTTGGTGTCCGGGCGCCATTCTGGGGGGCCGCGGCCTTTTCCGCAGCCAACCTGGTCTTCGGCTTCTTCGTCCTTCCCGAGTCCGTCACGGACAAGATCCGGAGGCCGTTCACCTGGTCGCGCGCCAATCCGCTGACCTCTTTCCGTGCGATCGGCAAGCTTCCGGGGCTGGGCCGCCTTCTTACGCTCTACCTTGTCTACAACGTCGCGCTGCATGTCTACGAGGCCGTCTGGGCCTTTTACGGCAAGGCGCGGTTCGAGTGGGACCCGTTCATGATCGGCGTTTCGCTTGCGATCTACGGACTTTTCTTCGCGCTGGTGCAGGCCTTCGCGGTCGGCCCGATGACCCGCATATTCGGAGAGCACCGGGCGGCGCTTTACGGCCTGCTGATCGAGTTCACGGCCTGCGTGATCTTCGGCTTCCTCACCTCCGGACCGATGGCACTGGCCTTCACCGCCTTCGCAGCACTCGGCAGCGTCGCCGGTCCCGCGATGCAGGGGCTCATGTCGAACGCGACACCAGACGACCAGCAGGGAGAGCTTCAGGGCGTCATCGCCTCGCTCATGGCGGTCGGCATGATCATGTCGCCCTTGGTGATGACCGGCACGTTTTCTTGGTTCACCAGACCGGGCGCCGCGATCTATGCGCCGGGCGCGCCGTTCCTTTTGGCGGCCGTGCTGTTGGTCGTTTGCGTCCTAATCCTTGTCGCGGGCTCGCGCGAATCGGCACATTCAAAGCCGCTAGCCTGACCAAATCGGGAGACATGCATGACGAAGATCCGCGCCGCCATCTGCCACGAGTTCGGTCAGCCATTGACAGTCGAGACGGTGGAACTTCGCGCGCCCGGGCCGGGCGAGGTCGAGGTCAAGCTCGACGCCTGTGCGATCTGCCATTCGGACCTCACCTATATCGACGGCGGATGGGGCGGCACGCTTCCTGCCGTGTACGGGCACGAGGCGGCGGGCACGGTCAGCGCCGTCGGGACTGGGGTGGAAGGCTTCGAGACGGGATCAAAGGTGCTGGTCACGCTTATCCGGTCCTGCGGACGATGCCCGACCTGCGCAGGGGGGCGGCCGGTTCTTTGCACCAATCCCGCCATGCCCGGCAGTCCCTTGTCGATGGCCGATGGCGGGACCCTTGAACAGGGTCTGAAAACCGCCGCCTTTGCCGAACGGGTCGTGGTCGAACAAAGCCAGCTCGCCCCCCTGCCCGACGGTGTTCCGATGGAAGCCGCCGCGCTTCTTTCCTGCGGCGTCATCACCGGCATCGGCGCGGCGGTGAACACTGCGCGCATCCGGCCGGGAGAGGTCGTGGTTGTGATCGGCGCGGGCGGCGTGGGCCTGAACGCGATCCAGGGTGCAAGGCTCGCCGGGGCCGCGCGGATCATCGCAGTCGACACGCTTCCCGAGAAGCTCGACGCGGCAAAGCAGTTCGGCGCAACCGACGGCATCCTCGCCTCAGACCCGAAACCGTGGTCCGCCGCGAAGAAGATCGCGGGGCGCGGCGCGGATGCCGTGCTCGTGACGGTCGGCGCCATCCCGGTCTACGACACCGCCGCGCGCTATCTCGGTCCCGGCGGCAGGCTCGTTGCGGTCGGCATGCCGCATTCCGGCGCCACATCAACTTACGAACCCGTCATCCTCGCCGCGACGGGGCAGCGCCTCGAAGGGTCGCTCATGGGCGACACGGTCCTTGTTCGCGACATCCCCTGGCTTGCCGACCTTTATCTTCAGGGCCGCCTGCAACTGGATGAACTGATATCGGGCCGTTGGACGCTCGACCAGATCAACGAGGCCATCGCCGACACCAGGACCGGAGCCGCCCGCCGAAACGTCATCGTCTTCTGACCCATTCGATCGCCAGTCTTCCCGGAACAGAGCGAACGGGGCCGCGCAGGACCCCTTCTTAGCCAACCAAAGGACCAACATGCGCCTTAAGGACCTTGAAATCTTCACCGTCGCGCCACCTGCCCCGGGCTGGGGCGGGCGCTACTGGATCTTCGTCAAACTGACGACCGACGACGGCATCACCGGCTACGGTGAATGCTACGCCTCATCAGTCGGCCCCAAGGCGATGGAGGCGGTGATCACTGACGTCTTCTCCCGCCACATGGCAGGTGAGAATCCCGAGCAGATCGAACTGATGTTCCGCCGCGCTTATTCGTCGGGCTTTACTCAGCGCCCGGACCTGACCGTCATGGGGGCATGGTCGGGGCTTGAGATCGCCTGCTGGGACATCCTCGGGAAGGCGCGCAACCGACCCGTCTGGGCGCTTCTTGGCGGCAAGATCAACGAACGCCTGCGGAGCTACACATATCTCTATCCCGAAGCGGATAAGGTAGTAGCGGATTTCTGGGTAAGCCCGGACAGCGCCGCCGAGGCCGCCAGCCGCTTCGCCGACTTAGGCTTCACGGCGGTGAAGTTCGACCCGGCAGGCCCATACACGATCCGCGGCGGGCACGATCCGTCAGGCTCCGACATCACGCGCTCGGCCGCCTTCTGCAAGGCGATCCGCGAGGCGGTGGGCGACCGTGTCGACCTTCTCTTCGGCACCCATGGCCAGTTCAACGTCGCGGGCGCCGTCCGACTGGCTCAGGCCATCGAGCCCTACGGACCCCTGTGGTACGAGGAGCCGATCCCGCCCGACAACCTTCTCGACTTCGCCGAGGTGCAGAAATCCGTCCGCATCCCGGTCGCGACGGGTGAGCGGTTCAGCACCAAGGCCGAATTCGCGACCGTTCTCCGAACCGGCGGCGCGCGCATCCTGCAACCGGCGCTTGGTCGTGCAGGCGGCATCTGGGAATGTAAGAAGATTGCCGCCATAGCCGAGGTCTTCACCGCCCAGATGGCGCCGCACCTCTACGCAGGTCCCGTCGAATGGGCCGCAAACATCCAGCTTGGGGCGTCGATCCCGAACCTCCTGATGGTCGAGACGATCGAGACGGGCGGGGCATTCCACCTGAAGCTCATCAAGAACTCCATCAAGTGGGAAGACGGCTATGTCATCGTGCCGGACGCTCCCGGCCTTGGGATCGAGTTCGACGAAGACCTCGCGCGCGCCCATCCCTATGACGGGACGCGCCTGCATCTTGAAATGCAGGAGGGCCCCTGCGGCT
This sequence comes from uncultured Rhodobacterales bacterium, assembly GCA_965368915.1. Lineage (GTDB taxonomy): Bacteria > Pseudomonadota > Alphaproteobacteria > Rhodobacterales > Rhodobacteraceae > Albidovulum. The sequence goes on along the minus strand of CBDUOT010000076.1, from coordinate 6,021 downwards.
ATTCCAAGCCGAACTGGTTCGAAGGCGGCGCGCCCGCGACCAAACCGCAAGGCTGACACCGGCCACGGTGTCGTTGGAAACCCTTCGCCCACGACAGGCGCCGATTTTGCCAGCGCACTGCGGCAGAGTTGGCGCCTGCCCTCTGATTTGCCCTTGCCGAAAGGCCATGGCACCTCCACTTGTTTCGTGCCGGACACCGGCGACACGGAGCCTCGAATGCCCCATCCCAAAAGCACGCGCGCCTTCGCCATCCGGCGGCGGATCGTCGGTGCCAAGCCGCCCAAGCGGTTGTCGATGCTGCTGCGCGACGCCGTCGCGGGCGACGAGCCGCGGATAACGATCGGGCAACTGGTCGAGGCGCTTTCGTCCCGCGGGCTCGCGCCCGTGCTTCTGCTGATGGGGTTCATCAACATCTTCACGATCATCCCCGGGTCGTCCGCGGTGCTGGGCGCGCCTTTGGTGCTACTGGGCGGCGCGATCCTCTTGGGCGCACGCGGTATCTGGTTGCCCGCAAAGCTGCGGGATCGAAGCGTCGACCGCGCGCGTCTTGCAGGCGGGGTCCGACGTGCGCTTCCCTACCTCAAGCGGCTTGAGCGGCTCGCCCGGCCGCGCGGATGGTTCTGGGGCGGCACACTCGACCGGGCCTACGGGGCGCTCGTCGTGGTGCTGGGGCTTCTGGTCACGTTGCCTGTCCCATTTGGCAACACACCGCCCGCGATTTCGATCGTGCTTCTTTCGCTCGGCTTCGCGGCGCGCGATGCGGTCTGGGCAGCGGCCGGACTTCTGTCGACCCTGATCGCTTTCGCGATCGTGGTCGGTGTCGCCGATTTCCTCGGTGCCGCCGGCGCGTCCATTCTGGGTTTCTGATTGATTGCCACTGACTGCTGTAGTCGGTGCGGACCGGACCGTCCGAGGTCCTTGACGACTTTCACACACTGGCTCTTTCGCATTCCGGGTGTCTGTCGCTTCTCCACTTCTGGTAGCGACGAAGAGCCAGAAGTCCTGGCTGCTCAAATCGACTGCGCCCGTCCCGATATGCCTCCCGCGATCGGGAGTGGTTTCTCTACGAACCAAGGTTCCTGATCAGCCAGTCTGACGTTTCGCGCAAATGGTTCGTCATTGCGCGATCGAATGCGGCGATCAGAGCGTCCGTCGATGTATCGGGAGCCGCGGACCTGCTCGTGATACTGCGCGTCGAGAGTACTTCGCGACCGTCGTCGCGAAGCAATGTCATCGTGGTGCTGATCACGACGGTTGCCCCGGCCTCGCCTTCCGCCCCCACTTCCGCCTGGAACGCCTGCAGATCGGTCAGCAGAGTGTAATCCGGGTCCGGCCCGGTGCCGTCGCCCGTCACGAGCGCAAATCGTCTAGTCCCGGCCAGCGAGCGAACGAGGAGCATCTGAACATGTTCCGTCGCCTCGTTCACCCAGCGAACGTCCGGCAGGTTCTGAACCTGCAGCGGTGTCGGTTTGATGACGATGCGGTCGCTGGTCAGCGCGCCAGTAGCCGTCGGAACAGCCACGTCGAGAACGTAGCGCCCGCGCGATCCCGCGTTAGAAGATGCCGGAAGCGGGGTGAGTTCGAAAGTATCAAGCGGTGTGGAGGCTGATTCCAGGCTGGACAGCGCAGCGCATCCTGACATGGCTGCAAAGCTTAGGCTGAACGCCGCCGCACGAAGGGTTCTGCGAAATGTCATGCGGGCCTATCTCCTGAATTCCGAAGCGTTGTCGCCGAAGAAGAAGCGGGCCGGGTCACGCTCCAGCTTTTTGGTCAGCTTTTCCAATTGGTACACGAGATCCTGCGCCTCTCGGGCGAATTTCGTGAATTCCGGCAATCCGGTCTGCGCGAAGGTTCGGATCGGGGGGGCACTGGCCGACACCGTTTCTTCGATGCCGCCGACCACTTCCAGCGCCTTTGCCGCAGCTTCGCGCAGGTCTTCGGTCAGTCCCGGGATATCTTTCGAGACGGTCGCCATCGTGTCTTCGAACTGGCTTGCCGCCGAACGGATATCGGACAGCGCCGGTCCAAGATCGGTATCCATGATCGATTGCGCCTTGGCAAAGGCGCCTTCCGCAGCGCTCAGCGTCTCTTCGCTCGTGCCTAGAGCCTTGTCGAGATTGGCCATCGTCCGGTTGGCGTTCTGCAGCGTTTCGGTAGCTGTTTGCAGAGTGGTCTCGGCGCTTGCCGTCAGGGGTTCAAGACGTTCGGTGAAGGCCGACACATCGGCCGAAACCTGATCGATCACGGTCGTCGCCGAACTGACCGCCGTGCGGATATCGGTGACAATCGTCGGGATGTCCTCTTTGACCGTCTTGTCGAGGCTGGAAATGGTTTCCTGAACTGACTTCAACGTCACCCGGGCATCGGCGACGAGCGCCGCGCCTTCCCCATCGATCAGGCTTTGAAAATTGGTTGATGCGCTTTCGACCGCGTCGAAGGATGAGCGCGCGTCCGCAAGCGTGACGTCCAGACTGGCGATCGTCTTTTCAAGCTCCTGCAACCGCGCCGTGGCCAGATCAGCCGACCCGCCGAAGCGCGCCACGACATCGTTGATTTGAGTGCGCATTTCATTTGTCGCCGTGTCGATCGACCGGATCGCAGATGAAAGGTCGTCGGCGATCGTGGGCGCCCTTTCTTTGATGAACTTATCCGCATCTCCGAAGGTGGCCTCCGCAGTGGTCAGTGCATCGGTTGCGGTGGTCAGGGTCGTCTTGGCCTCGGCAATCGTGGTCTTGGCGATCTCCAGCGTTTCTGTCGTGGTCTCCAATGTCGTCTGGACCGCGTCGCCGATCTCGTCGAGCCGTCCGGTGAACCTTGAAATCTCTGCTGTTCCCTCTGACACGGATTTCGATATTTCGGAGAAATCGGCAAGCGCCGTGTCCAGCTGGCCGGAAGCATGCTCAAGGTTTTGCAGTAGCTTCGTTACGGCTGCCTGGTTCTCTTCGCCAAGGAAGGTGCGGACTTCTTTCACCGCCGCGACTGCTTCGGCCACCAGGTCCGGCGCGTCCTCTGTCAGGGCCTGCACCACCGACCTCTGCGACGTGATGCGCGGAACCGTTCCCGGGTCGACCGACGTGCGCAGCAACGGCGAGTCGGCACTGCCGCCGGTCAGTGCGACAAATGCGACGCCCGTCACACCTTGGGAATTCAACTGCGCGACGGTGTCGGTCTTGATCGGCGTTTCAGCCTTCGTTTCAATCCGCACGCGGACCTTGCTCGGGTCTGCCTCATCGAGCGCGAGATCGACGACCTGCCCGACGGAAAGGCCGTTGTACCGGACATCACCCGCAAGGCCCAATCCGGAAACGCTTTCGAACAAGATATCGTACTGGGCGTACTGCTGATCGATTTCGATTTTCGCAAACCAGACGAACAGCCCGAGCAGACCCAGGATGCCCAGGACCGTGAACGCACCTATCAGGACGAAGTTGGCCTTAGTTTCCATCTGGTTTCAGCCTTTCGTCCCCAAAGCCGACAGCACGCGCCCGGGGGCCGTGAAAATACTCGTGAATCCAGGGATGATCCACCTTCAGCATCTCTTCGATCGTTCCTGTCACGAACACACGTTTTTCGGCCAGAACCGCCACCCTGTCACAGATCGCATGCAGACTATCCAGATCATGGGTCACGAAGAAGACGGTAAGTCCGAGCGTTGTCTGCAACTTCTTTATCAGCGTATCGAACGCCGCCGCGCCGATGGGGTCGAGGCCCGCCGTCGGCTCGTCCAGAAAGACGATTTCGGGATCGAGAGCGAGCGCACGCGCAAGACCCGCGCGTTTGCGCATACCGCCGGACAATTCCGACGGATACTTGTCGCATGCGTTGGCCGGCAGCCCAACCATGGAGATCTTCAGTTCCGCAAGCGCGCGGCGCGTCGTCGGGGACAGGTCCGTCTGTTCCCTCATCGGCACTTCGACATTCTCGCAAACGGTCAGCGAGGAGAACAAGGCGCCGTCCTGAAACATCACGCCCCAGCGCTGTTCGATCTTTTGACGCTCTTCGTCGGATGCCTTGAGCATATCCGTGCCCATCACGCTTATGCTTCCGGCAGAGGGTCGCAAGAGACCCACGATCGATCGCAACAGGACGGATTTACCCGTGCCTGACCCCCCGACGATGCCCAGGACTTCGCCCCTGTAAACGTCAAGATCAAGCCCGTCATGAACCACGTGCGGCCCGAACTGGGTACGCAGTCCGCGGACTTCGATGATGGTTTCCCGATCTGTCCGCACTACATCACACGCCTATAACCGAGAAGAAGATGGAAAACATGGCGTCCGCCACAATGACAAGAAAGATCGAGAGCACGACGGACGTCGAGGTGAGACGACCAAGCGATTCCGCGTTGCCACCGACCTTCAACCCCTCGTAGCTGCCCACAATGCCGATGATCATGGCAAAGAAGGGCGCCTTGATCAGCCCGACGGCATAGTGCCAGACATCGACCGAGTCATAGAGGCGCGTTCGAAACATTCCGGGCGAGACTCCAAGCTCGGCCCAGGACATGAGCGCCCCACCAACAAGCCCCATGACGTCGGCAACGAACCCGAGCAACGGCAGTGCAATGACAAGCGCGATCACGCGCGGCAGGACGAGCACCTCGATCGGGTCCAGCCCGAAGGTCTGCATGGCGTCGACCTCTTCGCGCATCTTCATCGATCCGATGGCAGCGGTGAAGGCCGCGCCCGACCGTCCGGCGACGATAATCGCCGTGAGCAGAATGCCGAGTTCGCGGAGAACCGAGATCGCGATCAAATCCACCACGAAGACTTCGGCGCCGAATTGCCGTAACTGAACGGCGCCCTGAAATGCCATAACGACCCCGATCAGGAAGGCCATCAGCGATACGATCGGGATCGCGTTCACCCCGATTTCCTGCATGTGAAAGACAACCGAGGTAAAGCGCAGACGGCGCGGCCGCACCATGACCGTCATCATCCGCGCCACGACCACACCCAGAAACCCAAGCATTTCGATTGCGGTCTGAGTGCCCTGCCACGTCGCCTGTCCAACCGTTTCCAGCCAAGCCACAAGGTCATGGCGCGTCTTCTCGGGCGGCACCTTGGGCGGGATGTTCTTCTTGACCACATCCAACAGCTCCGCCTGCACCGCAGAGCCGCCGATGACTTCGAGGTGCCCTCCTCGCCCGACCACATGCGCTTCGAGATCCGCAATCAACCACGCGCCCGCGGTGTCCATCGCCTCAACGCCGGAAAGATCGACCACGACGTTGCGCGCATCCATGGCATGGAGGATTTCGGAGCGAACCTCTTCGACCCTGCCGATCACGAGCCGACCGGTCAGTTTCAGGGTCAAGAGTTCGTCGGAGTTTTCAGTCATCGGCCGACTCTATTCGCCGCGAACGTCGGATGCTTTTGCAGAAAATGTCGAAATACAGAATTCATATCGTTTTGAGGGGCCTCGCCCATATGCGCACGTACTGCACATTGAAGCGCGCTGCAGGATTGGTCCACTACCAGTTCAGTCCTTCGAGCGGATTCCTGTGCAGACCTTGTCTACACTGCCCGATGAACGTGAGATACCGCTCGCTCACCGTGACGAACGCGCTGAACTTTCATGCGGGCGCGCCGACTGTGCGATCCCGCGCTTCAAGAGGTTGAACGTTTCGATGGGCGCCCACTGAAACTGGCGTTTTCTGGCGCTGGGAACGTGCCCGACATCCGGGATTTAGGTGGTCAATGCGTCGCACGTTTGATCACCCCAGCCGCTTCGGAGTTGATACCGGTCGCGTCAATCAACGTTGTGCATGGTGACAGAGCGCGATTTTCGTCGCCAACCTCACCATCGACGACTCCACGCGCGATTCTGTGTTCGCGCCTCCTACAATTCTGGTTAAGACTCGACCACTCGCGGACACTAGGCACCCACGACACGGGAGCCCTAAATGGGCGCGCTGCCACGTGGACAGGCACTAATTGGTTTCAAATGATTATTTGGCGATCCCGGAAGGACTCGAACCCTCAACCTGCTGATTAGAAGTCAGCTGCTCTATCCAGTTGA
>CBDUOT010000075.1:0-17612 GCA_965368915.1 uncultured Rhodobacterales bacterium | reverse complement strand
GGGAACCTATAGTCGGGAACGGGGCTTTGCAAGGCGGGGCGGCAGTGACGATACGTTGCCGTCCACGTGTACCCCGATGCTTCGAAGATCGGCCGGCGGCGCCCGACCCCTTGCAGCCGTTGGATCCTCCGGGAAGGGCTTCAATTCGCGCGCGCGCCTCACCGCGTTGACGCAGATCAGGCCCTGCATTCGCGCCTGGCGTATCTTTGACCGTCAATACGCAACCAGGAGGTTACCATGACCGCCACGATCCGTGAGGGCTACAAAACCGATCCCGAATACCGTCTTCAATTTCCCAAATCCGGTGAACAAGAAGTGCATGTCGCCGCCTCGGGCAGTGTGGACTGCTATCCAGAGAAGGCAAACCGGCTGGCCGGTGTCACGGATAGCGGCTCAGAATACGACGTGCGCCTGATCGTCGGGCCCTATTGGAACGACATCACGGCGGTGGTTCCGAAGGTCACCATCGACGGCGTTCTGCAGCATAATGCCGACGAGGATGACAAGCAGGCCTTCGTGATCCGCGACCTTTCATGGGATTCGGTTGGCGAGCAGGGGCCGAAGCGCAACCTCTTGCGTATCCGGCTAAAGTTCACGGTCGCTGTCTGGGGGGAGGAGAGCTACGTCAACCGACTCGGATACGCCATCTTCGCCCGCGGTATGCGCCGCGACGAACTCTCCATTGATGAGCCGGGTCCCGTCGCGCCACAGGGTTAAGGTGGTGACCACCGCAGCCGTCGAAACCGCCCGAAGAAGAGTGAAACGAGTTACGGTCCGGTTAACGGAATGGTCAATATACATTATTTTCAACAACTTACGAAATATTTCACCCCTAAAACCCCGTGATCCCGCCCCCGATTTTCACGGTTCCCCTTGTCCCCCCGATCGGGCATAACTCGCCTCCGAACGGACTCGGGAATAGGTGAGAAAATGCACGATATCCGGCAGATCAGAGAGAACCCCGCCGCCTTCGACGCGGCCCTCGCCCGGCGCGGCCTCTCCCCCCTCTCGCCGGAAATCCTGAGGCTCGACGAGGCCCGCCGCGCCGGGATCCTCGCCGCCGAAACCGCCCAAGCCGCCCAGAACGCCGCCTCGAAAGAGGTCGGCGCGGCGAAGGCCAAGGGCGACGACGCCGAATTCGAACGCCTCCGCGCGCTCGTCGCTGAAAAGAAGGCCGAGGTCGCGAAGCTGAACGAGGAAGCGGCCGCCGAAGACGCCCGTCTTCGCGATCTACTCCTGACGATCCCGAACCTGCCCCTCGACGACGTCCCCGAGGGCGCGGACGAGGACGACAACGTCGAAATCCACCGCTGGGGCGAGCCGCGCAAGTTCGACTTCACGCCGGTCGAGCACTTCGACATCGCGGGCGTCAAGCAGGGCATGGACTTCGAAACGGCGGCGAAACTGTCGGGCAGCCGGTTCGTTCTGCTTCGCGGCGGCGTCGCCCGCATCCACCGCGCGCTTGCCCAGTTCATGCTCGACCTTCACACGACCGAACACGGCCTGACGGAGACGATCACCCCGGTTCTCGTGAAGGACGACGCGATGCTGGGCACCGGCCAGCTTCCGAAGTTCGCCGAGGACAGCTACCAGACGACGAACGGCTGGTGGCTGATCCCGACGTCGGAAGTTACTCTCACGAACACTGTCGCGGGTGACGTCCTTGACGAGGCGCAGCTTCCGATCCGCATGACCTCGCACACCCAGTGCTTCCGGTCCGAGGCGGGCAGCGCGGGCAAGGATACCTCCGGCATGCTCCGCCAGCACCAGTTCGAGAAGGTCGAGATGGTGTCGATCACCACGCCCGACACGTCGCTGGCCGAACACGACCGCATGACCAAGTGCGCCGAGGCCGTACTGGAACGGCTCGGCCTGCCCTACCGCACGATTGTCCTGTGCACCGGCGACATGGGCTTTGGCGCCCGCAAGACGCATGACATCGAGGTCTGGCTGCCCGGACAGGACAAGTACCGCGAGATTTCCTCGGTCTCCGTCTGCGGCGACTTTCAGGCGCGGCGCATGAATGCACGCTACCGCCCCGCAGGCGGCAAGCCGGACTTCGTGCATACCCTGAATGGCTCGGGCCTTGCCGTCGGGCGCTGCCTGATCGCGGTGCTGGAAAACGGACAGCAGGCCGACGGATCGGTCAACCTGCCCGAAGCGCTGCATCCGTGGCTGGGCGGCAAAACCCGGCTGACGCCCGAAGGCACGCTCGTCTGACAAAAAGTGAACCGAAATGGCGGCTCATGCGTAGTAGAGACATGAACCGCATGAAAGCTATCCTCCTTTTCGTCGCCGCGATCGGCTTTGCCGCCGCGCCACTCTTCAGCCCGTCCTTCGCCGGATATGATCCGGGCGACTTTCCGGTCCCGTTCGAGCATGCGCCGATCCAGCCGGCCGGATACGCCTTTTCGATCTGGCTGGTGATCTATCTCTGGCTGATCGCACATGCGGGGTTCGGCCTTCTGAAACGGGACGAGGATAACGCCTGGGACGCGGTGCGGTGGCCGCTGATGGGTTCTCTCGTCCTCGGGATCACCTGGTTACAGGTCGCGTCGCTGAACCCGGTCATCGCCACCGTGGTGATCTGGGCGATGCTCGGCCTGGCGCTGGTTGCAGCATTCAGTGCGAAGCCCCAACCAGACCGCTGGTTGCTGCTCGCCCCGCTCGCGGTCTATGCGGGATGGCTCAGCGCTGCCGCGACGGTCTCGCTCGGGGTGGTGCTGCAAGGTTGGGGCATACTGAGCGGTACGGCCACCGCAGTCGTCATGCTGGCCCTCGTCGTCGCACTCGCCCTGACCATTCAGCGAAGCCTGCACCGCGCACCGGAATACGGGGTGACGGTGGTCTGGGCGCTGCTTGGAGTGCTGGTCGCCAATCTCACTGCGGCGCCGATCGTCTCCCTGCTTGCGGGCGTGGGAGTTGCCTTCGTGGCGATAGGCACCTGGCGCGTGGCGCGGTGAAGCGCGCGGCTCAGTCCTTCTTGACCTGCTTGCCCCTGTGCTTCCGCAGCCGCGACGGCGTGTGGAACTTCCGGTCCTTGAACGGATTCTTGTCGCCCTGATCGCGGAAGGTCAGCCGGATCGGCGTGCCCGGCATATCAAAGTCAGCGCGCAAGCCGTTGACAAGATAGCGCGAATAGCTTTCCGGTAATTGATCGGCATGGTTGCACATCACGACGAAGGCCGGCGGCCGCGTCTTCACCTGGGTCATGTAACGCAGCTTGATGCGCCGCCCGCCCGGCGCCGGGGGCGGATGCGCCTCGGTCATCGCCGACAACCATTGGTTCAGCTTCGCCGTCGTGACGCGACGGTTCCAGACATCATAGGCCTTTTCGATCGCGGCGTGCAGCCGGTCTAGCCCCTTGCCCGTCTTGGCGGACACGGTGACCAGCGGTGCGCCCTTGAGCTGAGGAAGAAGCCGTTCGAACGCCTCCCGCAGGTCTTTCAGCTTGGTGGACTTGTCCTCTTCGAGGTCCCACTTGTTGGCCGCAACGACGACCGCGCGGCCCTCCGTTTCGGCGAAATCGGCGATGCGCAGGTCCTGCTGTTCGAACGGGATATCGACATCGAGAAGGACAACGACGACTTCGGCGAACCGAACAGCGCGAAGACCGTCCGCAACGGATAATTTCTCAACCTTGTCAGTGACTTTTGCACGCTTCCTCATACCCGCCGTATCGAAGATTCGAACAGGCGTTCCCATGAAGTCGGCAGCGACGGAGATCGCATCGCGCGTGATTCCCGCCTCGGGGCCGGTCAGCAGACGATCCTCGCCGATGATCTTGTTGATGAGCGTTGACTTGCCTGCGTTCGGACGCCCGATGACCGCGATCTGAAGCGGCTTTTCGCGGGTGGGCTTGCGCGGCCCCTCCTCCGCATCCGCATCCGTGACGTCGACATCGACCTCGGGCGCATCGCGGGCGGCACGCGCCTCGAATTCCTCGGCAAGCGGGACGAGCGCCCGGTAGAGGTCATCCAGCCCTTCGCCATGCTCGGCTGAGATGCGCAAAGGCTCCCCCAGCCCCAGGGAATAGGCTTCAAGCGCGCCCGCATCGCCCGCGTGCCCCTCCGCCTTGTTGGCGGCGACGATCACATGCGCGTTCTTCTTGCGCAGAATGTCTGCGAAGACCTGATCAGTAGGGGTAACGCCCGCGCGCGCATCGATGACGAAAAGGCAGACATCCGCCATCTCGACCGCGCGTTCGGTCAGACGTCGCATCCGCCCCTGAAGACTGTCGTCTGTGACATCCTCAAGCCCGGCGCTGTCGATCACGATGAAGCGCAGATCGCCCAGCCTCGCCTCGCCCTCGCGCAGGTCGCGCGTGACACCCGGCTGGTCATCGACAAGCGCGAGCTTCTTGCCCACGAGCCGGTTGAACAGCGTGGATTTGCCGACATTCGGGCGGCCGACAATAGCAAGTGTGAAGCTCATGACGCGTTTCCTGACAGGACGAAGCCGCCCCTTTACACGGATTGGCGCCTAGCGGAAAGCCCTCAGCCGACCGGATTTCGTCACGACATAGAGCGTGCCACCCGCGACCGCAGGCGCGGCAGCTGCGCCATCGCCCATGTCGACGGTCTGGACAAGGGCGCCCGAGGCCGGATCGAAGCTTCGGATCAGCCCGTCGGACGACGCGAGCACCAGCCGCCCACCGGCCAGAACCGGCCCGTAATGGGCGTAGATGGTGCGCCGGCGCTTGTCGCGATCCTTCGTGAAATAGGGCATGTCGATGCGCCAGACGGTGCTGCCGTCGCTCGCGTTCAGGCGCATCAGCTGATCCTCGTCGTTGACGAAGAAGACGGCGCCGCCCGCCACGACGACAGGGCTGGTCGCTCCGTCGCGCACGGACCATAGCGTCAGGCCGGTATCGGCATCCAGCGCGGCCAGACGGCCGGCCGAGGTTCCGGCATAGACGACACCGTCAGCGATGACGGGATCGCCCGTCAGGTCGCTGTGGGCGGCATAGGCGCGGCCGCGGCGCTGGCCTGCAACGTTGGCGATCCAGAGACCGGTGCCATTCGTCCTATCGACGGAAACAAGCTGACCCGAGGAGAAGGGAAAGATCGTCTGGCGCGCGTCAACGGCCGGAGCCGAGGCCCCCGCCACGGCAGAGGGCGACGGCGTGCCCGGAAGAACGAATTCAATCTTGCCGTCGCTGGCGCGCACCGCCCAAGCGGCGGCATCGCGGGCAACGACATAGACCCGGCCATCCATCACCGCGGGGGCACCGCCCACTGCGGCGTCGAAGCGTTGACGCCAGGCGACCGCTCCGCTCGCGGGATCAATGGCCACGAGCTCTCCGAAACCGGTGGTCGCGAAGACCCGGCCCTCGCCGTAGGCAAGCCCGCCGCCCGAGGCATCGCCCGAGCGTTCGGTTCTTGGCGTCAGGTCGGTCTGCCACAGCGTAGCGCCATTCGAAGCCGTCGCGGTCACGGTCGCATTGGCGTCGAGCGTGAAGATCCGTCCGCCTGCCACGACCGGGGCGGCCGTGATCCGGTTCTTGCGTCCGTCCCCTTCGCCGATCGGCGCAGCCCACATCTGGGCCGGCGACGGCGACAGCGCCGCATGGACAGGCCGGTGCGCGGCATTGCCGGCCCGGTGCGTCCAGTCCGCATTCACGGATGCGCCGGGAAGCCCGATCGGAACGGGGTTCTGGCCGGCAGCAATGGCCACCTCTCCCGTCACCGCTGCGCGGGGGTCCAGCCGCTCGCCTTCGAGGATGGGTTCTCGGTCCGCGCAGCCGGCAAGAAGTGCCAGCACCGCAAGGGCCTTCATGGATCGGAACGTTTTCACCTTGCCTGCCCCCTCACTCTCGACCGCGGATGCCTGCTCCGCATCCCTACCGGTTCGGATCACGCCGCCTCGGGTTCACCACCGAGGACCACAATCAACTCTGTCGCGCGACGGCGCAAGCCCGTGGTCGCGTCCGGTTCCTGCAGAATCTGGTTGAGAAGCTTCAGCGCTTCTTCGCTCTGCCCGGCCTCAAGCTTTGCGATCGCCTGCTGCTCCATCGCGAGCACGCGGTAGGGCGCGCCCGGCCGCGCCAGATCGGCAAGCGCCGCGTCGCGCGCTTCGGGCGTCATGGAAGCCCCGGCGAGAATGACCGACTTCAGACGTGCCAGTTCCCGAAGGCTGACGGACAGTTCGTCATTTTCGGCAATCTCGGCAAGGCGCGCCGCGGCTGCCTCCCGATCGCCCGCCTTCAACGCCTCGTCGGCGGCAATAAATCCGATCACGGCCTGACGTCCCGCCCCCTCGGGGGCAAGCCCGTCGAGCGCGGCCACGCGCGCGGCGGGGTCATCGCTGTCGAGCGCTGCCAGAACCGCATCGCCGAAAGCGCGCGCCTCCGTCTCGGCCCGGGCCTTCTGCCATTCGTTCCACGCCGCGCCGCCGACGATGAGCAGCACGAGAAGTGCGGCGATCCAGCCGTATTTGCGGAACATGGCGTAAAGCTTGTCGCGGCGGACCTCTTCGGTCACCTCATCGATGAAACTGTCGGTCTCGCTCACAGGCCACTCCCACCGGTCGGGGCCTTCACGGCCCTTCGTCGGGCCCCTCTTACACGCAAGGCCAAGCCCTTGCCAAGCCCGCCCCGGCCGACATGCGGTCGGCAAGGGCGGTTCGCGCTTAGCGTCTAGGCGAGACGCGCCGAGGGCGACCCGTCGGCTGCCTCCGGCTCTTCCTCCGCGGACTGGCGTTCCCACATTGCAGCGTAACGCCCGCCGCGCGCCAGCAGCGCCTCATGCCGGCCCTCTTCGACCACTTCGCCCTTTTCCAGAACCACGATCCGGTCTGCGTCGGCGATGGTCGACAAACGGTGCGCGATGGTGATGACGGTCCGCCCCTCGCCCATCGCCTTCAGGCTGTCCTGGATGTCCCGTTCGGTCTGGGTATCGAGCGCCGACGTCGCCTCGTCCAGAAGCAGGATCGGCGGGTTCTTGAGAAGCGTCCGCGCAATGCCCACGCGCTGCTTCTCGCCGCCCGACAGCTTCAGCCCGCGTTCGCCGACCTTGGTTTCATAGCCTTCAGGCAAGGACATGACGAAGTCGTGGATCTTGGCAGCCTTTGCCGCCGCGATCATTTCCTCGTGGCTCGCTTCGGGGCGACCATAGGCGATGTTGTACAGGATCGTGTCGTTGAAAAGGACCGTGTCCTGCGGCACGACGCCGATCTGGGCGTGCAGGGAATCCTGCGTGATGTCGCGCACGTCCTGACCGTCGATTTTCAGCGCCCCGCCCGTGACATCGTAGAACCGGAACAGGAGCCGCCCGATCGTGGATTTGCCCGACCCCGACGGCCCGACGATGGCCACCGTCTCGCCCGCGCCCGCCCGGATGCTCACGCCCTTGAGGATCGGTCGCGCTGTCTCGTAATCGAAGCGGACGTTGTCGAGTTCGACCTCGCCACCCTTGACCACAAGATCCGGCGCACCGGGCTTGTCGGTAATCTCGGCGGGCTGTTCGAGAAGGTCGAACATCTCGCCCATGTCGACCAGCGCCTGACGGATTTCGCGATAGACCGTGCCGAGGAAGTTCAGCGGCATGGTGATCTGAATCATGTACGCGTTGACCATGACGAAATCGCCCACCGTCAGCGCCCCCGACCGCACGCCTTGCGCGGCCATGACCATGACGACGATAAGACCCGAATTGATCAGAAGAGACTGTCCGAAGTTCAGCGCGGACAGCGATTGGCCGGTCTTGATCGCCGCCGACTCGTAGCCCTTCATGGCCGCGTCGTAGCGATCGGCCTCACGCAATTCGGCGCCGAAATACTTCACCGTTTCGAAGTTCAGAAGGCTATCCACCGCCTTCTGGTTCGCGTCGGTGTCCTGCGCGTTCATCTCGCGCCGGATCTTCACCCGCCACTCCGTAACCTTGAACGTGTAGGTGACGTAAAGCGCGATCGTCAGTAGGACCACCGCCGCATATCGCCAGTCAAAGACCACGGCGAAGATGATCGTTACCATCGTGAGTTCGAGAATCAGCGGCCCCACCGAAAGAAGCATGAAGCGCAGCAGGAATTCCACGCCCTTCACCCCGCGCTCGATGATGCGGCTCAATCCTCCGGTCTTGCGCGTGATATGGTAGCGCATCGACAGGCGATGGATATGCGTGAACGTTTCCAGCGCGAGCTTTCTGAGCGCCCGCTGAGCGACGCGAACGAAAAGCACGTCGCGAAGTTCGTTGAACCCGATGGAACCCACACGGGCGATCCCGTAAGCCACCGTCAGCCCGATCGCACCGACGGCCAGAAGCCAGGCATCGTCACGCCCCTCCCCCGTCAGGGCGTCGACCGCCGCCTTGTAGAGGAACGGCGTGAGCACCGAGATGACCTTGGCCATCGACAGAGCGATGAGTGACAACACGACGCGCCGCCTGACCCAACTTGCGTCGTCGGGCCAGAGATAGGGCGCGACGCGCTTCAGGGTGCGGGCACTCCGCTGCCACCCGTCGTTCACTTGGGAATCGCCCGCCATGGCACTGCCGCCTCTCAAACGCGTTTTTCTGCCGCTTGATCGCAGAGTCCGTCTCGGCTATCAAGGGCGTTAATTCAACAGTTCATGAGTAATTGAAGCATGGATCAGAGTAAAGCCCTTCTCGCCCTGTCCGCCCTTGCCAATGAGACGCGGCTGGAACTCGTCCGTGCACTGGTCTCGGCCGGTCACGACGGGCTTTCGGCGGGCGAGATCGCAAGGCGGCTCGATGTTTCCGCCTCCCGCCTGTCGTTCCACCTTTCTGCGCTGGAACATGCCGGACTTATCACCTCGCGCCGCGTCTCTCGGAACGTCATCTACTCTGCGGACATATCGGGCATCGGCGGGGTGATTTCCTACCTTCTCGACGATTGCTGCTGCGCGGACCCAAAGGTGCGCGCCTGCTGCGAGGGAAATCGGGCGCGAAAGCAGACTACTGAATCGGCACCGTAAAGACCTGCCCGGGATAGATCAGGTCTGGGTTGCGGATCTGGTCCTTGTTCGCTTCGAACACCTTCACATAGAGAACCCCTTCTCCGTAGTTCTCCCGGGCGATCCGCCACAGTGTGAAACCGGGCTGGACCGTGACGACGCTGGCCAGAAGCGCCGGCTTCTCGGGCGCGCCGGGGGGCTGTTCGGAAAGCTCTGATCCGGATTCGGGCCGTGCAATCGCCGTATCAGCCGTGGCGACCGCCGCGACATCGGCTTCGGGCGCGGCCGGGGTTGCGGGTTCGGCAGGCACGACTTCGGGCGCGGCATCGCCCCTTGCGGCTGCGACTGCTTCGGGTGCTTCACGCTGGAATGGTGTCTCGAACCGCGCGCTGACCTTTCCGGCCGCGTCAACCTGGTCGACCCGCAATGTGTAGATGCCCGGCGCGACGTCGTTCAGCACCGTTGCCCAGGCACCGGTCTCCCCGATGGGTGCCGTCACGATCTCCCGGTTGTTCAAGTATAGGCGCGTGAAAAGTCCGGCCGTGCCCCGCCCGGCGATCTGCACCTCGCCCTCAGCGCCATATCCGATCGTGTCGATGACGACGCCCTGGACGGGCGTTGTCGCTTGTCGGTGGACCCCGGTTTCGTCGACGATCAGTACTTCCGGAGCGGTGGCCCCGGTCTGCGTCTCCGCTGCCGCCACATCAGTTTCTGCCTCGACGGGGGTTTCCTCTGTCCCGGCTGCTGGCGCTTCCTCGGCGAGGGCCGTTTCCTCACCGACGGGCGCGGACGCAGCGGGCACGTAGGCCGAAGTGCCAGCCTCCTCGGCTGTGGTCTCTTCGGTCGATGCGGGCGTCTCCGCGGATGCGGCTTCCGAAGTCTCGGGCGCTGCAGCGTCAGGCGCAACTGCGGCCAGCTCCTCCGGGCCTGCAATCGGAGCGATGATCACAGATTGGGCGGATGCGGTCCGGATCCCGCCCGCATCCCGCGCGACAAGGGTCAGGACCCGCGGCGCATCACTGGGATCGAGCGATAGGAACGCGGCGAAGCTCCCGCCCGCATCTGCAATCTCATCGGTCGCCACGGCGCCATCGACAAGCACGGATACATGCGCGCCGGGCTCTGCGCGGCCTGCGACCAGAACGGAACCGTCCGCCTCGGCCCGCACGGTATCAAAGCTTGGCGGCACGGGTTCCTCGGTCGCCTCTTGCGACTCGCCTGCAGTCTCAGCCTCCGCCTGCGGTTCCGCGGTTTCGGGAAGTGCTGCTTGCTCGACGTCACTGCCTGCCTCAGCTTCCGGTTCAACTGCAGCGGCACTTTCTTCCAGGGGCGCTTCCGGCACAGCCTCCGCGCTCGCTTCCTCAACGGTCGGTGCGTCCGCTGCCGGTGCCGCCTCGCCTGCCGGAGCCTCGGGCTCAACCTCTGCTTCACTCTGAGGCACGAGGGCGAGCGGTGTCTCCTCGTCCGGCAGGGGCGCACGCGTCGTGGCGACGTACCAGAAGACCGCGCCGATCGCCGCACCTGCCAAGGCACCGCCGACCCACATTCCCACGCTCGGTCCGGCGCCCCGCCCTGCCTTGTCTTCCGTCATTAAGCCCCCGTCGGTAGCGCGCCCTCCCGGGCACGCTTGAGCGACCATAGCAACGCCGTTATCAGGGGTCAAAGAAACCCTGCACGAGGCCCTTACCATGACCCAAACCGGCAAATCCGTCTGCGTCTACTGCGGCTCGCGCACTGGCGCGCGGCCAGCCTATGCGACAACCGCCCGAGACACCGGCACAATGCTTGCGCGAAACGGGTGGCGGCTTGTCTACGGGGCGGGCGATGTCGGATTGATGGGCGAGGTCGCGCGCGGTGCTGAAGAGGCCGGGGGACAGACGTTCGGCGTGATCCCCACGCACCTGCTGGGCCAGGAACGTCAAGACCGCGACCGATCGACCATCGTGGTGACCGAGACGATGCACGAACGCAAGAAGGTCATGTTCATGAACGCGGACGCGATCGTGGTGCTGCCCGGCGGTGGCGGATCGCTCGACGAGTTCTTCGAGGTGCTGACATGGCGCCAACTCGGCCTGCATGCCAAGCCGATTGTCCTGCTGAACGTCGAAGGCTACTGGGACGGGCTTATCCAGATGATCGACCGCATCGTTGATGAAGGCTTCGCCGACGCCTCGCTGCGCGGCTTCATCTCAACGGCGTCCGAGGTTTCCGCACTTGAAGGCGCGCTTAGAAAGCACTTTGCCTAACGGGCCGTCAGGCGGCGGCGATCTCCACCACGGTGACTTCGGGAATCACGCCCAAACGAACTGGTGCGATCGAACAGCCGATTCCGCCCGAAATCACCATGTCGCGGTCCTCTTCGCACACATGCCCATAGGCGAAGCGGTTGCCATAATCCGACGGAACCACCGGCGAATAGCCGAAGATCCGGACCTGCCCGCCATGCGTATGGCCTGACAGTGTCAGGGCAAAACGGCTGGGCACCTTTGGAAATATGTCAGGCTCATGCGCAAGAAGGATTGCGGGCGCGTCGTCGGTGATCTTGGCAAGCGTACCCGAAAGATCGTCGAGGCCCCGAAATTCCATGTCGCCCACGCCGATGGCAAGCTGATCCTCTAGCCCGGCGAGCCAGAAGGCACCCGATGCGCTTCCCTCGCCCAACTTCACGGCGTCATTCTGCAGGACGGGGATGCCGGCCGCGCGCAAGAGTTCGGCGATACGATTGGGCCCACCTCCACGCGCCTGCGCGGCGCGGTCGTGCCACCAGTCGTGATTGCCAAGGATCGCATGCACACCGAGCGGCGCGGACAGCCGCGCGAGGCGTTCGGCCGTTTCTGTCATCGAGACCTTTGCGGTCACGAACCGATGCCCCGCCTCCAGATCGCCGAGAATCACGATGAGATCGGCGCCAAGCGCGTTCGTGCGCGCGACGATCTGCTCCAACCGGGCAAGCGTCACGAAGGGCTCGCCCATGTGAAGATCGGACAGGACCGCAATCTTCAGCGGCCCACCCGTCCAGCGCTTCGGCGCAAGCCGCCACCTTTTCACGCGGAGCCGCAGAGCGGGTTCGACGAAGAAGGCATAGGCGGATAGAAAAGGGCCTGCCAGGAACGATCCCAGCAGGCCCTTGATCACATGGCGTCGCGAAATCACGTCAGAGGCGCGAGGCGACGTTTTCCCAGTTCACGAGCTTGTCGAGGAAGTTCGTGAGGTAAGCGGGCCGCTTGTTGCGGAAATCGATGTAGTAGGAGTGTTCCCAAACATCACAGCCCAGAAGCGCGGTCTGGTCGAAGCAAAGCGGGTTCACGCCGTTCTCGGTCTTGGTGACCTTCAGGCTGCCGTCCTTGTCCTTGACGAGCCAAGCCCAGCCCGAACCGAACTGGCCAGCGCCGGCGGCCGAGAACTCTTCCTTGAACTTGTCGACCGAGCCGAAGGATTCGGTGATCGCCTTTTCCAGCTCTCCCGGCATCTTCTTGTTCTCGCCCGGCCCCATCATTTCCCAGAACTGGGCGTGGTTCCAGTGCTGGCTGGCGTTGTTGAAGATGCCGTTCTGGGCCACGGCGCCCGACTGGTAGGTGCCCTTGACGATGTCCTCAAGCCGGCGGTTTTCCCACTCGGTGCCCGCGATCAGCTTGTTGCCGTTATCGACATACGCCTTGTGGTGCAGGTCGTGGTGATATTCGAGCGTTTCCTTCGACATGCCGAGCGACGCGAGCGCATCGTGGGCATAGGGAAGATCGGGAAGGGTAAAGGCCATGGACGTATTCCTTTCGCGCTATGGGAAAGCCTAACCCGTATAAGCGCGTTCAGGTTCCCAAGGTCAAGTCCGGGGCGCTCCGAAACCCCCGCAATGAAGAGATGATCCGCTCAGGCAAGCCGCCACGGGACCTTCCCGCTCACAGGCTCTTTATCTTCCGACACGCTCGGGACGTTGCGATCTCAGGGTTCTCTGATAGACATCCGGCATGTCTCGCGCGCCGTTTGCCCTTCTGAAGGCCGCATGCCTTGCGATCCCGGTCCTGGCGTTGCTCTTAGCTATGGCTGCCGCCGCCTCGTCGATCAATGGCTCCAGGGTCTGCAATTACACGGTAGAGCACCATTCCACTTCGATGGACACGGCGGTAGAAAAAGCGGCCACTGCGACGAATTGCGGCGGGCATTCCGATACTGCGTGCGGCGATATCGGCTGTCCCGGCCCCTCAAACGCAGTGGTGATCGTCCAGCCAACCCTCGTCGGCCTGACGCGGCAACTGATAGCCGCCCCGATCCCGCCGCACACTCCGCTGCGTCCGTTGCAGCGCGTTGGACCCTTGCTGCACCCCCCGAACGCCTGATCCGAGACCGGAAAGCCGATGCCCGGATGCCCCATCGTGCCCGGCCCCAGCCCAGCAAGGATCACATCGTGGAGAACGAGCTTTGCCGTCTCCCTCAACCGTTCGAGGATGGAATGAACAAGAAGACATACATCGTCGCGGCTCTCGCCGTCATCGTCGCGGGCGCGTTCGCGCTCCGCATCAGCAACCAGCCCCCCGCGCAAGCGCCGTCAGCGCCACAGGGCGCGCCTATGGTCGCCGTGAAACCTGCGGATCTGACCGGAATCGAAGTGACGGGCCAGACCGCTTTCAACGCAAAGTGCGCCAGCTGTCATGGTGAAAACGGCGCTGGAACCAGCGGCGTCGCGCCGCCGCTCATTCACAAGTATTACGAGCCCAGCCATCACGGCGATCAGGCGTTCCACCTTGCGGTGCAAAACGGTGTGCGCGCGCATCACTGGAAATTTGGCGACATGCCCCCGGTCGAAGGGCTCACAAGCGCCGATGTCGATGGCATCATCGCCTATGTTCGGGCGGTTCAGCGCGCCAACGGCATAAACTGACGCTCTCTCGGATCACGCCACCGCCCTGTCACGGGGCGGCGGCTTTCCTTTGGCGGATCAGGCGAGGCCCAGTTCGGACCCGGCCCGGGACGACACTTCCAGAAGCCCCATCACGTAGCCCGCGACCGAGCGGAACGAGACGAGCGTGAATTCGTCCGGACCCGATTTCCAGAACGCCGCGGCGACCTGCGCGGCGCGGGTTCGCCGGACCTCGCCCTCGGCCAGAGTTCCGACATCGACCGGGCAAAGCTTGGCGAGTACGTCCAAAGCCTTCTCGCCCGCAACCGTGAAGACAGCCCGTGCATCCGAGACATCGGCAACAAGGCAGTGTTCGCCCGAGAGCGCTTTTTCGAGCACGTCGACCGTGGCGCGCGCCTCTTCATACGGCACCAGGATGAGCAGCTCGTCCGGCGACATCCAGGCCGCGGCCTTGTCGCCCTCGATCTCGATCCGGCGCTGCGCGGGAACCGAGGCGCCCGTCGCGGCCTTCACCGCCTTTTTCATCTTCGACGATGCCAGATCGCCGCGAACGGTGATCATGCCACGCAAACCGGCTTCGGCGACTTCTGCGAACCCTTTGTGAGAAACGCCCCCCAAGGCGCTGACTGCCTTAGACATTCTGCTTTTCTCCATCCTTGTCGTAGAAGACCGGATCGACGATCCGCGCCTGAACCACCTTGCCATTGTCGGCGGGGAAGTCGATGACCTCGCCCATCCGGTCAGGACCATGTTTGACGAGGCCCATCGCGATGCCCTTGTCGAGCGTTGGCGAATAGTAGGTCGACGTCACGCGGCCTTGCGTGTTGCGCTGGCCATTGGCGTTGCGCCCCTCGGCCACGGCGTAGACGCCATCCGGGATCACGCTGCCGTCGAGCGTCTCGAGCCCCACGAGCTTCCACCGTTCGGGATCCACCATATGGCTGCGTTCCTGCGCGCGCTTGCCCAGATAGTCCGCCTTCTTCTTCGAAATCGCCCAGTTGAGCCCCAGATCCTGCGGGATCACCGTGCCGTCGGTTTCGTCACCGATCATGATGAAGCCCTTCTCGGCCCTCATGATGTGCATGGCTTCGGTGCCGTAAGGCGATACGCCGAATTCCTCGCCCGCCTCGATCAGCGCCTTCCAGAACGCCAGACCCTCGGATGCGGGCACGGCGACCTCGAACGACAGCTCGCCCGAGAACGAGATGCGATGAACTCGTGCGCGGAAGCCGCCAAGCGTGCCATCGCGCCATTCCATGAACGGCAGCGCCTCTTTCGACAGGTCCATTCCGCCGAGTTTCTCAAGCAACTTCCGTGCGTTGGGGCCCGCAATTGCCACCTGGGCGTATTGCTCTGTCACGTTGGCGGTGTAGACCTTCCAGTCCCACCACTCGCACTGCAGCCAGTCTTCCATCCAGCCATGGATACGCTCGGCACCGCCGGTCGTCGTATGGCAAAGCCAGGTATCTTCGGACAGCCGCACCACGACGCCGTCGTCCGAAAGGAAGCCGTTTTCGTTGCACATCAGGCCGTAGCGGCATTTGCCGACCGGCAGCGTCGACATCATGTTCGTGTAGAGCATGTCGAGGAACTTGCCCGCGTCAGGCCCCTTCACGACGATCTTGCCGAGCGTCGAGGCATCCAGAAGACCCACCGAGTTCCGGACCTGCCGAATTTCGCGGTTCACCGCGTCGTGGATGCCCTCGCCGTGTTGCAGGAAGCAATAGGCGCGGCGCCAATGGCCGACCGGCTCCCAATGCGCGCCGTGGGTCGCGTGCCATTCGTGCATGGGCGTCTTGCGCAGGGGCTGGAATATCTCGCCCCGCGCCTCGCCGGCGATCGACCCCATGGAGATGGGTGTGTAGGGCGGACGGAAGGTTGTCGTTCCGGTTTCCGGGATCGCGCGATTCAAGGAATCAGAAAGGATCGCCAGTCCATTGATGTTGCTTATCTTTCCCTGATCCGTCGCCATGCCGAGCGTGGTGTAGCGCTTTGTATGCTCCACACTCTCGTATCCTTCCCGCGCAGCGAGCTGCACGTCCGAGACCTTCACGTCGTTCTGCGGGTCGAGCCACATCTTCATGCGAAGAGCGGGGCCTGCGCCCTGCGGCATGATCCAGACGGGCAGGATCGGCGCCTCGGGCGCGCAGACCGCGCCGGGCGCGGCGCCTTTGCCGCCCACGGCCTGATAGGCGTCGGCAAGGACGTCATGCGCAGCCAGAATGCCGTTGGCGGACCCCACGGCGGTGACCATCGCCTCGCCGTCAGCACCGGTTGGCGGACGCTTGGGATCCGGACGGAACATCGCCAGAGTTTCGTCCCAGGTCAGCTTGCCGCCGCAGTGGGACCAGAGATGAACCACCGGCGACCAGCCGCCCGACATCGCGACCGCGTCGCAAGCGATGGTTTCAAGTTCAGCCCCCTCGCCTGCCTGGACACATATGGAAACGCCCGTAACCCGTTTGCTTCCCTTGACTTTTGCGATGCCGTGCCCTTCGAGAACCCGCACACCGCGGGCGCGGACGGTTTCGGGCAGATCGCCCTTCGCCTCGGGCCGTGCGTCGATGACGGCAGGAACGACCAGACCGGCATCCAGTAGCGCAAGCGCCGTGCGATACGCGTCGTCGTTGTTCGTGACGATCACCGTGCGGTCGCCGGGGCTGACCGCCCAGTTCACCACGTAGTCGCGCACCGCAGAGGCCAGCATCACACCGGGAATATCGTTGCCAGCAAAGCTCAGCGGCCGTTCGATCGCGCCCGTCGCCGTGACGACATGACCCGCGCGCATCCGCCAAAGCCGGTGGCGCGGGCGGCCGTCGCCTGGCGTGTGATCGGCCAGGCGTTCGTACATCAGCAGATAGCCGTGATCATAGAGACCCGAGGCCATCGTCCGCGTGCGAAGGGTGACATTCTCCATCCTTTCAAGGGTTTCTACCGCTTCCTTCACCCAATCAGCGGCTTCCAGACCCTCGATCTGGACGCCGTCCACGGGTGCACGTCCACCCCAATGCGCGGTCTGCTCGACCAGCCAGACGCGCTTGCCCTGCTTGCCGGCTGCGAGCGCGGCCGCAAGGCCCGCGATCCCGCCGCCGACGATCACCAGGTCGGCGAAGGCATAGGCGTATTCGTAACGGTCCTCGTCCCGGTGCTTCGGCACCTTGCCGAGGCCCGCGGATTGGCGGATGAACGGCTCGAACACATGCTTCCACGCGAAACGCGGGAACATGAAGGTCTTGTAGTAGAAACCCGCCGGCAGGAACCTGGCGACCTTGTCGTTGATCGCGCCGATGTCGAATTCGAGGCTCGGCCAGTGGTTCTGACTGATCGTCGTTGCCCCCTCGAACAGTTCGGTCGTGGTCAGACGCTGGTTCGGTTCGAACTTGCCGCCCTCGCCGAGCCCGACGAGGCCGTTGGGTTCCTCAGCGCCCGAGGCGATCACGCCGCGCGGGCGGTGGTACTTGAAAGACCTGCCGACCAGCATCTGGTCCTGCCCGAGCAGCGCCGAGGCGAGCGTGTCGCCCGCATAACCCTGAAAGCGCTTGCCGTTGAAGGTGAAACTCCGGGGCTTCGAGCGGTCGATCAGGCGCCCGCCCTTCTGAAGACGCGTGCTCATTTGTAGCCCTCCCAATCCGGGCGTTTCGCCTTGATCTTCGCCTGAATGTCAGCCGGCGGCTCGGTCACCTGCGCGGAATAGGTGCCGAAAACCTCCAACGTCGCCGTGCAACGCGCCGCGTGGAACCACTTGCCGCAGCCATAGGCATGCCGCCAGCGTTCGAAATGCACGCCCTTGGGGTTGCTGCGCATGAACAGGTAGCCCTCGAACTCGTCTTCCGACGAGCCCGGCCC
>CBDUOT010000074.1:0-17649 GCA_965368915.1 uncultured Rhodobacterales bacterium | reverse complement strand
CGGCGCTGTCGCCGACCTGATCCGTCGGCGCAAATAGCGAAATCGTGCGCGACATAGCGGCCAGCGGAAGGGGATGAAGATCCACCTGATCGAGGAATATCCGCGCCCGGAGCAGAGCGAGTGGCGTCGTGATGGAAAAGCCCGTGCCGTTGGCGACCAGCGCCATGATCGACTGGTTGCTGTCAATTTCGAAGCGGTCCGGCAAGTCGACATGGTGGCGCGCAAGATGAGCCTCTATCTGCCGTCCCATCAGTGTACCGCGGTCATAGCGAAGAAACGGCAGCGTCGCGAGTGCCTCCATCTCGCCATTGCGCGGCAGAACGAACCCCCTCGGTACGGCGAGCACGTAGGGGTCACGCAGTAGTCCGTATTCCCGCATTCCGGGGACGGCATCTTGCGGAGAGGCTGCGACGACCACGTCGAGTGCGCGATTGACGAGCATGGCGATGGCTTCGTGGCTCGGCGCGGTGGTCAGGCGGAATTCACAGTTCTTCAGGTTCTTGGCGAGTGCCACGACGAGGTCGGGCGTGATCTGGCTGTCGAAGTCGTCGATCATGCCCAGCCGCAGGCTTTTCAGATGCGAAATGTCGAGCACTGTCAGCTCGGTCTGCGCCTGACGCAGCTGACTCAGCGCCTCGCGTGCCCGGAACAGGAAAACCCGCCCGGCCGGCGTCAGGCTGAGGGGCCGGTGCGCGCGGTCGAAGAGAGGACATCCGATCGCCGACTCGAGGTTGGAAAGCTGCTGGGAGGCGGCAGGCAAGCTCAGGTCCGCGCGTCGCGCGGCCTCCGCGATTGTGCCGGTTTGCGCGATCGTCTCGAAAAGCTCGAGCGCCTTGAGCGTGATGCCTTTGCTGAACATGAACCGGCAGGCCTCCAAAGCCGCTGCGAGTTTCAAAAAAGTGAACCTATTGTCGCACACGGTCAAGCTGTTGTGGGTCGTGGTCGTTAGACGGTCGTGCGACTGAAACGAAGAAGAGCGAGCTCGATCGGCTCACTTCAATGCTTAAGGCTTGTTTCCGATGTGGATCTCGGTGCGGAGCCGGAGTGACGTTTTTCGAGCAAATCGTTGAGGTTCAGTTTATTGACCCGTCAGTCAACGATCGGCGCAAATAATGTCGCATTTGTCGATATGAGCGTCGCTTCTGGTTTCATCGCCATTTAGCAACGCGCCATAGTCATCCCCGGTCGCTACTGGACCGGGGATGCCGAAAAGAATGCCGAGCCCATTGGAGAGCTGTTCCTGATGGCCGAGATCTCGTGTCTCGAGACCTTCTCGAACGAGTTTGTCTGTTTTGTCCGCGCGACGACGGATGATGGCTCCATCGGATGGGGGCAATGCTCCACCTACAATGCCGATATCACCGCTCAGGTCTTCCACCGTCAGATCGCGCCACATGCACTGGGGCAGGGGACCGACGACATTCTCGGCCTCGTGCAGCGGATCGAGGAAAAGGAGCACAAGTTCCCCGGTTCCTACCGGTGCAGGGCACTTGCCGGGCTAGATACGGCTTTGTGGGACCTGCTCGGCCGGCGCGAAGAGAAGCCGGTCGTGGAGCTTCTGGGCGGTAAACCGGGCCGCATCCGCGCATATGCGTCTTCCATGAAGCGCGACATTACCCCTGAAGACGAGGCGGCGCGGCTGTGCAGGCTGCGCGACGAATACGGCTTTGATGCCTTCAAATGGCGTGTTGGCGCGGAATGCGGGCGGGATGTGGACGAATGGCCGGGCCGGACGGAGGCGGTTGTTCCCACCGTCGCGCGGGCGCTTGGCGATGGCGTGGCAAAGCTCGTCGATGCGAACTCTGGTTTCACGCCCGCCCGCGCGATCGAGGTGGGCCAGTTGCTCGAAGCCGAGGGAATCTCGCACTACGAGGAACCCTGTCCATATTGGGAACTGGCTCAAACGAAACAGGTGACCGATGCACTCGACCTCGATGTGACGGGTGGAGAGCAGGACTGGGATCTGGCGACGTGGGCCCGCATGATCGACATGCGCGCGGTCGATATCGTGCAGCCTGACGTGATGTATATGGGCGGGATCGCCCGAACGCTTCTCGTCGCTGAAATGGCGGCCGCCGCGGGTTTGCCCTGCACGCCCCACAGTGCCAACCTTTCGCTCGTGACGATCTGCACGATGCACCTTTTGGGGGCGATCCCGAATGCCGGGAAGTATCTGGAATTCTCCATTGAGGGCTCAGATTACTATCCCTGGCAGGAAGACTTGTTCGTGGGGAAGCCTTATGCTGTCAGCGACGGAAAGCTGACGATTCCAGATGGGCCTGGTTGGGGTGTCGAAATCAACCCCACTTGGCTTGATCGCGCCGCGTATCAAAAAAGTCAGATAGAGGGTTGACGCTGCGCCGCCGCACCGCCGTAATCGAACGCAAAACAAACATAAAACAACTCGGAGGAAATCATGACCGAATACGACCGCAAGATGTCTGGACTCAGCCGCCGCGGGCTTCTCAAAGGGGCAACCGCGCTTGGCGCGGCCGGACTTATCCTGCCAGCAAGCATGCGCAAAGCTGCGGCGCAGCCCAACAAGGGCGGAACGCTCCGCGTCGCTCAGGGAAGCGGCAGCACCACCGACAGCAATGATCCGGCAACGTGGGATTCGCAGTTCGTTCAGGTGCTTCACACAGCACGTTGCGGCTACCTGACCGAGATCGCGGCCGACGGTTCGCTGGTCGGTGAAGTCGCCGAAAGCTGGGAAGCCTCGCCCGACGCGACGACCTGGACCATCAAGCTGCGTTCGGGTGTGACCTATCACAGCGGTAAGACCGTCACGGCGGACGACGTTGTCGCCTCGATCAACTATCACCGCGGCGAAGACAGTAAATCGGCCGCCAAGCCGATCGTCGATCCGATCACCGACATCAAGGCCGATGGCGACAGCGTAGTGATCTTTACGCTGAACGCGGGCAATGCCGACTTCCCGTTCATCATGTCGGACTATCACCTGCCGATCCTCCCCTCGGCGGATGGCAAGATCGATCCGACGACAACGGATGGCTGCGGCGGCTATATGATCGACAGCTGGGAACCCGGCGTAGCGGCCAAGCTTACGCGCAATCCGAACTACTGGAAGACGGATCGTGCGCATTTCGACGCCGTCGAACTTCTGTCGATCCACGACGCGGCGGCACGTCAGAACGCGCTCATCACCGGGGAAGTCGACGTGATCGACCCTGTTGACGTCAACACCGTGAGCTTGCTGAAGCGTGCGCCTGGCATCAAGATCCTGTCCACGACCGGTACCCAGCATTACGTCTTCCCGATGGATGCGCGGGCCACACCGTTCTCGGACAACAATGTCCGTCAGGCGCTTAAATACGCGCTCGACCGGCAAGAGATGGTGGACAAGGTTCTTGGTGGTTACGGCAGCATCGGCAACGACCATCCGATCGGCCCGTCGAACCGCTATTACAACGCGGATCTGGAGCAGCACACCTACGATCCGGACAAGGCGAAGTTCTACCTCAAGGAAGCTGGCATGGACAGCCTTACCGTCCAGCTTTCAGCAGCCGATGCCGCGTTTTCGGGTTCGGTCGATGCCGCGGTCCTGTATTCGGAAAAGGCCGCCGCCGCCGGTATCACGATCGAGGTCGTGCGCGAACCGAACGATGGCTATTGGGACAACGTCTGGATGAAGAAGGGCTGGTGCGCCTCTTACTGGGGTGGTCGCCCGACCGAAGACTGGATGTTCTCGACCGCGTATGCGTCCGGCGCACCTTGGAACGAAAGCTTCTGGGAAAACGAGAGGTTCAACGAACTGCTTCTCGCTGCGCGGTCCGAGCTTAACGAAGATACGCGTCGCGGCATGTACTACGAAATGCAGGACATCCTTTCGAACCAGGGGAGCACCGTTGTGCCGATGTATGCCAGCTACGTCATGGCGATGTCGGAGAAGGTGGCCCACGAGGAACAGGTCGCGGCCAACTGGACACTGGATGGCTTCCGCGCCATCGAGCGTTGGTGGTTCGCCTGATCATAGAGGGCCCCGGCGATAGCGCCGGGGCCTTTTCGCTCCTGATGGAGCCAAAGACGGCTGCCATTCGGGGCGGCCAATAACCAACGAGGGGGGCTGTCGTGTCCACGATATGGTCGATGATCGCCAAGCGCCTGGGTCTTGGGCTGCTGACGCTGCTCATCATATCGATCATCATCTTCTCGGCGACCGAGATGTTGCCCGGCGACCTCGCCAAGGCGATGCTCGGGCAGTCCGCGACCGAAGAAACGCTTGCGGCTTTCCGGCGAGAGCTTGGGCTCGATCTGCCGGCGCATACGCGCTACCTCAACTGGCTTTCCGGGGCGGTGCAGGGTGATTTCGGTACTTCGCTCGCAAATCGGCGGCCGATCTCGGACCTGATTTCGGCGCGGCTTGGCAACACGCTCTTTCTTGCGCTCTACGCAGCGGCGATCGCCGTGCCGCTTTCGCTTATGCTCGGCATTCTCGCCGCACTGTTTCGGAACTCCATCTTTGACCGCTCCGCGAACGCCATGGCGCTGACGTCCATCTCGTTTCCCGAGTTCTTCGTCGCCTACATCTTGATCTTCGTTCTTGCGCAGTCGGGCCTGTTCCCGTCGCTTACACGTATCGACGACTCGACAGCGTTCGGAGAGAAGCTCTACCGCGCCTTTCTGCCGGCACTGACGCTGACGCTGGTGGTGACCGCGCACATGATGCGGATGACGCGGGCCGCGATCATCAATCTACTTGCCTCGCCCTATATCGAGATGGCGCGCCTGAAGGGCATGAAGCCGATGCGCGTGATCATCAAGCATGCTCTGCCAAACGCACTGGCACCGATCATCACCGTCGTCGCGCTGAACCTCGCCTATCTCATCACCGGAGTTGTCGTCGTCGAGGTCGTCTTCGTCTATCCGGGCCTGGGTCAGCTGATGGTGGACAGCGTGTCCAAGCGCGATATCCCCGTAGTGCAGGCGGTCGCGCTAATCTTCGCCGCGGCCTATGTGCTTCTCAACCTTCTCGCCGACGTGCTTTCGACTCTGTCGAACCCGCGTCTGATCCACCGCAAATAGGAGAGGGCCGGGATGAGCGTTCTAATCACTCTGTTCTGGATCGCAGTTGCCATCGCTGCCGCGCTGGCGGTGGGTTGGCTGTTCCGCGCCTTCGCGGTCGCCGTAACACGCGGATCTCTTGCAAGGACCATGAGGTCCGCCCCGCTTACGGCAGCCTTCGGCATGTTCGTGATCCTTCTCTACATCGTCACTGCGATCTTCGCGCCCTTGATCGCGCCGTTTGCCGAACGCGCGGTCGTGGGGCAGCAGTTCCTGCCGTGGGACTCGACCCACCTCGTCGGTACCGACAACCTCGGCCGCGACATGTTTTCACGCCTGATCTTCGGCGCGCGTAACACGGTCGGCATTGCCTTCGCGACGACAGCACTCGCTTTCGCCATCGGCTCGATCCTTGGCCTTCTCGCGGCGACGGTGGGGGGCTGGCTCGATCAAGTTCTAAGCCGGGTTGTCGACATCCTTATGGCGATACCTTCGCTGATCTTCTCGCTGCTTCTGCTGGCGATTTTCGGGACATCGATCATCACCCTGATCCTGGTCATCGCGGTCATCGACTCGACACGCGTTTTCCGTCTGGCCCGATCCGTCGCGCTGAACATTGTGGTGATGGACTATATCGAGGCGGCGAAGCTTCGCGGCGAGGGGCTCTGGCGACTTATCACACGTGAAATCCTGCCCAACGCCATGGCGCCGCTGGTGGCCGAGTTCGGGCTGCGGTTCTGTTTCGTGTTCCTGACAATCGCCGCCCTGTCGTTCCTCGGCGTCGGTGTTCAGCCGCCCACGGCCGACTGGGGATCCATGGTGCGCGAGAATGCAGCACTGATCACCTTCGGCGACGTCACGCCGCTTCTGCCCGCCGGCGCAATCGCGTTGCTGACGGTCGCGGTCAACTTCGTCGTGGACTGGATGCTGCATCGGGCGAGCGGGTTGAAGGAGTGAGGCAATGAAAGACACGACCGAAAAGCCTGTCCTCCTGACCATGCGCGGCATCGAGATCGACGGTCGTTCGGAGGAAACCTGGTCGCCTATCATCAAGGGCGTGGACCTGACGCTCCGCAAGGGTGAGGTGCTCGGGTTGATCGGCGAGTCAGGCGCGGGCAAGTCGACGCTGGGCCTTGCGGCCATGGGCTTCGTGCGTGACGGCTGCCGCATTTCTGGCGGGACGATCGACTTCGACGGGATCAACCTGCGGAATGCGACCGAAAGCGAGAGGCGTAGCCTGCGCGGAAAGCGCATCGCCTACGTCGCCCAATCCGCAGCGGCAAGCTTCAATCCCGCCCACAAGCTGATCGACCAGTACAGCGAAGCGCCAGTTCAGCATGGCGTCATGAGCCGGAGTGAAGCAGAGCGGGACGCGGTCGAGCTGTATCGCAGGATGCGGCTGCCCAATCCCGAAGAGATCGGGTTCCGCTATCCGCACCAGGTCTCGGGCGGTCAGCTTCAGCGCGCGATGACCGCGATGGCCATGTCCTGCCGCCCCGACCTGATCATCTTCGACGAACCGACAACGGCGCTCGACGTGACCACGCAAATCGAGGTGTTGTCGGCGATCCGCGACATCGTCGCTCAGTTCGACACGGCGGCGATCTACATCACGCACGACCTTGCGGTCGTGGCGCAGATGGCCGACCGGATCAAAGTTCTTCTGAGGGGCGATGAGGTCGAAGAGGCCGATACCCGTTCGATGCTTTCCAGCCCGAAAGACGACTATACGAAATCGCTCTGGGCGGTTCGCAGCCATGCGCGAGTGGCCCAACCGCCGGTGAAGGAAGGCACGACGCCGGTCGTCTCGGTCAGATCGGTCACGGCGGGCTACGGCTCGGCCGACATTCTCAAAAACATAAACTTCGATGTTCACAAGCGCCGGACGGTTGCCGTCGTCGGCGAAAGCGGCTCGGGCAAGTCCACGGCAGCGCGGGTCATCACGGGGCTATTGCCGCCGCGGCAGGGGGAGGTTCTGTTTGACGGGGAACCTTTGCCAGCCGACTACCGGCAGCGGTCGCGCGAACAGCTCAGGCAAGCGCAGATGATCTACCAGATGGCGGATACCGCGCTGAACCCGAAGCTTCGGCTTCGGGAGCTGATCGGCCGTCCCGCGCAAATGTATCTGGGGCTTCAGGGCAAGGCGCTGACAGAACGCATCCGCAACCTTCTTGATCTTATCGAGCTTGAGCCTGACACCTATATCGACCGCCTGCCGTCAGAGCTTTCGGGCGGCCAGAAACAGCGTATCGGCATCGCGCGAGCACTCGCTGCCGAACCGAAGTTCATCATCTGCGACGAGGTGACGTCGGCGCTAGACCAGCTTGTCGCCGAGGGAATTCTGAGACTGCTCGACCGGCTCCAGACGGAATTCGACCTGGCCTACATGTTCATCACCCATGACCTTGCAACTGTGCGCGCCATCGCCGACGAAGTCGTGGTCATGCAGAACGGCAAGGTGGTGGAACAGGGTCCGAAGGATGAGATGTTCAAGCCGCCCCACGACCCATACACGGAACTTCTGCTGTCATCCGTGCCCGAGATGGATCCCGACTGGCTTACCGAACTGCTGAAAGAACGCGCGGCGAAGGGTCAGACGACCTGACGGCGACACCCAAGTGCACGAGACGGTTGGTCGACTCCTTGATGCAGGGCAGGCTTACTGTCGATCCCGCTGCCGCGCCCGAATGTCTTCTCGGATTCCAGCGGCAAGTGTCACCGTGTAGTCGGCGAGTTGCGACAGCGCCTTCTCCGCGGTAGCTGCGTCCTTCGCCTCGATAGCATCAGCAATCGCGACATGCAGAGTGACGATCCGGTCGCGTGAACGGGCGCTGAAGGTAATCATGTTCATCAAGGGCTGCATCGCCTCGACCGCACCCGCCAGTTGATAGGACAGGATCGGGTTTTCCGCCGCATCGACCAAGGCTCGGTGAAATGCCACATCCGAGGCGCAAAAATCCTCGTCCGATAGTCCGGGCTGACCTTGTCGCCCGATCTCCGCGCGCATCGCAGACAGGTGTTCGGCCTTGCGCCGTTCGGCGGCGAAGCTCACACACGCGCGTTCCAGCGCATAGCGCGCCTCGCAGGCGGTATCGAAGTCGATTGCATTCATACTGAGGAGAAGCGTCGAGGTCGTGATCTGCTGAGCAGCTGCCTCTTCGTAGGAGATGCGGTTGACGAAAGCGCCGCCGGTGGCGCCGCGTTGCGTTCGGATCAGGCTTTGTGCCGCCAGTCGTTTCAGGGCTTCGCGGACGGTCGGGCGTGAAACGCCAAACTGAAGGGCAAGCTCCTGCTCGGACGGCAACCTCTCGTCGACGAGCAGCCGGCCCTCCATGATCGCGTCGCGGATCGCTTCCGCGATACGGATGGGGAGTTCCCCTTCGGCACTGAGCTCGAGTTTTTTCATTCCGCCTCGCCGTTTTCGCAAATGTCAGACATTAATTGTTTGACATTTGCCCGCCATGGCACGACCGTATGCAGCACGGCTCCGTCCGTCCATCCCTTTCTGCCGGGGGCATTCATGTCCGCACCAACTCTTTCTGGTGAAAAGCGCGCCTACGCATGGATATATGCGCGCACGCTTGGGTGGATCGGATTCTACGCGTTGATTCTCGCCGCGTGGGTCGCCGTACTATTCATGGCCCGCGCACAGGACAGCGCGAACCTCGCCTCGATGCCAGCAGAGTTCTGGGCGGCGCTTTGCCTGTCAGCAGGGCAGGCGGACCCGATTTCGCTCTGGGCGATGTGGGCGCTTATGGCGGCGGCGATGATGCTGCCAAGCTTCTCACCTGCGCTCGCGACCTTTACGGACTTGGGCGCGGCTGGCGCGACAACCGGTCGAAGCGCCATGGCGCTTGTCGGCGGCTACTTGTCGGTCTGGCTTGGCGCCTCGGTTCTGGGGGCGGCGGCTCAATGGGGGTTGTCCAATGCAGGCCTGCTGACCCCGTTCGGCGCAAGCCTGTCGCCTTGGCTGACCGCTGCGCTTCTTCTTGGCGCAGGTGCCTACCAGTTCTCGGACCTCAAAGACGCCTGCCTGTCGCGCTGCCGGATGCCGCTGACGTTCTTCATGCAGCACTGGCGCCCCGGCGCGCGCGCCGCCTTTGGTATGGGGCTGCGGCTCGGTGTGCTCTGCTTCGGCTGCTGCTGGGCGCTGATGGCCCTGGGTTTCGTCGGCGGCACGATGAACCTCGTCTGGATGGGGGCTGCGACGGTCTTCATGGCGATGGAGAAACTGCCCGCAATCGGGCACCGCTTAACCCGGCCCGCAGGCTGGGCGTTGATCGTCTTGGGGGGCGTCTTCACGCTCCGCGCAATCGGAATTGTCTAAGGGAGGAACCTATGTCCGAGACTTTGCCCGAATGGGCCATCAAGGGGGAGTTGATCCTCAACTGCAACTGCACGGTCTTCTGTCCTTGCGTGATTTCGCTCGGTGAACACCCGCCGACCGAGGGCTACTGCATGGGCTGGGCGGGCATCCGCATCGACGAAGGCAGTTTCGATGGCGAGGATTTGTCGGGCCTGAATGTCGGCTTGCTTCTGGAAATTCCCGGCAAGATGGGGCGCGGCAACTGGAAAGCGGCCGCCTATATCGACGATCGCGCTTCTGACAAGGCCTATGAGGGGCTTCTCAAAGTCTTCACCGGCCAAGCACGGGGCACGACGGGACTTTTCAAAGTGTTGGTCAGCGAATTTCTTGGTGCCGAACGCGCGCCCGTGCAGTTTGAGACCGAAGGCAAGACCCGCCGCCTGACGGTTGGCCGTGCCATCAAGGGCGAGATTGCACCCGTTCCCGGTCACGGCGGGAAGGACATCGTGGTCACCAACAGCGAATACTGGATGGGGCCAGACATAACCGTTGCCAAAGCCACCAAGGGTAAGGTGCGCGCCTTTGGTCGGGTTTGGGACTTTGACGGCCGCTCGGCCGAGATCTGCCAGATCGACTGGCACGGTCCGAATTGAACGCCTGATCTGGAGCAGCCCAATGGCACTGATTTCTCCCTCGCGCCGTCTGCGGCGCACACCCTTTTCCGAAGGGGTCGAAGCGGCAGGTGTAAAAGGTTACACCGTTTACAATCACATGCTGTTACCGACCGTGTTTCGCTCGGTTCAGGAAGACTACCACCACCTGAAGTCGGCGGTTCAGGTCTGGGACGTGGCTTGCGAACGCCAGGTTGAACTGCGCGGGCCCGACGCCGGGCGCCTTATGCAGATGCTGACGCCGCGCGACTTGCGGTCCATGCTGCCGGGGCAATGCTTCTACGTTCCGATCGTCGATGAGACGGGGGGGATGCTGAACGACCCGGTTGCCGTGAAGCTTGCCGACGATCGCTGGTGGATTTCCATCGCTGACAGCGACCTTTTGTACTGGGTAAAGGGCGTCGTTCAAGGGTGGCGTCTGGATGTGCTGGTAGATGAGCCCGACGTTTCGCCGCTGGCGGTCCAGGGCCCGAAGGCTGACGATCTGATGGCGCGCGTATTCGGTGACGCGGTACGCGATATACGCTTCTTCCGGTTCGGCATGTTCGATTTCCAGGGCAGGTCCCTTGTCGTCGCCCGGTCGGGCTATTCGAAGCAAGGCGGTTTCGAGATCTATGTCGAAGGCAGCGACATCGGCATGCCGCTCTGGAACGCGCTGATGGAGGCGGGCCGCGACCTTGATGTGTGGGCGGGTTGTCCCAACCTGATCGAGCGGATCGAGGGCGGGCTGTTGTCCTACGGAAACGATATGAACGACGACAACACCCCGCATGAATGCGGGCTGGGAAAGTTCTGCGATACTCAGACCGCGATCGGTTGTATCGGGCGCGATGCACTTCTCCGTGTGGCCAAGGAAGGCCCGGTGCAGCAGATCAGGCCCATCGCGATCGAAGGGCCGGCGTTACCGCCTTGCGACCGGTGGTGGCCGGTTCTCGCCGGGGGCAAGCGCGTGGGCCGCATCAGCTCGGCCGCCGCGTCGCCGGATTTCGACACCAACGTGGCCATCGGGATGATCCGCATGACGCATTGGGACCCCGGCACCGAGTTAGAAGTCGACACTGGCGAAGGCCTGCGCAAGGCCGTCGTGCAGCCGAAATTCTGGATTTGAGGAGATAGCTCATGATCAACGCACTCGTGGTCACGAAGGACGAAGAAAGCGGCAAGACCAACGCATCGGTCGAGTCGATTGAGGAGAGCCGACTGCCGGACAGCGAAGTGGTGGTCGCCGTCGATTATTCGACAGTCAACTACAAGGACGGGCTTTGCATCGGGCCGGGCGGCGGGCTGGTGCGCAACTACCCGCATGTGCCCGGCATCGACTTCGCCGGTACGGTCGAAAAGTCCTCGGATGCCCGCTACAAGCCCGGCGATAAGGTCGTCCTGACCGGCTGGCGCGTCGGCGAGGCGCATTGGGGCGGTTATGCTCAGAAGGCCTCCGTGCGCGCCGACTGGCTCGTCCCGCTGCCCGACGGCATTACGACCCGTCAGGCAATGGCCGTTGGGACGGCAGGTCTGACCGCTATGTTGTCGGTTATCGCGCTGGAAGATCATGGGCTTGAGCCTGGCCACGGTCCGGTGCTCGTCACCGGTGCCGCAGGCGGCGTGGGCTCCGTCGCGACCGCGATCCTTGCGAAACTGGGCCATGAAGTCGCTGCGGTGACAGGGCGGCCCGAGACCGGGGACTACCTGAAAAGCATTGGCGCTACGACGATTGTTCCACGCGAGGAATTGACGGAAGTCACCCGCAAACCACTTGAAGGCGAAGCTTGGGCAGGCTGCGTCGACGCGGTGGCCGGCGCAATGCTGGGTCGGGTGTTGAAACAGATGAAGTACGGCACTTCCGTCGCGGCGGTTGGCCTTGCAGGCGGGGCGGCCATCGAGGGCGCCCTGATCACGCCCTTCATCCTGCGCGGCGTGAACCTGCTGGGCATCGACAGCGTTATGCAGCCTTACCAGAACCGCGTGCGCGCTTGGAAGCGGATCGCCCAAGACCTGCCGATGGATAAGCTTGAGGCGATGATTCAGGACGCGACGCTGTCCGATTTGCCGGGCCTGGGCGCCGAAATCCTGAAAGGCAAGGTGCGGGGACGCGTGGTGGTCGACGTCAACGCGTGATCGTGGCGGGCTTCCCATCCCTGCTACAACGAAGCGACAGTGACATTAGCAAAGGCGCCAGCCAGCCCGCCCTGCACGGATACGAACGACGCGCGGGCATCGATTATTTCGGTGCCCGCGTTCTTCTTCCCGCTTTTGCCGGCCTTCTGAATATGCCGAAGGTATTGAAGTGACGACTCGTTCGAACTCGACGCTCATGACGATGTTCTTGCGCGCCTGCGCTGCGGGCCAAAGCGTCGAAATAAAGCCACGTGTCTCATTCGTTCAGGAAATTGCCTGGTCATGATCAAATCGCGGTTCTAATGGTCAGTCTGCATATGCGATGCTAGACTCACGCGAACGAAGCCGGTAAGAGCTACCCCGTTAGCGCTAACACGTCCGCGAAGGAGGAGCGAAGCCATGGTCTCGCGCGTGATACCGGTCGATCCGTTCGACCTTGTCATCTTCGGGGCGACCGGCGATCTTTCGCGCAGAAAGATCCTTCCCGGTCTTTACCGCCGTTACCTCGCTGGCCAGATTCCCGAAGGTTTCCGGATCATCGGCGCAGCGCGCAGTGAAATGGACAACGACGCCTTCCGCACCTTCGTCACGGATGCGATCGGTGAATTCATTCCGGCCAAAAAGCGCGACGGGGACAGTCTCGCCCGATTTCTCGACAACCTTTTCTACGTGGCGGTAGACGCGAAGGGCGATGCGGGGTGGGAAGAGCTTTCAGCCTTGGTGCGCGCCGATGTGATTCAGGCCTTCTACTTTTCGGTTGCGCCGTCGCTTTTTGGCGATCTCGCCGAACGCCTCCATCAACACGGTATCTCGCATCCCGAGGCGCGCATCGTCGTCGAAAAGCCCTTCGGCCGCGATCTGGGCAGCGCGCGCGCGCTGAACGCCACGCTCGCCGAGCATTTCGACGAAAGCCAGATTTATCGGATCGACCATTACCTGGGCAAAGAGACGGTCCAGAACCTGATGGCGGTGCGCTTTGCAAACATCCTGTTCGAACCCCTTTGGAACGCGCGCCACATCGATCACGTCCAGATCACGGTGGCCGAAACAGTGGGTGTCGGCGGTCGAGGCGCATACTACGACCGGTCGGGCGCCATGCGGGACATGGTGCAGAACCATCTTATGCAGCTTCTTTGCCTCATCGCAATGGAGCCTCCGTATCACTTCGATCCCGACGCCGTTCGCGACGAAAAGTTGAAAGTGATCCGCGCCCTCCTTCCGGCCGCGGCCGAGGACATCGTTCGCGGCCAGTACCGCCGTGGTTCGAACAAGGGATCGGCAGCTCAACCCTCTTACGTCGAAGATGCGGAGAACCCCGACTCGACCACCGAAAGCTTCATTGCGATGAAGGTTCATATCGCGAACTGGCGCTGGAAAGGGACACCGTTCTACCTGCGCACCGGCAAGCGCCTGCGCGCAAGGGCATCAGAAATCGCCATTGTTTTCAAAGAAGTACCGCATTCCATTTTTGAGGATGAGCAAGGCTGGCGTGAAAACGTTCTGTCGATCCGGCTTCAGCCGAATGAAGGGATGACACTGAGCGTCATGATCAAGGAACCAGGTCCGGGCGGGATGCGTTTGACCGAGGTGCCGCTTGATATGTCCTTTGCCGAGGCTCTTGGCGAGGATGGGGCGGATATTCCGGACGCATATGAGCGGCTGATCATGGACGTTATTCGCGGCAACCAGACGCTGTTCATGCGCGGGGACGAGGTCGAAGCCGCCTGGGCCTGGACCGACCCAATCATCGCCGCGTGGGAGAAGCGGGGTGACCGGCCGAAGCCCTATGATCCTGGCTCATCCGGTCCTGAAGATGCCTTGATGCTCTTGCATCGCGACGGCAGAAGGTGGCGGGAGATCCGCGAATGAGGCTCGTCGACTATCCAGATTCCGAGCTGATGATGTTCGACCTCGCTGACATTCTTGCCAGCGAGATTGCGGCGGCGCTTCGCCAGAACGACACGGCGTGCTTTTGCGTGCCGGGCGGAACGACACCCGGTCCGGTGTTCGACGTTCTGTCGGGCGTGAAGCTCGACTGGGACCGCGTCACCGTCTTTCTTTCCGATGAACGCTGGGTGCCCGAAACCCACGAACGCTCAAACGCGCGGCTTCTTCGCGAGCGGCTACTCACCGGACATGCCGCTGCGGCGACGTTCCTGCCGCTTTACGCGGACACGTCTGAACCCGAAGCCGCCATAGACTCACTCGCCGAGGCGATCGTGCCGCATCTGCCCATTGACGTGCTTCTTCTTGGCATGGGGGCGGACATGCACACTGCTTCGCTGTTTCCCGGTGCCGATCGTCTGTCCGAAGCACTGAGCGACGATGCGCCGGTTCTTGTTCCGATGCGCGCGCCCGGCGCGGGCGAACCGCGCGTGACACTTAGCGCGCCGGTGCTCGCGGGCGCGATGAACTGCCACATCGTCATCACCGGCGCGGAAAAGCGCGAAGCCCTGCAGCAGGCCGAAAGCCTGGCACCGGAACAGGCGCCCGTGCGTGCGGTGCTCGCCAATGCGACCGTACATTGGGCCCCCTGACAGAGGTGCATGCATGACCCCTTGGGACGACCTGCGATATCACCATGCCGCCCATGCCGGCCGGCCGATTCTCGATCTGTTCGACCATGCCGACCGCGCGGCGCATTTTTCGATCCGCACGGATGATCTGCTCTTCGATTATTCGAAGACTGCGATCGACCCCCATACGCGTGACCTTCTGGTGCGCCTTGCGGAATCCTCCGGTGTCGCGGCTCGGCGTGATGCGATGTTCACCGGCGAGAAGATCAATGAAACTGAGGGCCGCGCCGTTCTGCACACGGCGCTGCGCAATCTCGACGGTTCTGTCGAGGTGGACGGCAAGGACGTGATGCCCGAAGTCCGCGAGACCCATGCGCGCATGGAAGCTTTCGCGCGCGACATCCGCGAGGGTCGCATCAAGGGGCAGGGCGGGGCGTTCACCGACATCGTGAATATCGGTATCGGCGGCTCTGACCTCGGTCCGGCGATGGCCACCATCGCCCTTTCGCCTTACGCGGACGGTCCGCGCGCGCACTTCGTTTCGAACGTCGACGGCGCGCATGTTCACGATGTCCTCGCGCCCTTGAACCCTGAAACCACGCTCGTCATCGTCGCCTCCAAGACGTTCACGACGATCGAGACGATGACGAACGCGGAGGCCGCGCGGAAGTGGATGGCCGCGAAGGTTGCCGAACCCGCCGCCCAATTTGCCGCGGTATCAACAGCGGAAGACCGGACGGCAGAGTTTGGGATCGCGCCCGAGCGGGTTTTCGGTTTCTCGGACTGGGTCGGCGGGCGATATTCGATGTGGGGACCTATCGGGCTGTCCCTGATGATCGCTATCGGGCCGGACGGCTTCTCCGACTTCCTAAAGGGCGGAGCGGCAATGGATGCGCATTTCCGGAACGCACCTTTCGCCGAAAACCTGCCGGTGATGCTCGCGCTGGTCGGTATCTGGCACAATCAGATCTGCGGCCACGCAACGCGCGCAGTTCTGCCTTACGATCAGAGACTTTCGCGGCTGCCCGCCTATCTTCAACAGCTTGAGATGGAATCGAACGGCAAGCGCGTCGCGATGGACGGAAAGACGCTCGACATCCATTCCGGGCCTGTGGTCTGGGGCGAACCGGGGACGAACGGCCAGCACGCCTTCTACCAACTCATCCATCAGGGTACGCGGATCGTGCCGTGCGAATTCCTTCTCGCGCGCGAAGGGCACGAGCCCGATCTCGCCCATCAGCACCGGCTGCTGGCCGCGAACTGCCTCGCCCAGTCAGAGGCGCTACTGCGTGGCCGGCCGCTGGAGGTCGCGCGCGTGCTCATGGAGACACAAGGCTTGAAAGGCGACGAGCTTGAACGCCAGGCGCGGCACCGTGTCTTCCCGGGCAATCGTCCGTCCACGACGCTCGTCTACCCGAAGTTGACGCCGTTCATTCTCGGCCAGATCATCGCGCTTTACGAACACCGGGTCTTTGTCGAAGGCGTGATCCTCGGCATCAACTCCTTCGATCAATGGGGCGTTGAGCTTGGCAAGGAACTGGCGATGGCGCTCGATCCGATCCTACAGGGAAATGAAGAGCCTACCGACAAGGACGGCTCTACGCGGATGCTTGTCGATTACCTCCGAAACACGGACTAGCGCCGCTCACGCCTTCGAAGTGGACTCTAGATATCGCGCGCAGCCCGTCAGCGCGGCATAGTCGTCCTCGATCATGAAGACGGGGAATTCGCGCGCGAAATCGCTGAAGCGTCCCTTTTCGTGCATCTTGGCCGCAAATTCGAAACGGTCCAGATATGGCGTGAAAGCGCGCGCGACGCCGCCAATCAGATATACGCCCCCGAATGGCAGGTAGCTGAGCGCAAGATCACCTACCACGGTGCCCATAATGCGAACAAAGGCGCGGCCCGCCGCCTCGGCCACCGGGTCGGTGCCTTCCTCAATCGCAGCCATGATGGCGGCGGCATCCGGCCGGTCATCGCGTCCCGCTTCGCTGGCCTGCCAAGCAAACACGCGCTCAAGTCCTCGTCCCGACAGGACGTCTTCGACCCCCGCGAAGCCATGCGCGGTTTGGACGAAGTGCATCAGCCGAAGATCGTCCTCGTTGCGCACAGGAAAGCTGGCATGGCCGCATTCCGATGCCGCCACGAACGAACCCGTCGGCATTTCGTGGACAGGCGCTGCGTTGAATCCTGTGCCGATCCCGACGACGAGACGCACCGAAAGGTTGCGCCCCGGCGACTGGTGCGCCGCGACGACGGGCCTGAGACTGGCTGCGGAGAGCTGCGCGAGCGCATGCCCTTGGGCCTGAAGATCGTTGATGACGGCAACACGCGCGGCATGCGTGGCGGCCGCGATCTCATCCTCGGCAATCAGCCAATCGAGGTTCGTAAGCCTCGCCTTGCCGCCCTCGACCGGTCCGGCGACCGCGACACAGGCCGCGGCGCATTCCGGCACTTCAGCGTCTGACAGATAGGCAGTAAGGACGTCCCCGATCCCTTTGTGCCGGGCGTTGGCGAAGCGGCGAATGGTGTCCGTCGCAACATTCCCGTCCCGCGCAAGCGCTACGCGCGTATTGGTTCCGCCGATGTCGGCCACGATCGTCGGAAGTGTCGTCATCGGTGTCCTCGTCGGCAAGGGGCGACGATCGCGTGATAGGCTGCACGACATCGCCCATCAAGCCCCGCGCTCGCGCGGGTGCAGCTTTGCGCGCCTAGTGTGCGAACCCGACACCCGCCCAGACTGCGATGACGCAACGCGTCAACCCGGCCAGACGAGGATCACCGCGACGGTGAATCCCGCCATGAGTGACAGAAAGGATGACGATATCGCCATCGCGGCATGA
The DNA here is from genome assembly GCA_965368915.1 of uncultured Rhodobacterales bacterium. GTDB lineage: Bacteria > Pseudomonadota > Alphaproteobacteria > Rhodobacterales > Rhodobacteraceae > Albidovulum. The sequence continues at coordinate 176 of CBDUOT010000074.1, read as the reverse complement.
AGGACGCCGGACTGGCTAAGGCGCGGCTGCAGCGTGCTGACTGGATTCGGTTTCATGCCGACATTTGGCCTTCGCTTGGTTACTTGACCCTTAAACATGCGCGGGCGAAACCGCGGCTTCGACGCCTACTCCGCTGCGATCTTGATCACCGGCTCCATCGCGGCGAATTCCTCGTC
>CBDUOT010000073.1:0-17863 GCA_965368915.1 uncultured Rhodobacterales bacterium | reverse complement strand
CCCTACTTCATCGCCATCGGCGACAGTCGCGACTTGACGCTTACCCCGTATGTGTCTTCTTCACGCACCCGCACACTTGAATTCCGCTACCGGCAGATGTTCCGAACAGGTGAAATCGAGCTGAACGGAGCGATCTCCCGCGACGACATCCTTGCGGGCGACACGCGCGGATACCTGTTCGGCGAGGGCAGCTTCGACCTGCCGCGCGACTTCAAGCTCGACCTGTGGGTTCAGGGTGTCAGCGACGACGCCTACATTCTCGACTACGGCCTCGGAGACATCGACAGACTGGCCTCGGGGGTTCAAGTTACACGCACACGCCGCAATGAACATATCAACGCGAGCGTGTTTCGCTACTGGTCGCTCAGAGACGGCGATGACAACGCGGTTTTGCCAAATCTCGTGGGCGATTTCAGTTTCCAAAGACGCTTCAAGCCCAGCTATCTCGGTGGCGAAGGCAAGTTCCTTTTTGAGGTCCACAGCCACGCACGCTCCTCCTCGGTCACGACAGACGCGAATGGAGATGGCGTCACCGACGGCCGCGACGTGTCGCGGGCAACCGCGATGTTCGATTGGCGCCGCAACTGGGTTCTGAGCAACGGCATGGTGGTATCGGGCGCCGTTCAGGCAGCCGCGGACTTCTACTCGATCAGTCAGGACACGACATTCCCCGGAACAATCACGCGCTTCACCCCTGCGGCGGCGGTGGAACTTCGTTGGCCATGGGTTCGCTCGGCCACCAACGGAGGAGCGAGCCACGTGATCGAGCCTGTCATCCAGCTTGTCGTCAGCCCCGATTCCACGGAAACGGTACCGAACGAGGACAGCCAGCTGGTCAGCTTCGACGAAGGCAACCTTTTCGATTTCAGCCGCTTTTCCGGAGCCGATCGGCGAGAGCTCGGCACCCGGGTCAATATGGGCATGAGCTGGACTCGGCACGATCCCGCCGGCTGGTCACTCGGCGTCACTGCGGGACGCGTATTTCGCAAGAAGGATCTGGCGCAGTTCGGCTCGGCTTCCGGGCTCGATGGCACGTCGTCTGACTGGCTGGTCGCCGCGCAATTCGAGACCGCCGATGGGCTTCGTATCACGAACCGCGCGCTCTTCGACGATGCATTTGATTTCAGCCAGGAAGAGCTTCGTATCGACTATCAAACCCGGCGCTATGAAATCGCTGCGGGCTATCTCTGGCTGACCGATGACCCCTCCGAAGGGCGCTTGGCCCCGAGTTCCGAGCTTGTCTTCGATGCAGGCTGGCAGATCGCGTCGAACTGGCGCGGCACGGTCGGCGGACGCTACGATTTCGAAGCAGACCGCGCTGCCCGCGCGTCCGTCGGGCTGGAGTATCGTAACGAATGCGCCGCGATCGATCTTTCCCTCTCGCGCCGGTTCACTTCCTCGACTAGTGTAAGCGCAGACACCGATTTCAACCTGTCTGTCCAGCTTTTGGGCTTCGGCGGCACTGAGAACGGGCAGACGTACCGACGAAGCTGCGCACGGTAAGGGCAGCGGCCCGCGACAAGGACAGGACTCGCTAAACGCCCGTCGCGGCGGCAATTGATGAGCAGAGCAGACGGACGACAACGATGCGCACGATAACCTTTCTTTCCCTCGCCCTCGCGGGCCTGATAGCAATGAGCCTGCCCGGGGCGGCACAAAGCGGACGCTTTTCGCCCGCGGTTATCGTCAACGACTCTGTCATAACGAACTATGAGCTCGAACAGCGCATCCGCTTTCTTCAGCTTCTTCGCGCGCCGGGCGATCCTGTGGCCGAGGCGGAAAAAGGCCTGATCGAGGATCGGCTTCGAGCGCAGGCCGCGGAGGCGGCGGGCATCACCGTATCGCCGGAACAGATCTCTGCGGGCATGGCCGAATTCGCGGGCCGCGCCAATCTCGATACGGAGCAATTTCTTGAGGCCATCGGACAAGGCGGCATCGCGCCCGAGACCTTCCGTGACTTCGTGACCGCGGGTCTGGCGTGGCGTGATGTCATTCGCGCCCGCTTCGCATCGCGCGTGCGTATCACCGAAGCCGAGGTCGACCGCGCAATGTCAGTCGTCGCTCAGCGCGGCGCAGGCCCCCGCGTCCTGATTTCCGAAATCCTTTTGCCGGTGACACCCGCGACCGCAGCTGACACGAACGATCTGGCGACGGAGTTGTCTCAAACATTGGGAAGCGAAGCTGCTTTTGCAGCTGCTGCGCGCCAGTATTCCGCCGCGGCCTCGCGTGAACGCGGCGGGCAACTTGGCTGGATCCCGTTGACGAACTTGCCGCCGCAGGTTCGCGGTGCCGTCGTCGGCCTGGCCAATGGTCAGGTCAGCCCCCCCGTTTCGCTCGGCAACGCCATCGCGATCGTCCGGTTGCGCGGTATCCAGCAAGGCGGCGAGATCGAGGCGCGAAACACCACTGTCGATTACGCACAGTTCCTGATCCCCGGCGGCCGCAGCCCAGAAGCCCTGGCCGAAGCCGAGCGTGTTCGGGGTGAGGTTGATACCTGCGACGACCTCTACCGCGTCGGCCGTGGCCTGCCTGCGGATCGGCTTTTGCGGGAGCAACGGCCACTTGGACAGGTCCCTGCCGATATCGCGGCCGAGCTTGCCCGACTTGATGACAACGAAAGCTCGGCATCGCTGACGCGCGGTGGCGCACTCGTCTTTCTAATGCTCTGCAAGCGCAGCGCGACGCTTGCCGAGGGCGGGCTGCCCCCGGCGGAAGCAGCGAGCACAATCGAAGGCGCACCTGCGATCGATCCGGAGCTTGGATTTGGCGCGGGTCCCAGCCGGTCGCAGATCCGCGAAGAGCTGACCAACCAGCAACTCAACGGTTTCGCGACTGGCTACTTGGCTGAACTACGTGCGAATGCCGTCATCCAGAAACCATGAGGCATTGAACATCTCGGCCACGCCCATTGTCCTGACGCCGGGAGAGCCTGCCGGGATCGGGCCCGAGATCGCCGTGAAGGCGCGCATGCATCTCGGCACGGACGTGCCGTTCTTTTGGCTTGGCGACCCGCGCCACCTTCCGGCTGGCACGGCCATCAAGGAAATCGCGAACCCGGCCGATACTGCATCAGTACCAGCAGACCATTTGCCCGTTCTTCCGCATCCGTTCCCCGCCCCGGCCGATCCCGGCCAACCCGCACTTGAAAACGCCAGCGCGGTGATCGAGACGATTGCCCGCGCGGTCCGACTGGTGACGGACGGCGCAGCCTCTGCCATCTGCACCGCGCCTATCCACAAAAAGGCGCTGAAGAGCGGAGCGGGTTTCGCCTTTCCGGGCCACACCGAATACCTCGCGCATCTCGCGGGCGCTGAGCGCGTTGCGATGATGCTCGCTTGCGACGAATTGAAGGTGGTCCCCGCCACGATCCACATTCCGCTGGCCGAAGTGCCGGGTGCGCTGACAGAGGATTTGCTGGAAAGCACGATCAAGTTGACGCATGCCAGTCTGGTGCTCGATTTCGGAATCGCTGAACCACGGCTCGCGGTGGCGGGGCTTAACCCGCATGCGGGCGAGGAAGGCGCGATGGGTGACGAGGAAATACGATTGATCCGCCCCTTGCTGGAGCGGCTCCGCGCAGAGGGGCTAACGCTGGCGGGTCCACTTTCGGCCGACACGATGTTCCACCCGGCCGCGCGGGCGCGATACGACGCAGCGATCTGCATGTACCACGACCAAGCTCTCATCCCGATCAAGACCATCGACTTCGCGGGGGGGGTGAATGTGACTTTGGGCCTGCCGTTCGTGCGCACGTCACCGGATCACGGCACAGCCTTCGACATCGCGGGCAAAGGCGTCGCCGATCCATCCAGCCTTATCGCAGCGCTGAAAATGGCTCGCGACATGGCGCGGAACCGGAGGGCGGGATGAACCGTCTTTTCGGACATGTTGGGCGGCGATCATGGCGGCATTAGATGGACTTCCTCCTCTGCGCGAGGTGATCGAAAAGCACGGGATCGCGGCGAAGAAGGCCCTGGGCCAGAACTTTCTTCTCGACCTCAACCTCACGGCGAAGATCGCGCGTTCAGCCGGATCACTTGATGGATCCGACATTCTCGAGGTCGGTCCCGGACCCGGTGGATTGACGCGCGGACTTCTGGCCGAGGGCGCGCGCCGAGTTCTCGCGGTTGAGAAAGATGCCCGTTGCCTGCCCGCTCTGGAAGAGATCGCTTCGGTTTATCCGGGCCGCTTGACCGTCCTGAATGCGGATGCTCTGGAGGTCGACCCGACACAGCACCTGACGCCGCCGATCCGGATCGTGGCGAACTTGCCCTACAATGTTGGAACCGAGCTTCTCGTGCGCTGGCTCACGCCTGCCACCTGGCCACCCTTCTGGCAAAGCATGACCCTGATGTTCCAGAAGGAAGTAGCCGAACGCATCGTCGCGAAGCCGGGATCCAAAGCATACGGTCGTCTTGCGCTTCTGGCCTATTGGCGCACTGATGCCCGCATCGTGATGACGCTCCCACCCGAAGCCTTCACGCCTGCGCCCAAAGTGCATTCGGCAGTCGTTCACCTGACCGCCCTGCCCGAGCCTCGCTACCCCGCCGATCCAGCCGTTCTAAACCGGATCGTCGCAGCGGGCTTCAACCAGCGACGCAAGATGCTCAGGTCCAGTCTGAAGTCCCTGTCCCCGGACATCGAAAGACTTCTGGAGGAGTCCGGGATCGCACCGACGGCGAGGGCCGAGGAAATTTCGCTCGAGGCCTTCTGTCGGCTCGCGCGCGCCCTTGCGAAGGGCTGAGGACCGAGCCGACCTGACGTCTTTTCCGGATTGGTGAAGCGGCCCCAGAGGGCCTGCCTCAGGCGATGCTATTCAGCGGCGTCCGCAGTGGAATCTCCGCTTGCAGCTTCCGACGCTGCGGTTTCGCCCGCCTCTTCAGAGGCGGCGCGGCGCACGCGGGGCTTCCGAGGTGCACGCGGTTTCGAGGGCTTCTTGCCACCCTCCGCTGCCGCTTCATCGGCAGGTTGCGGCATTTCCGGCATCATGGGTGCTGCACGATGACGCGTCTCGGGCGTCTCCACGAGACCCGGCCCGTCGTCGGCGGTGTCATCCCGCGCAGGTGCAAGAGCGTCGCGGTCGCGGCCGCTCTGATCCCGCTCTCCGCGATCCTGATCGCGGCGTCCGCCGCCCTGGCGGTCGCCGCCGTTTCCGGACTGACCGCCATTGTTGCCCTGCGGATTCTGCTGACCGCCGCCAGAGTCGCCCTGACCCTGACTTTGCTGTCGGCTTTCCTGTTCACGAGCCATATCGCGCTGCGCCTCGCCCAGAAGGCGGGCGTAGTGCTCGGCGTGCTGAAGGAAGTTCTGTTCGGCCACCCGGTCATTGCCAAGCTGTGCGTCCCGCGCAAGCGCGAGGTACTTGTCGATGATTTGCTGCGGCGTACCGCGAACCTTCCCCTCAGGGCCGGAGGAATCGAACACCCGATTAACAATGTTACCGAGAGAACGCTGTCGGTTCGATTTCGAACGCGAACGGTTTTTGGATGATCTCATGTGTTTTCGTCTATCCGAGCCTTGGGCTGTCAGAAAGCTTGCCCTGTCCCACGTCCTGCGCCGAGTAGTGCGGCTGCGGCTGCGCGGTCTTGATAAAGATGGGCGAAGCGAGCGGGGCGGTACCTAGTGGCCACCCGTTACATGCCTCTTAATGCACGATGCGCGGCGGCGGGCAAGAGGAATCTCGCATATCAGGCGAATTTCATCCCGTTTCCGCACCAATGGGACCGATATCCCTCAATCAGCCTCAAGGTGACGCAACGACAACACGATCACGCCCGTCGAGATCGGGATGGACCGAAACAGAACCGAAACCGGCCTGTCGGAAGAGGTCAGAAACCGCCCGCCCCTGCTGCCAGCCGATCTCGACCATGACGGCGCCATCGGGCGTGAGATGCGCGGACGCTCCCGCGGCGATCACGCGGTAGGCCGACAGTCCATCCCCGAAATCCGTGAGCGCGGCGGTCGGCTCCCAATCTCGCACTTCCGGCGTGAGCGAGGCCATTTCATGTTCGGCGATGTAGGGCGGGTTCGATACGATCAGATCGAAGTGTCCCGTCACACCCTTGAACCAGTCGGCGCGCAGAAACTGCGCCCTGTCATCAAGGCCAATCGCGCGAGCGTTGTCGCGCGCAACGGAAAGCGCGGCCTCTGACATGTCCGTGCCCAACCCGCTTGCCCCTTCGCGCTCGGCCAACAGCGTGATCAGGATCGCGCCTGTCCCGGTACCGAGGTCCAGAACGCGTTTGAAACGCCGGCGCAGCGCGAGTTCGACAAGAAGCTCGGTTTCCGGCCGGGGATCGAGCGTATCTCGGGTCACACGGAAATCACGGCCATAAAACGCGCGCTTGCCCACGATCTGCGAAACCGGTTGGCGCGACACCCGCTTTTCAATCGCAGCTTCGAACGCGGCTCCGGCATCGGATTGAAGCGGCTCATTCAGCACAAGCGTCAATCGGTCGGAGGGCACACCAAGCGCGTGGGCCATTAGCCACCGGGCATCCCGTGCTGCGCCGTCGACACCCGCAGCGTTCAGCCGGGCGACCGCGGCGTTGAGTGCATCAGACACTGTTGGCTGACTCATGCCTCCATCTCGGCGAGCTTCGCGGCCTGGTCGGCAGAGATGAGCGCGTCCGTGATCTCTCCCAGATCGCCCTGCATGATCTGATCGAGCCGATAGAGTGTCAGGTTGATCCGATGATCGGTCAGACGGCCTTGCGGAAAATTGTAGGTTCGGATGCGCTCGGAGCGGTCGCCGGACCCCACCTGCGCCTTGCGGTCGGCAGCGCGGGCATCGGCGGCCTTCATCCGCTCCATATCGTAGAGGCGTGCCCTGAGCACCGCCATCGCATTGGCCCGATTCTGGTGCTGCGACTTTTCCGACGAGGTGACGACGATACCGCTCGGGATGTGGGTGATGCGTACCGCCGAGTCGGTCGTGTTGACGTGCTGCCCGCCAGCCCCGGACGCGCGCATCGTGTCGATCCGAATATCGGCCGCCGGGATGTCGATATCGACTTCCTCGGCCTCAGGCAGAACCGCGACAGTCGCGGCAGAGGTGTGGATGCGCCCACCCGATTCCGTTTCCGGGACGCGCTGAACACGGTGGACGCCGGATTCAAACTTGAGATGGGCGAAGACGCCCTCACCTTCGATCCGCGCGACCGCTTCCTTGACCCCGCCAAGTTCGGTTTCGCTGAATTCGAGCAACTCGAACCGCCATCCCTGCGCTTCCGCGTACTTCTGGTACATGCGCAGAAGGTCACCTGCGAAAAGCGCGGCTTCGTCCCCGCCCGTGCCGGGGCGTATCTCAAGCAGCGCGGGGCGCGCGTCGGCGGCGTCCTTGGGCAGAAGCGCGATCCTGAGGCGACTTTCCATCTCTGGGATCCGCTCCTTCAGGCGCGGCATTTCATCCTCGGCGAGCGCGCGCATCTCGGGATCGGCGAGCATCGATTCCGCTTCTTCGAGATCGGCGAGCGCCTGCCTGTAAGCCGCGATTTCAGCGACGACGGGCTTGAGTTCAGAGTACTCGCGGGACAGCGATGCGATTTCGGCGGGATCAGCGCCAGTCGAAAGCTTCGCCTCGAGAAAGTCGAAGCGACGTTTAATCTGGTCGAGCTTGTCCAACGGTACCATCGTTGCGGTTTCGCTTTTGTCCGGGCGGCGGTCAAGGGGCAGACGTCGGAGGTTTCACACCCCTGGCCCCCGTGGATACCTGAAAAGAGGCACCACTCAGATGCTGAGTTGGGATAGCCATCTACGCAAACGCGCTGCATTCACTCCGAAATCCGCTTTTCCAAAACGCAGGCGCGCGTAGACGGTAAGCATGGTAGAGGGGCCCTCGGCGTGAACTTCTGCGGTCGTGTAGTCAGGAAACCCGAAAAACGCCGAGCGCGTGATCCAAGTGATCCGGCCTTCTTCCGGGCTGCCCGCAATTCGGTGTGTGCGTGGCGTTGCGGTGGCAATGTCGTCGAGGCGGCGCAAAACCTCTTCGGGCTCCGCCCCTTCAAACCTCATAGCCGATCTGGCGCCGAAATCCTCTTCGACCACCCCTTCGCCGATCTGGCTGGAATTCTGGGCCGCCGGATCGACATGCCAGCGTTGAGGGTCGGACGGCGCAAGCCGAACCCATAGCATTGCAGCCGCGACAAGCAGCAGAACGACAACGAGTGCCAACTTCATCCCTTTCGCCGTGGCCAGCAGTAAAGACAGATGAGTTCGTGCGCGACATGCGCGCCCGCGATCGCGGTGGCGCCCGTCGTGTCGTAGGCGGGGGAAACCTCCACCACATCGCCGCCAACGAGGTTGATGCCCGCCAGATCGCGCAGGATCGCGGCGACCTGCCAACTGGTTAGCCCGCCCCAGACGGGCGTTCCGGTCCCGGGTGCGAATGCAGGGTCAAGGCAGTCGATATCGAAGGTGAGATAGGTCGGACGATCGCCGATGATTTCCCTGATCTTCTTGACGACTGCTGCCGCACCCGTCTCGTGCACTTCGCGCGCATCGATGACGTTCACACCCATGAAGTCGTCGTTGTGGGTGCGGATACCGACCTGAACCGAAGTCTTCGGGTCCACGATGCCCGACTTGATCGCCTTGTAGAACATGGTCCCGTGGTCGATCCGGGTGAAGTCGTCGTCCACCCATGTGTCGGAATGAGCATCGAAATGCAGAAGGCTGATCGGTCCGTACTTTTCGGCATAGGCCTTCAGGATCGGGAAGGTGATGTAGTGATCCCCGCCAAGCGTCACTGTTCCGGGCCCTGCCTTCAGAATGCCGGCGATATGGGCAGTCAGCGTATCGGGAAACTCGGATACCTTGGCGTAGTCGAACGCCACGTCGCCGTAATCGACGATGTCGAACTCCTCCAGCGGAGAAAAGCCCCACCCGTATGGCGGATCGAAAGGCTGAAGTGCCGACGCCTCGCGCACGGCGCGTGGCCCGAAGCGGGTGCCCGTGCGATGGGTCACCGCTTGATCGAAGGGCACGCCTGTAATCGCGAGATCGACACCCGAGAGGTCTTTGGTATAGCGACGGCGCAGAAAACTGGTCGCACCGGCGAACGCATTCTCATAGGCGAGGCCGCGGCGCTCTTGCCGGGTGAAAGCCAGGTCGACTTGGTTCTTCGCGTCTTCAAGAGCCATCGGGACATCCCCATTCAAGGAAACGGACATCGTTTGGGGCCGGAGATGTCGCCGATCCGGTCGCGGTCAAACGAAGCGATGAGGGCGCGATTGTCAAGCCGACGCTTCAGGACCCAAGCGCCTTGCCAAGCCGAGGCAGCTTTGCCCGTTTCAAGAGAGAGCGGACAGGCTGAGGCTCGCCCGAAAGCCGTTCGGCTTCTGCCCTGACCGCCTCGACCGCGTTCGCGACGCGCTCGGGTTCGGCACGCAAGAAGGCCAGCAAGAAGGAATCTGGGTCAACGCGCTCAAGACCTTCTTCGCGAAGCGTGCCACGAGGAAAATCAGACGCGTTGAAAGTCACGATGACGTCCGCCTGCCCTTCTATGGCTGCCGCCAACACGTGAATGTCGGCGGGGTCAGGCAACCACAGCCGCGCTTCAAGACCTTGGCGCGGACGAACGGCTGCTTGCGGGAAGGACACGCTGAGTGCCGCGATTTCGCCCCGCGCAATGGTTTCCGCGCCCGGGCCGAGCTTGATCGTTGCCCGCGCCCATTCTTCGAGGATGCGGTCGGACCAGAGGGGCGTGTATAGCCCTGCCCTTGCAACACCGATCAGGATTTCACGCAGGACGGTGGGATATAGAACACAGGCGTCGAGAACAGCCTTCATCCGTCGAGCCGGAAGAACAGGGCCTTGAGATAGCCGCTCTCGGCAAGTTGAGGCAACTGGGGGTGGTCAGGACCCGCAAATCCAGTGTGCAGCAACTGCGACCGCCGACCGCCCCGCCCGATGCCTCGCGCCGACGCATTTCTGAACTGGGTGAGATCAACGGCGTGCGAACACGAACAAAGCCCCAGATAACCACCCGGCGAAACCAGCGGCGCGGCTAGCCGAGCGACACGTTCATATGCACGTAGTCCAGCCGCCAAAGCGGATTTCGAAGGTGCGAAAGCGGGCGGATCGCAGATCACTAGGTCGAATTGCAGACCTTCCGTGGCAAGCGCCTCCATCACCGAAAAGGCGTCGCCCTTTCTGGTTTCGAAACGCTCCGCCATTCCGCCCGTCGCGGCGCCTTTCTCGGCCAACTCCAGCGCGGCGGCTGATCCATCCACAGCCAAAGCGTGCTTCGCCCCCGAGGCAAGTGCTGCGAGCGAGAACCCCCCGACATGGGAAAACACATCAAGAACCGAGGCGCCTTTGGCCAAACGCGCGGCGAAAGCGTGATTGTCACGCTGATCAAAGAAAAGGCCGGTCTTTTGCCCGCTGACGAGATCGGCCATGTAGGTCGCGCCATTCATCGGCACCGGGACCGGACCGTCAATTGCACCGGACAGGATCACCGTCTCTTCCGGAAGGCCCTCCAGTGCGCGCGCGCGGCCAGTGCCGTTTTTCAGAACGGTCGAGACGCCAGCCACATCGGAAAGCGCGGCGACGAAATCACCGATCATTATTTCAGCCCAAGCGGCATTCGGCTGGATGACAGCCGTATCGCCGAACCGATCCACGACAACACCTGGTAATCCGTCGGCCTCTGCATGGATAAGTCGGTAGAAGGGCGCAGCATAAAGACGCTCGCGAAGCGCCAGCGCCCGCGCGACTCGATCAGCTATCCAGCGACGATCAATGCTGGCTTCCGGGTCACGGTCGAGCATTCGCGCGAATATCTTGGAGTTCGGGTTGACCGTCACCGTACCGAGCGGTCGGCGATCGGCATCCTCGAGACGCGCAATCGTTCCGGCCTGTAACGCCTTGGTGCGACGGTCGGTGACCAGTTCGTCGGCATAAACCCACGGAAACCCGTGCCGCATGGCGCGGGCGTCGGCCTTTGGTCTGAGTCTGACGGTGGGAAGAGTGTCGGTCATCGCGCGGCTCCGGTGGGCAGGGACCGCTTTCGTCTAGTCGCTCAACGCGCCGCGCGAAAGACCGTACACTTGTTCAGCGGACAAAAAAGCCGTTCTCTGTCAGCTGTGAGGTTAATTTAGTGCGCTACGACACGCCGCGCTGCAAAGAGCCGGAGGACGGCAGCACGCATAGCGCTGAAACCGTCGGCAATCGCTTGAGCGCGAAGAACTTCGGCCTGACGCATCAACGCCTGCTTTTCTTCGAAAGTCGGCATACGGAACTCGTTATGTTGGGCCACGGGAGGGCTCCTTTCGTTTCTGTTGCAGTATAGCTAGGCAATGCTGCGCCGCAGCACCACGTATTCAATTGCAAAGCCGCCATGCAAAAGCCTCATGGCAGAACGGACAGGTTGTTAGCGCTAACAGATCATGCTATGCCGCCCGCAATCGCATAAGATGACCAGGGTCAGCACCTTCGAGGAGCCGCCGCCATGCCAATCAAACCCCGCCTCGCAGAGATCACCGATCGGATTGTCGACCGGTCCCGCGGTACGCGCGGCCGCTATCTTGACCGCATTCGTGCGGCTGCCGAGGAAGGCCCTGCCCGTGCGCATTTGAGCTGCGGCAACCAAGCCCACGCGTATGCCGCGATGGCCGAGGACAAGGACGCGCTCGCAGGTGGCCGAAGCCCGAACATCGGCATCGTCACAGCTTACAACGATATGCTTTCGGCGCATCAGCCTTACGAGGACTATCCCAAGCTGATACGCGCCACGGCGCGAAAGGCAGGCGCGACCGCTCAGGTCGCGGGCGGGGTTCCGGCAATGTGCGACGGTGTCACGCAAGGGCGCGTCGGCATGGAGCTGTCGCTCTTTTCCCGCGACGTGATCGCGCTCGCCGCCGGCGTCTCGATGAGCCACAACTGCTATGACGCGGCGCTCTATCTCGGAATTTGCGACAAGATCGTTCCGGGCCTCGTGATGGCGGCGGCAACCTTCGGCCATGTGCCATCGGTTTTCGTACCTGCGGGTCCCATGCCAAGCGGCTTGTCCAATGACGAAAAATCGAAAGTACGCAACCGCTTCGCGGCCGGAGAGATCGGCCGAGACGAGTTGATGAAGGCCGAGATGGCAGCCTACCACGGTCCGGGCACCTGCACCTTCTACGGCACTGCGAACACCAACCAGATGCTGATGGAGTTCATGGGACTGCAGCTTCCGGGCGCAAGCTTCGTCAATCCCAACACCCCGCTTCGCGAAGCGTTGACTGTCGCCGCGGTTACCCGCGCGGCCGAGATTACCGCGCTTGGCAACGATTACCGACCGGCGGGCGAGATCCTCGACGAACGTGCTTTCGTCAACGGCATGGTTGGGCTCATGGCGACGGGGGGCTCGACGAACCTTGTGATGCACCTTCCCGCCATGGCCCGCGCGGCAGGGATTGCCCTGGAACTTGAGGACTTCGCCGATATCGCAGCCATCGTTCCCTTGATGGCGAAGGTCTATCCAAACGGACTTGCCGACGTGAACCACTTCCACGCCGCAGGCGGGCTCGCTTACATGATCGGCGAGTTGATCGAAGCGGGGCTTCTGCACGAAGACGTCCGCACCGTCGCGGGCGATGGCCTACGTCGCTACACGGAGGAACCCGTCCTGAAAGACGGTGCGCTAGCGTGGCGCGAAGGCCCAACCGAGACGGCCAACGACAAGATCCTCCGCCCCGTACGGGATCCGTTCCAGCCTACGGGAGGCTTGATGGAATTGACCGGCAATCTCGGCCGTGCGGTCATCAAGGTTTCTGCCGTGGCCCCCGAACACCGGGTCATCGAGGCACCGGCGCGTCTGTTCAGCGATCAGGAAGAGGTAAAAGCCGCCTTTCAGCGTGACGAGTTCACCTCCGATACCGTGGTTATCGTCCGGTTCCAGGGCCCACGCGCGAACGGAATGCCGGAACTTCACTCGCTGACGCCAGTCCTGTCGGTGCTTCTGGGGCGTGGCTTGAAAGTAGCGCTTGTCACCGATGGCCGCATGTCTGGCGCATCGGGAAAGGTGCCCGCCGCCATCCATGTCAGCCCCGAGGCTGCGTCGGGCGGCCCGCTTGCGAAGCTGCGCGACGGCGACCTCGTTCGGCTCGACGCCACCACCGGCACGCTCGAGGCGGTCGGCATCGATCTCGCTTCGCGGGAAGCCGTGGTCCCCGACCTCTCGGCCAACGTCTACGGTACGGGCCGTGAGCTTTTCGAAACTTTCCGCCAGAATGTCTGCGCGGCGACCGAAGGCGCTTCGGCCGTAATCTGAACGCCTCTACACACAACGCAAAGGACATCGCGATGACACCCGCCGAACAATCCCGCCGCGCTGCTGAAATCTGCGCGCTCGCCCCCGTCATCCCGGTGCTCGTGATCAATGACACTTCCAAAGCCGCTCCGCTCGCCACTGCGCTCGTCGCAGGCGGGCTTCCGGCTCTCGAGGTTACATTGCGTACGCCTAGCGCGCTCGACGCGATCACCGCAATGGCCGAAGTCCCGGGCGGAGTCGTCGGTGCTGGCACGCTCTTGACACCTGAAGACGTCAAGGCGGCAAAGCGTGCGGGCGCAACCTTCGGCGTATCACCCGGTGCGACCGATCGACTTCTCGACGCCTGCGCGGATGAAGGTTTGCCGCTCCTGCCTGGTGCTGCGACCGCGACCGAAGTGATGGCGCTTCTCGAACGGGGCTATGTCGTGCAGAAGTTCTTCCCCGCCGAAGCCTCGGGCGGGGCGCCCGCGCTCGCCGCGATCGGCGCACCGATACCGCAAGTTACGTTCTGCCCGACCGGCGGAATTGGACCCGGAAACGTCGACGACTACCTGAAGCTCGCCAATGTTGCCTGCGTCGGCGGCAGTTGGGTCGCGCCGAAAGACCTCGTGGAGTCAGGTGATTGGGCTGGGATCGAAGCGCTCGCGCGCGCGGCGTCGCAACTCAAGCGCAGGGGCTGACGCTTATCAGCTTTCGGCCCGCTCGCTGTTTGCGCCAAGCAGCGCGCGCCGCATTGCATCATTGGAACATGCGATATCGTTGATAAGCGCCCAGGCCGCTACGAACAGGACAGCCAGCATCTGCGCAACGACGCCCTTGCCAACTTCAAGCGGCACATCGAAGCCGAAGGCGGCAAGTCCGCGCAGGATTGCCACGGCAAGCACGGTTCCGACCACGGCATAGATCAAAGCGTAACGTGATCTGTTGCGGCGCAGGTGCAAAAGCGCCTCGATGGCTGTGAAACGCCCGCGTTGAGACGCGTCCCCAAGCGGTGAGGCGGCGCGTCCCACGGCAAGCGCAAAGGCCACGAAGCCGAGCGACAGAAAAACTATCGGAGCAAGACCGGGCGCGTTCCGCATCGACAACGCACTCAGAAGCACGGCGACGCACGCACCGGGTACAAAACAGACGAGAAAACAGCAAAGCGGATATGATCTTCGCATGACAGCAAGCCACTGGCAGACACCCCTGCATAGCTTCTGACATGACTTTCAGGCGCGCCGGTGTCGTCCAGATGAAGTTGTGGCGGCAATACTTTGATGCCGCATCGCCGCGTACGCCACCCGAAAGGAGACCTCGCTGCGGGCCCTACTGCTCGCCGTGGCGCGCTGTACGCGCCGCACGGCCACCCCGGCGTACCGGACTCTGCGGAGCCATGAGGCCGTCCGTCAGAACCTTGCTCATCGGGTGGTCTTCCCTGCCCGGACCGTAGTGGGCAAGCAACACGCGCAACGCCTCGACAGTATCGGTCGTGGGACTGATACTCAGCGCCCAGTCAAGAAAAACAGACCGACACTCCGGCGACGTGATCCCCTCGATCGCATAGCTTTCGCGGATCAGACCCTTAGGGTCCGCAAGCGTCATATCCATGATCTTCCTCGCCATTCCGACCCAGTCATCCTCACTTATTCCGCACTGCTCCCGGCCGCGTCTTCCGGCAACGCCAAGCTGCGCGCGATAATGGCCCCGGCGCTTGCCGTATGACGTTCCAACAGCGACGCCATCCCGGCAAGATCCGACGCGCCCGTTTCGCGCATGAGGAAGGCACGACCGCCCTCGCCCACCGCGTCCAGGTCAAGCGGCCGTTCGGTTAGAAGCCGCCCGCCGGCCTGAAGTCGCCAGAGAAAACGGTATGCCTCCTGAAGCGCCGCCTCATCCTCCTTCGACAGAAGCCCCGCCTGCTTGCCAGCGCGCAGCTGAGCCTCGACCCGACGCGACTGCACCGCCGCCCGAAGTGCGCAGGACTGGGCGAGCAGCTCGATGTCCTGCATGCGGCCCGGCCCGATCTTGGCCTCCCACGCGCCGTCCGAGGCTTTCGACGCGAAGATGCGGTTACGCATATCCGCGACGTCGGGCAGAATTTTCGCGGCGCCGCCCTTCGCCGCCAGCACTTCCATCCGCGCTTCCTCGACCTCGGCCGAGAGGACCGGTTCGCCCGCGACCGGACGCGCGCGTGTCAATGCGAGGTGTTCCCAGGTCCAGGCTTCTTCCATCTGATAGCTGCGGAAGGACTGGATCGACGTTGCGACCGGCCCCTGCCGGCCCGAGGGCCGCAGCCGCATGTCGACCTCGTACAGCCGCCCATCCGCCATCGGCGCCGACAAGGCGGTCACCAGAGCCTGCGTCAAGCGCGCGTAGTAGGCGCGCGCTGCCAAGGGGCGCGGCCCCTCAGAGGCGTCCACTCCGTCGGCGTCGTAAATCACGATCAGATCGAGGTCGGAGGCTGCATTCAGCCGCTCAGCCCCGAGCGATCCCATGCCGATCACGGTCGCACCGCGCCCCGGTGGGCTGCCATGCTTGCGTGCGAATTCTTGCACACAGACCGGCCAGAGCGCGGACAGGACGGCGCCAGCCAGATCGGCATACTCACGGCCTGCCTGACTCGCGTCTATCAGGCCTCGCAGGTGATGCACACCTATCCTGAAATGCCATTCCCGCGCCCAGACACGCGCAGCCCCTAAGCGCCATTCATAGTCGTCCCTCTCCGCCAGACGCTTTGTGAGAGCCGATGCAAGCGTCTCGGTTCCGGGCCAAGGCGAGAAGAAGTCGCCCCCGATCACCGCATCCAGAACCGCGGCGTTCCGCGACAGGTAGGCGGCAAGCCCTGGCGCTGTCGCGCAGATGTCGACAATCAGGTCGACAAGCTGCGGATTTGCCTCGAATAACGAAAAGAGCTGCACTCCCGCCGGAAGCCCTGCAAGAAAGCCATCGAACTGGCGCAATGCTTCTTGGGGATTTGCGGCGCGATCGAGCCTTGTGAGGATTTCAGGCTCCACCCGCTTGAAAATGGCGACCGCACGTTCCGAACGCATCGCAGGGTAAGCGCGCCAGCCCTCCACAATATCGCGCGTCTCAGCGCTCATTTCCGGGCCTTCGCGAGCTTCGCCGGGGGCGAAGAAGCCCTCAGTCAGTTCGGCTACGCGCTCGAGACGGGTTTGAAGCACCTCCCTAAGCTTGGTCGTGTCACCCTCGCCCATCATATGTGCCAGACGGTTGAACCCTTCAGGCGTCGTTGGCAAGTCGTGGGTCTGGGCGTCCGCGACCATCTGCACACGGTGCTCGACCTCGCGATGGGCGCGGTAGTGCCGTGTGAGCTCTTCAGCGTCCGCTTCTGGCACCCACCCTTTCGAAGCGAGCGCGACGAGGCCGCCGACAGTGTCGCGCTGACGAAGCTGCGGATCACGACCGCCAGCAATCAACTGTCGGGTCTGCGTAAAGAACTCGATCTCGCGGATGCCCCCGACGCCGAGCTTCATGTCATGGCCTTCCAGCACAATTGGGCCATGAAGGCCCTTGTGGTCACGGATCCGCAGCCGCATGTCGTGGGCGTCCTGGATGGCCGCGTAGTCGAGATGCCGGCGCCAGACGAAGGGCGCCAGTGTCGCAAGGAACCGTTCGCCCGCGACTATGTCGCCGCCACACGGCCGCGCCTTGATATAGGCCGCGCGCTCCCACGTCCGGCCCTGTGCTTCGTAGTATTGCTCGGCGGCGGCCATCGAGATGCAGACAGGCGTGACCGCCGCATCGGGGCGAAGCCTGAGGTCTGTGCGAAAGACATAGCCATCCGAGGTGAGATCGGAGAGCAGCGCGGCCATCTTGCGAACGACCTTGATGAAGACCGCGCGCGCCTCTTGAACGCAGTCCGCTTCGTAGCGGCTGTCATCAAAAAGGCAGATCAGGTCGATGTCGGAAGAGTAGTTTAGCTCCCCCGCCCCCATCTTGCCCATGGCGATCGCAACGATTCCGGCCGCCGTCGCCGCGTCGTCTGGCGCCGCGCCTGGCACCTTGCCGCGCCGTATCTCGTCGGCGACAAGCGCGCGAAGCGCCTCATGCACCGCCAAGTCTGCAAGCCGTGTCAGCGCCCCGGTGACTGTTTCGAGCGGCCAAACCCCGCCAAGATCCGCGAGCCCGGCGAGCAACGCGACGCGCGCTTTTGCTCGCCTCAAGGCAGGCGCCAGGTCGCGACTGTCAAGCTCGCCCAAGCCTGAAAGTGCTGCCTCCAGCGCTGTCTCTGGTTGTCCCGCCAGCGCCTCTTCCAGCCAATCGGCCTCGCGCCTCATGAGATCGGCGAGATACGGGCTGCATCCCGCCGCCCCTTCGATGAGATCACGCACCTCCGGCGCAAACGATGCGAAACGGGCACGAGGCTCTGCGGCCCGTTCGGGCTCGTACGGGATTGGGCGGCGCGTGATACGATCAGCAAATGTCATGGGCAGACACTAGCGCCCGCCGGGTTCCCGTCAACGCGGCTGACTAAGCCTTTGTGGATTTATGCAGTGTGGCGGTATTGAAGTTTGAAATCCGCCATGACTTTCTTTCTTCCGACAAGATTCCGAAAGGCACGAGGATGAGCAAAAGTCTGGCGCGCGTAAAATCCGCCCTCCA
>CBDUOT010000072.1:0-17894 GCA_965368915.1 uncultured Rhodobacterales bacterium | reverse complement strand
GACCGCGCCACGCCCGAGGCCGTGCGCGACCTTGCCCGCCTATACCTGTTTCTGGGATTTGGCGCCGAGGCGCGCGCGGTGTTGCGCGCCTTCGATCTCGAAAGCGAGAGCTCATCGACGATCGCCGCGATGAGCGATGTACTCGACGGAAGAACCCTGGATACGGCCTCCGAGCTGCTCATGATGACAGGTTGCGACACGGCGGCATCGCTTTGGGCTGTACTCGTCTGGCCGGAGCTTCCTGCGGCGGCGGAGGTCAACGAATCCGCGGTACTTCGAGCTTTCTCGGCGTTGCCGATCCATCTTCGTCGCCACCTCGGCCCGGGCCTAACGTCTCGCCTACTCGACACCGGCAGAAAAGCCTCGGCCCGCGCGGTACGAGACGCGATCGCCCGAGCTCCGGGGGACTCCGGTGCTGCTTTCGGGATGATCGAGGCAGGCATCGAAGGGGCAGACGGAGATGCAGAAACTGCCGAAGCAAAGCTCGACGCGTTGGCACGGCTCAATGATCCGATGGCAGCCGACGCGTTAGTCCTGGCAATACGATCGCGGCTTGAACGCGGC
Source organism: uncultured Rhodobacterales bacterium (assembly GCA_965368915.1). Lineage (GTDB taxonomy): Bacteria > Pseudomonadota > Alphaproteobacteria > Rhodobacterales > Rhodobacteraceae > Albidovulum. The sequence goes on along the minus strand of CBDUOT010000072.1, from coordinate 17,330 downwards.
GCACCTGTACCGGTCGATCTGGCAGACATCGCAGAGGCTTTGGCCTTCGAGCGCCAGAATGGTGCAGACGGGCCGCTTCTCAATCAGGTGCATATCCTTGCGCGTGCCTCATCAGGCAGAATGGAACACGCGTTCGCCAGTCTTCGGCGTTGGTTGCAGGAAGAACCTTCAGAACTGCAGCCTGAAACGGCCAGGCGGTTGTTCGCAATGCTGCCCACAAATGAAGACGAAGCCGCATTTCTCAACCTGTACTTCGCCAATCGAGATCTTCTCAAGAATGCCGCACCAGACAGTTTCCTGAAGATTGATCTGGCTGAGCGGCTCATGGCGGCCGGCCTGGGACAGGAAGCCTCTGCGCTTCTGAAGGGAGAGGCTGCGCTGTCAGAACACGGACGACGCATCATCGCCCGTGCCGCCATCGCTGCATTCGATCCGGCCACCGCGATTGCCAAACTTCATGGCGCGTCGGGCAAAGACGCTGACCGCATTCGAGCGCAGGCATTGGCGTTGGTAGGCGATCACAAGGCGGCAGCGTCTGAATTCGAGAAGGCAGGCGATCTGGCTGAGGCGGGCCGAGAGAGTTGGCGCGGCGGAGATTGGGAGCGGGCAGCAGCCCATGCGCCTGACGCGATGCGCGAAATAATCGATGCGTCGGGCCAACTATCATCGGAACAGTCGGAGACGGCGCAGGCGGCGGGTACACTAGCCGCCGGACGGTCGCTAATCGCGCAAAGCCGGGACATGCGTTCGAGGCTGGATGCTCTCTTGCGGGCGACCAAAGGACCCGGAGGGTAAACGCGAAGCAAGTTACCGAATCTCAACCCCTCGACCCTAGATTTCCGAGAGAGCACGAATTGCTTGGAAAGGGTCAGAATGTCCCAAGCTGGATTTCGTCCGACGACCAGAACGCCGTTTTCGCGCATTCGGCAAATGTTTGTCGCCGCAACGGTTTTCCTGAGTGTCACCACGCCAACTCATGCGATGGGTGACACCGCAGGTATCTGCGATCAGGTCGCAGCAGAAGCATCTCGGCGTACGGGCGTACCCATTTCGGTGCTGCAGGCCATTTCTCTTACCGAAACCGGACGGAAGCGCGACGGCGCATTCCGCCCTTGGCCCTGGACCGTCAACATGGAGGGCAAGGGGGTTTGGTTTGAAAGCGAGGATGAGGCTCGCGCCTATGTGTACAAGGAGTTCAAGCGTGGCGCACGCAGCTTCGACATCGGTTGCTTCCAAATCAACTACAAGTGGCACGGCACCGCGTTCCGGTCGATCGACGAAATGTTCGATCCCCTCGCGAATGCGCTCTATGCGGCGAAGTTTTTGAAGTCGCTTCATGCGGAGCAAGGCGATTGGGGGCGCGCAGCTGGGGCGTACCACTCACGAACACCCAAATATGCGACGCGCTATCAGGAGCGTTTCGAGCGCTTTCGCACAACGATGCTTGCGCAGGGTGGCCCACCAGAATCTGAAATTCCGGAAATTCCCGATATCGTTCGGGTCGCAAACGGCGGCGCGCTTTACGAAGCCGGATCGGAACGCGTCGCAGAAGCTCGAGTGAACACTTATCCGTTGCTTCAAGCTGGTGGGAACGGTGCGTTGGGTTCACTCGTTCCGCTAGGCTCCGCCGGCGGCGGCGCGAGCATTTTCGGTCCCCGTGCTGCGACCACTGAGGTCAACTGATGCCGCAACTCACCTTGGCCACGGTCTTTCGCCCCACCGTGCTGCTCGCGCTCGCGCTTATGGCGGTGATCGTGATGATGATTCTGCCGATGCCAGCATGGGTCCTCGACATAGGACTTGCGGCATCGTTCGCGCTCGCCATTCTCATGTTCACGGTTACGCTATTCATTGAGCGTCCACTCGACTTTTCTGCCTTTCCGACCATCCTTCTCGCGTCGCTCATGCTGAGACTGTCGCTCAACGTCTCGTCGACCAAGCTCATCATCGGCCAGGGCCACACTGGCACCGGTGCGGCGGGCGATGTGATCGAGGGATTTGCCATGTTCATCATGTCTGGCTCCGTCCTCATCGGTCTCGTGGTGTTTGGCGTTCTCCTTATCGTCAACTTCATCGTTATCACGAAGGGCGCCGGACGGATGGCCGAGGTTGGCGCACGGTTTGCACTCGATGCGATGCCGGGAAAGCAGCTTGCCATCGACAGTGACATGAATGCCGGCGCGATCGACCACGCCGAAGCCAAGGCGCGGCGAGAGCGGGAGCAGGCCGAAACAACATTCTTCGGGTCTCTCGACGGCGCATCGAAATTCGTCAAAGGCGATGCCGTGGCAGGCTTGCTGATCACGCTGCTGAACCTCGTCATGGGACTGATCATCGGCGTCGCAATTCATGATATGCCGATTGGTCGCGCCGTCGAGACGTATGCGATCCTGACCGTCGGTGACGGGTTGGTCAGTCAGATTCCCGCAGTGATCATCTCGGTCGCCTCGGCGCTTCTTCTATCGCGGGGTGGAGCCAAAGGGACAGCGGACCTGGAACTGTTCCGACAGCTTGGCAAATATCCCTCCGCGCTCGCGACGGTCGCGTTTCTGATGGCCCTGTTCGCCCTCGTTCCTGGACTGCCCTTCGTTCCGTTTCTCGCCGGTGCCGCGGCTCTTGGCTCGGCCGCGGAGTATGTTCGTCGGCAAACCGGGAGGCAGTTGGCTGAGCAAGCCCGCGCGGAGATCCCGAAAGCCGAGACGCCCCGACGGAAGTCCATTGGCGACATTCTTGATCTTGACGATATCCATGTCGAATTCGCGCCCGATCTCGTCGGCATGGTTCTCGACCCTGCAACGGGCCTCGACGCGCGGATCGTCAACATGCGCAATCACGTCGCGGCGGTTTACGGACTGATCCTGCCCGAAATCCGTCTGACCGATGATGCGTTACTTACTGCGGGCAACTACCGGATCAGGATTCAGGGCGTCGAGCAGGCGCGGGACGTGCTTTTGCCCGATCATGTGCTGGCGCTGCTCGCAGACGGGAATGAAGGCGTCCCGTCGGGTCGCGACGTCCGCGAACCGGTCTACGGAGCCCCGGCGCGATGGGTGCCTGTTTCTCGTCAGGAGGAAGCTGCACTTGCTGGCGCTACTGTGGTCGGTCCGACGGAGGTGCTGGCGACGCATCTCCTCGAAGTAATCAAGCGCAATTTCGCGCGGCTCTTGTCACTGAAGGCAGTCAGAAGGCTTCTGGACGAATCCGTCAACTTGTCCGACCCCGCGCGCTCCGACGCCAATCGCAAGCTCCTGGACGAACTCATTCCAGACAAGGTTCCGATCGACCTTCTTCTTTCGGTGCTGAGACTCCTGCTTGAGGAGCGGGTTTCAATTCGCAACCTCGCGCTAATCCTTGAAGCAATCGCAGAGGTCCGTGGTGCAGGCACTGCGGAAGCGATCTGCGAACATGTGCGCCGCCGATTGGGCTTCCAGCTCGTGGCAGAGCTTCGGCGCGACGACGGAACGGTTCCGCTTCTGCAGCTTTCACCGGACTGGGAGGCAACCTTCTCAGCACATCAGATCGAGGGAGAGCGCGGCCAAACCGACGTGGCCTTGCCGCCCGATGCCTTCAATCGGCTGGCAGTGAATGTCGCCGAGAAAATCGCGAACATCAGCGCACAAGGCGTCTTTCCCGCGGTGGTGACTTCTGCCAAGCGCAGGCGGTTTCTGAAGACGGTGCTAAGCGCCAAGGGAATCGCCGCGCCAGTCCTGTCTTTCGACGAAATCGGCTATGACGCCAAACCTTCCATCGTCGGACTGATCCCCGCATGATTGAGATTGCACAAGGGCTCTTCAGCCTCGCGGGACAGATGGCGATAACCGGTTTCGTCGTCTTTCTCAGGATCGGCGCGGCAATGGCACTGCTGCCCGGGTTTGGAGAGCATTCGGTACCGCTTCGCATCAAGCTCGCGCTCTCGCTGGCCTTCACTGCTGTTGTTGCTCCCGCAGTTGCCGCCGACATCGGCCCGCTAACGCGCAATGCAACCGGGTTTCCAATTTGGTTCGTGACCGAATGTGTTGCCGGGCTCGCACTTGGGATCGTGCTTCGCCTCGTGGTGCACACACTTGAAATAGCGGGCAGCATTGCTGCTCAGGCGACATCGCTCTCGCAACTTTTCGGCGCAGGGGGCGAACCGATGCCTTCAATGTCACACCTCTTAGTTATGGGCGGACTTGCATTTGCGATGCTGTCAGGTCTTCACGTGAGGCTCGCAGAGGTCCTGATCCTGTCCTACGATGCACTGCCCGCCGGAGAGTTCCCTAATCCGGAAGCGATGCGCCATTGGGGTGTCACTCATATAGCCGGGGCCTTCGCACTCGCATTCAGTCTTGCTGCGCCCTTCGTGATCGTTTCGGTCGTATACAATGTCGCGCTCGGAGTCATTAATCGCGCCATGCCGCAACTCATGGTTGCTTTCGTCGGTGCCCCCGCCATATCGGCTGGTGCGCTCATTTTGCTTGCGATCGCCGCGCCGCTTGGTCTCGGCCACTGGATGATCAGCTTGGAGAACCTCCTCGCCGATCCGTTCGGGGCGGCGCAATGAGCAATACCGATGAAAGCGAGAAGGAACACGAACCAACACAGAAAAAACTCGACGACGCGCGGGCTCGCGGCGAAGTCGTCAAGTCCTCAGAACTCGCCGTAGCGGTAAGCTTCGGTGCCCTCCTCCTTGCGTTGATGGGTGCGGGCTCCAGCGGCGTCATCACGTTTGGCGAGCGCGCGGCGGCAATGCTCGATCGCTCGGCCGCGCTTTCCAAGCTATTCTTCGATGGCGGTACCGCAGTAGCGGCTGACACCATCGGGGCCGTGCTCATTCCAGTACTGCCCGTTTTCATTGCGCCGGCCGCGGCAGTGATTGCGGTTCTCTTCGCACAACGAGCATGGGTATTCGCGCCGGAAAAGATTGCACCCAAATTGTCGCGCATCGATCCATTGTCGAACGCGCGCCAAAAGTTCGGGCGCGACGGGCTCTTCGAATTTCTCAAAAGCGCAGCCAAGCTGCTGATCGTATCTGTCCTTCTTGGGATGTTCTTTACGACACGGTTGCCACGCGCGCTCCTGACTCAAGGTCAGGAACCAGGGTTCGCGACCGTTGAACTCGCGCGGATGATCTCCGAATTCCTGATTCTCGTCGTCTTGGTCAGCGGCGTGCTCGGCGCACTGGACTACCTCTGGCAGCGCAAGGAGCACCTCAGGCGCAACCGTATGTCTCGGCAAGAGCTGATCGACGAGCTTAAGCAGTCCGACGGCGATCCACATATGCGCGGTCAGCGCCGACGCCGCGCCGAAGAGATCGCTACCAACCGCATGCTCAACGACGTGCCCAAGGCCGATGTGGTGATCGTGAACCCCTCGCACTACGCCGTTGCGCTGCGTTGGGACCGGATGAGTGGGCGGGCACCGATTTGCGTAGCGAAAGGCGTTGACGAAGTTGCGGCCCGCATTCGCGAAGCTGCAGCAACTGCGGGTGTGCCGATCAGGTCTGACCCCCCGACCGCGCGAGCCCTCTATGGCACTGTAGATATCGGGCACCAGGTTCTGCCTGAGCACTACGGGCCGGTCGCCGCATCGATTCGTTTCGCCGAGAAGATTCGCCAGCGCGCTCGAAGGCGATGGGACACATGATGAAACTTAAAAGGTTGCAAACGTTGCTCAGGATCGCCGAGGCGCAAAAGGATGCTGAGCTGATGACGCTCTCGTCGATCACAAAGCGACGCGAAGCAATCGAAACGTGCCGGTCGATGCTGGATGGAGAAGCGGCCAGGGCATTCACCTTGGCGACCCAATCTCCGGAACTCGGGGCACTCTCCGCGCTTGAAGGTTTTGACCGGTTGGTTGCGGAGCGCCGGAGGGCAATCGATCACGATGCTCTAGAGGCTGAAACTGACTGGCTGACGAAGCACGACAAAGCGCGAATCGCGTTTGGCCGCTGCTTGGCGCTCGAGCGGATCGCAAAGAAGGCCCGCCAACCCTCGGGAGGGCGGCACTCAAAACAAACGATTGATCTTTCGTAGCCCAGTTTCATCCCGGTTTGCCGGTTCACTCGCAAATTCTATAAGGCAGCCGCTGCGGTCAGCTGTCCTGCCGAACAATGTTCTCTATAAGAACTCTGCTCACCGTCGCGCCGAGTGTTTTTCGGGCGATCTCAAGCAAACTTGAGCGAAGGACATCCATCTTGTTCGACTGCGTGAACGCGCCCTCGAATCCTCCGGCGTTAGCGTGGTCGAATAGAACCTGAAGAAACGCGTCACGCAGTTTCGGCTCAACTGCGTAAACATCTTCGGAATGGCCCGTCGCAACCTCCAGGCTCATCGACAAGACAACAAGCGCGGCGACCACTCCTCGTTCAACGACCGGCACGACGAACTGGTTGTTCAGCTTGACGTATTCGTACGCGGTTGGGCTGAGTTGCTCAGATCCGTGGGCCGCTATATCCGACGCCGCCCCGAGCGCGATATCTTCTGGGCCACAGGAATTCATCACAGCCGCCTCGTGCTCGTCAGGACGCAGCGCGAAGCCCGCGCCGCCGCCAGCGGCGAGGCCGACAAGGCCGAGCAGGATGGGAATGAGCTTACGCAAGATGCCCCCTAGAACGGCAGGAGTATGTCTGCGACCTGCTGGCCATAACGCGGCTGCTGCACATCGGTGATCTGCCCGCGGCCACCATAGGAGATCCGCGCACCTGCGATCTTGTCGTATGTGATTTCATTCTGCCGGGAGATGTCTTCCGGTCGCACAAAGCCCTGAACCACAAGCTCTCGCACCTCGAAGTTCACGCGCACCTCTTGGGAGCCTTGGATACGCAGGACGCCGTTCGGAAGCGACTCCACCACAGTCGCGGCAACACGGAGTGTTAGTTTCTCTTTACGCGCTACAGAACCATCGCCTTGATAGCTTGAAGAGGACGTCGTGCCGACCGCGTTCGCCATGCTCGCCCCATCCGGCAAATTCCGATCGAGACGTTGCGGGATTCCGAAAAGATCGGAGACGCCCATGCTGTCCGATCCCGAACGGGACCGCCCGCTGGAGTTCGAGATTTCTGCTTTCTCGTCGATCTCGATGACGACGGTCAGAATGTCACCTCGCTGCTCTGCACGGCGATCGCCAAGAAGGGAGCCGCGCTCACGCGACCAAAGTGAAGCACTCTCAGCCGACTGCATTCGCGGAGCTGACACCGGCAAACCAGGCGAGGTCATCGCGAAGTACTCCCCGCCGTTTTCTACGGGCGTAAACTCGGGCGCCTTCCCGACATTTTCTATGCGCTGGCATGCCGCAAGCGAAACTGCAGCCACCAAAACGTATCCAATCTTCATCCCGCGACTCTCCCTGTCGGCATTCTCATTGGACGCTCACCGAGCCGTCCGCCTCGACTATTCCTATTACGGTGGTTCGCGATGCGACGTTCATCGCCCGAACTCGGTCTCCGGCCCCGCCACGATCGAGCGCCCTGCCCTCGGCCTGAATCGATAGGACACCTGCGACGTAGCTGAGGATTACGAGTTGGTTCCGATCGACAATCGCGGGCGGGCCAAGATCTGCCAGTCGGATTGGTCTGCCCTGGTAAATTGCGACGCGCGTCTCAAGTCCAATCACTTCGCCTGCGTTCGTCGCCGCGCCTGGTAGGCTGGCGTCGGACAAGACCAAATCCTCAGGTGCGAGAACGGTCTGCGCGCGCAGCGTTCGCGACGCGACAAGCGTCTCGCCGTGGGCCGGTGCCGTAAGGGCGCCGCAAAGAAGAAGCGCACATATACGCATCAACGCACCTGCGCGGTTGCGCCGAGCATCTGATCGGCGGCCGTGATCACCTTAGCGTTTAGCTCATAGCCACGCTGAGCCTCGATCAGTTCCGTGATCTCGCGAACGGCGTCAACCGAGCTATCCTCCAGAAATCCTTGGCGCAGCGTTCCAAGCCCGTCCTCTCCTGGCACGGCCACGTTGGCTGGTCCGGAGGCCTCAGTCTCGAGGAAAAGGTTGGAGCCGGTCGCCTCAAGGCCCTTTTCATTGGTGAAGCCGGCGAGCGTGAATTGGCCCAGAAGCTCCGGCTGTACGCGGTCGCTAAAATAGGCGTAGACCTCTCCGGACGCGTTGATCGAAAGCGAGCGCGCGTCGGTGGGGATCGTAATGCCCGGTGCGACCTCGTATCCGTCGGACGTCACGATCAGCCCATCGCCAGTCCGCTTCAAAGCACCGTCGCGCGTATAGGCGGACAATCCCGACGGCAGTGTCACTTCAATGAAACCGAGCCCCTCGATCGCGACATCGAGATCGCCACCGGTGGCCGACAATGAACCCTGCGAGACATTTACCGTCACCGCAACGGGGCGGACGCCAAGCCCGACCTGCACCCCTGTCGGAACGATCGTTCCGTCGCTGGCATTGATTGTCCCGGGGCGGGTCAACTGCTGATAGTGGAGATCTGCGAACTCTGCGCGGCGTGCGTTGTAGCCGGTCGTCGACATGTTCGCGAGGTTGTTTGAGATCACATCGACACGCATTTGCTGCGCGCTCATTCCGGTGGCCGCGATCTGGAGGGCTCTCATGACGTCGTCTCCTTATGTCCGGCCAAGCGTTTGGATCACGGCGCGAATTCGCTGGTCCTCCGCGTCAAGAAATCCCTGACCCATTTCGTAGGCACGTTGCACTTCGATCATTCGCGCAATCTCCGTGACGGCATTTACGTTCGAGTTCTCTAGAAATCCCTGAACCATTACTCCGCCCTCAAAGGGGTCTATTCCCCCCTCTGCAGCGAACCGGGTACCACCAGCGTGAACCAGATCTGTGAACTCGACAGGTTGAAAAAGCCCGATCTGCGCAATCGGGTTACCGCCCGCTGAAACCGTTCCGTCACTTGCGATCGCAACGGGCCCGGCATCCATTGGAACGAAAACGGGCGCGCCGCCCAGATCGAGCAGCCGATATCCATCAGGAGTAACGAGCTCTCCTTCAGGTGACGGCGTGAACGCACCAGCCCGTGTCAGGCGCGGCCCGTCAGGAGTGTCGATCTGAAAGAAGCCCTCTCCTTCGATGGCAAGGTCGAAGGCGTTACCGGTCTGAACCAGAACGCCCTGTCCCAGACCGACGGCGCGTCCCTCCGGAGAGCCCATAGAAAGCGACCGGTCATCTGGCCCGAGCTTTTCGACGTGTTCGGCAAAGATCACGCCCTCCTTCCGAAATCCCGTGGTTGAAACGTTGGCGATGTTGTTCGCGACCGCGCGCATTTCGGCCATGAGGCCAGATTGACGACCGAGCGTGGTGTAGACTGCGTTGTCCATCTCTCAGTGCCCCGCGATCAACGGCACGACGTGATCGCTGAAAAACGACACCAGCATTCCGGTCATGAACGTCATACTGACCCAGAAGACGCCGAGCATAGCGCCGACCTTGGGTACGAAAGTGAGCGTCATCTCCTGAACGGAAGTGAGTGCCTGAAACAGACCGATCACGACTCCCACCACGAGGGCTACCAGAAGAAGCGGCGCCGATATGGCGACCGCGACCCAGAGCGCCTGGCGCAGCGTGTCGAAGAAAATCGCCTCTGTCATCATCAGACGGGCATCCTGAGAATTTCCTGGTAGGCCTCGACGACCTTGTTGCGCAGCGTGACTGCGGTCTCCACGGCCAGCTCGCTCGCCGCGAGCGCCTCGACAAGCGCATGGGGATCGGCGCCTCCGACCATAGCGGCCTTGGCGGTTTCCTCGCCCGCTTTGAGTGTCTCAGCGAAACTTTCCGCGAGGGCTGAAAAGCCCTGAGTGCTTCCAGCTTGAGCTGCCGAGTTCAGTATCGGTTGCGTAGCGGGTCGGGCTTGCGCGTAAGTCTGTGCAGCGAATGAGGTTCTCACGTCCATTCTGGACCTCCATTGTTCTTATCGGCGCAAAAGCTCGAGCAGGCTCTGCGACATCTGTCGCGCCTGATCGAACATTTTAAGGTTGGCCTCGTAGCTTCGCTGTGCTTCGCGTGCGTCAGCAATTTCGACAACCAGATCCACATTCGATCCGTCGTAGTAGCCGTTCTCATCCGCCATTGGATGGCCAGGGTCGAGGATCCGCGTGAGCTCGCTTGGATCCAGCGTCACTCTGCCGAGGCGTACCTCGCCAGTCGCCTGTCCACCTTTCAGCGCAGTCTCGAAGGCCATCGTCTTCCGGTGGTAACCAGGCGTATCGGCGTTCGCGATGTTTTCCGAGACGTGCCGCAGCCTCATCGACTGTGCCTGCATTCCGCTGGCCGAGACTGAAAGGCTTTGTGTGAAATCGCTCATTCAAACACTCCCTCAGCCGCGACCTAGGCTAGCCCGGAGGATGGCGAGAGACTTGCCGTAGATCGCAAGTGCCAAGTCATGTTCGCGTCGAATATCGGCAGCCTTCACCATCTCTGTCTCGAGCGAAACACTGTTGCCGTTCGGGGATCGTTCGCCCTGCTCGGCACGGGCGGCGATAACGAAGTCCGGCCGCGCATCGGACTCACCGACGTGGCCCACACGGCTGCGCCGCAGGCCGTCGGCCCGATCGCTGCGGTAGGTTTCGGCAAAGTCCGCGACGTCGCGCGCGCGATAGCCGGGCGTGTCCGCGTTGGCGACATTCTCGGCGACGGCCGCTTGGCGGGTCGCCGCGTGGGCGGCAAGTGACGACGCCAGTGCCAGCACTTGGGGTTTCTCGAACATCGGGGCTTCTCCTCCGAGCTTTCAACCAAGGCTTAACTCCGATTCCTTTACAAAGAGTAATGCGGAACAAAAGGAGATCAGAATGCGAGTGCTGGGGTTGGAAATGCTTCGGGCCGAGATCAGTGATTGTAGCGCACTCAAACAAGTCGGTATCATCCGGGAGATCTCGCGTGGCGTGCTTCGGGCCGCCGGGATTTCGCGACGCTGGCAGTTGGGCGACAGGGTGAGACTGATCGACGGCCCGCCTTTGGGTGGCGAAGTCGTCGCGCTCGATCACGAAGGGGCGACGATCCTGACTGACGGTTTGGCCGCCGGAGTCAGGCTCGGTGATAAGATCGAGTTGATTGGCTCGGGCCGTATCGCTCCCGACAACAGCTGGATCGGGCGTGTCGTGGACGCGTTTGGACAGCCCATGGACAACCAGCCCCTCATCCGGGGACTGGTCGACCGGCCGCTGCGCTCTGATCCGCCACCACCCGCGACGCGGCGGCGGCTTGGCGACCGGATCGAGACCGGAGTCGCAGTGTTCGATACCCTTCTGCCCCTCGTTCGAGGCCAACGGCTTGGGCTATTCGCCGGATCGGGCGTCGGCAAATCCTCTCTGCTCGCCAAGTTCGCAAGAGGTGTCGAGGCGGACGTGGTCGTCATAGCACTTATCGGAGAACGGGGGCGCGAACTGCGAGAGTTCATCGAAGGCGTTCTGGGCCCAGAGGGCATGGCAAGGAGTGTCGTCGTCGCTGCGACCTCGGATCAGTCTCCACTTGTGCGCCGCCGCGCCGCGTGGACCGCGATGACGGTAGCGGAACATTTCCGCGACCAAGGACTTCAAGTGTTGCTTCTCGCCGACTCGGTGACCCGCTTCGCTGAAGCTCACCGAGAGGTCGCACTTTCCGCCGGAGAGCCGCCGTCGCTTCGCGGTTTTCCGCCCTCGACGTCGCATCTTATCATGTCGCTCGCCGAACGCGCGGGGCCCGGACCTGAAGGCGCAGGTGATATCACGGCGCTCTTTACCGTCCTCGTCGCAGGTTCGGACATGGATGAGCCGATTGCCGATATTCTGCGCGGCGTTCTGGATGGACATATCGTCATGGACCGCGAGATCGCTGAGCGCGGCCGTTATCCCGCGATCAATCTGCTGCGATCGGTTTCGCGCGCCTTGCCGGGTGCCGCTTCCGACGAGGAGAACGCGATCATCGCCCATGCGAGGCGCTTGCTCGGTGTGTATGATCGCGCCGAAACCATGATTCAGGCGGGTCTTTACGTTCCGGGCTCCGATGCGAACATCGACGCTGCGATCCGCGCATGGCCGGCGTTGGACGCCTTCCTGGCTGAAGAGTCTCCGAATGGCATAAAAGGAAGCTTTGCACGGCTTGGACACCTGCTACAGACGGCCCAGAATTAGGTGCAATTCCCATACTTGGCGCAAACGAACCGCGTGTTTTAATCCAATTGACTCGGCAATTCGTTAGATGAAGTTAGCGATCGATTCTCGGCGGAGATTTCCCCAGCATACTCAGGTAATCAATCGGCGAGCTCGGGATGAACTACAACGGGCAGTCAAGAGCGGCATAGCTCTGTGAATTCCAAGTTCGGAATTCTTGATGGAGTCCACCAAGCGTCAGAGTTACGACCTGCTGCGCGGCAATCGACGAAGGAACCTCCGCCGTTGAGCGCTCGCTCGCTCCGCGCCATTTATCATGACTCAAACAGTCAGTGAAAGAACTCCCCACGCACTTGGAGCGGTTTGAAGCAACGACAGCGCGGTTGCTTGTGGAGAGTAGCCCGCACCGAAGCCCTCGGTTTGAGAGCGCAGCAGATAAAGGCGCACAACTTTCTGAACATTCTCTGATTCATGAAATTGCGAAATATCGCTGTCTCCCAAGTAGCGTTCTGCACGATCTTTCAACACAGTGATTTGCTTATCGAGATCGATTTGCGAGAAGGAGGCAGGCAAACCGAATGCAGTCTGCAGAACTTCACGTAGCGGCGCCGATCCGAGCGCGGTCAACCACTTCCCATCGCCTGAGAGGTTGCGAGAGGCAAGCTCAGAAAGTTCGCGCTCGGCGTTCAGCGCTAGGCGTAACTGGTCGTTCTGGTCGCCAACTGCCTCTTCGAAGCGAGTGATCCGATAGTCCGCAAGGAGCTTGTCCGCGAAATCAGAGAGTTGCGAGCGCGGCACCGCGAAGTCACCGAACCCGAACGCCTTGGAAAGCTCCAGATAGCGCTTGTCAGAAAGTCTGTTCGCCATTGCATCCGAATTGATAGTGCCGTCCGCAAGCACCCTTTTGATGAAGTACTTGTTGTCAATGTCATCCGAGAGGCCGAAGGCCCCCAAAGCGACCGACAAGAGCCTTCGGTCGGCGACCAGGTCTTCCGCTGTACGAACGGAGGCAATTCTTTCACGGAAATAGGCCTCGTCCCGTTTCATATCCGTTCTGCCAGAGAATGCTTCCTCCTGCGCGGAGCGCGTTCGGGTCAGGAATGACCAGCCCGCGTAACCGCTAAACGGTATGACCGGCGCAAAACTCATGGCCTTGCGGTCGCAAGAAGCCGAGCCTCGCGCGGGAGGAGTGCCCGGAGCGCCTTGAGCGCCTGATAAAACTGGTTGTCGATAACGGCCGACGTCGCCACCGAGAGCTGCCTGCGGCTGTCGTGGTCGGTGAGCACCTGGCTTAGCTGCTCTATGCCTCGCATAATCTGGAGGCGGGCTTCCTGCGCAGAGACGTCGCCCGACAGAACGAGCTGTGCGATATAGCAGATGCGTCGGACGGGCGTGTTCACCTCCTCAGGATGAATGGCGTCGCGAAGTCTCAAGATGTTTGCATTGGGTGTCATGATGGCGAGACGAGAGCGCTTATCGCCGTTCTCTATGACCGCGCCGTTGATCAGCACCCGCTCGCGCGGCGCTAGCTTCAGGACAAGTCCACTCACCGTACGACTCCTTCGTTCCTGAGGCCGCGCATGACGGCAGTATTGATGTCGACAAGAACTTCGGCACCCGCTTCTCCGGCAAGAACACGACGCGTGTGATGCGAAGTGAATTCCGCCAGGTAGAATATCCGGGCCCGAAGTTCTCGCGGCAACTTGTTCGTCTCGACCGAGACATCGGCGGCAAGCGCGGTCCACAGAGTGCGATTGTCGTGCAAGGCGTGAATGAGGGCGTTGAAATCGCCATCCCCCTGTGCCGCTGCGTTGAGCCTGCGCGTAACGCGGGCAAAAAGTTCGTACTCCGTGCCGCGGTCCGTTCTGGTGGGAATGGCTGCACCCGAATACGCTGACCGGGCCATATTGTATGCGTTCACTGAGCTACCTTCCAATGACGGTTTTCGTCAGATCGCGGGGTTCCCGCGGGATTCCGGGACGCCGTTCAGGCGCCCCGGAGCAAGCGTTACCGGAACAGTGAAAGGATGTTCTGCGGCGCTTGGTTTGCGATCGACAAGGACTGGATGCCGAGTTGCTGCTGGACCTGCAGCGCTTGCAGCCGCGCCGATGCTTCCTCCATGTCGGCGTCGACCATCGCGCCGATGCCTGATTTAAGCGCATCGGACAGCTTCCCGACGAAATCGTTCTGGATGCCGATCCGCTTGCTTGCAGACCCGAATTCCGCCGCCGCATCGATGCTGGTCTGGATCAACGATTCGATATTGCTAAGCGCAGAAGCTGCGCCCGTGGCCGTCTTGACGTCGATCGAAGCGAGCGCGCCTAGTCCGCCTGAACCCGCGTTCTTGAACTGGGCCACGATGGTCATGTCCTGCGAGATCGCGGCGGCCGCATCCCCGTTCGTGTCTGCGACCTTGAATGTCAGCGCGGCATCGTTCGTGCCATCGTTTGCTGAGAAATCGACGCGCAGATCGGTGATACCAAGGGCATCCGCAGCGGATTTCAGTCCCGCCGCGATGATATTGGTCACAGCACCGGCGCCTTGCGCGGCGTCCTCGGCCGTCACAGAGTAGCTGACGGTCTTGTCACCCAGCCGAACCGAGATGCTATCGCCTGCAGCATAGGTAATCGCGTCGTCCAGAACGAGCGACACGCCGGTCGTGTCCGTAGTGGCCAGTGACATCACCGCGCTGTCGGCAGCAGTTGAAGCACCTGTTGTGCCGGTGAAGGCTGCCTTGGCCGCATAGCCGCCCGTTGAAAGGTTCTGAGCGTTCACCGCGATCGACGAGGTTTTGACGCTACCGTCCGATTGGCGGTCGAGCGAAGCAAGAACGTCAACCGCAGTTTGCGACCCGTCGACCAGGTTCAACCCATTGAACTGCGCGGCGCCGACGACCGATTTGACCTGGCTGACCAGCGCATCGATATCGGTCTGGATCTTCGCCCGATCGACATTGTCTTCCTGTGCTGCAACAATCTTGCCCTTGATCTCGGTCATAAGGTCGGTGACGGTTTCGGCCGCCTGGCGCGCCACTGCAACAGTGGACTCTCCTAGCGCGAGGCTGTCAGAGATGCCCTGAAAGCCCTTCACATCTGCCTCCATCACCTTGGAGATCGCCCAAACCGCGGCATTATCTTTGGCCGAAGCCACCGACTTGCCTGTCGAAATTTCGTCCTGAGTCTTGGACAGGCTGGAGTTGACGCCCTTGAGGGTTTGCAGCGCCACCATTGCGCTGGTGTTGGTCAGAATACTCGACATCTTTATCGTCCTTTACAGAAACGGCGCTTTGCGCCGGGTTTCACAAGCCGCTCATCGCGGCGCCCGAGGCGTTCTGACCAATGCGGCGATTACTAGACCGACCGCGCCATCCCATCGTGGATGCAGGGCCGAGATTGGCCGCCATTCTCTAAAAGATCGCTAAGGCAAACTGGTGATTGCGAGCAGTTTTAAGCAAATCGGTTCAAAATGGCCGGCGTCAGGCGCGCCGCTCAAGCGAGCCTTGGGCAAACGCGACTTTGCTCGCGCGGCCGCTGCTATCGTAGGTGTCTAGGCTTCTTTCGGCATCACGGATCGCGGTGAGCCGGGCGCGCGCCGAGTGGATGCCATCCAACGCAGCCTTCAATACTCGCTTGTTCTCGTTGGCTAGTTTCCTGACCCGCTCAAGCTCAGCATGGTTTAGAGATGACGGTTCCGCGACAAGACGGTCGACAGCATCCTCAAGACGCATGACGAGTGCACCCAGTGCCTTAAGGTCGCCGGAACATATTGCCCGGCGCTCATCTGCCAAAGTGGCCTCGAGTGAGCGCCATAGGCTTTGTTCAGCTGCCATCGCCGTCCATCCTTTTCAGCGCATTGAAGATACTCTCTGCAAGTCCAACTCCACCTGTTTGCACCATTTCCCGCGCCTGTTCCTGTCGAAGGAACGAGGCGAACTGCTCTTCCCCGACCCCGCCGCCGAAACTCTCACGGGCTTCACCAAAACCGGCTGACTTGAGCATTTCCGCGAGAAACTGAGTCTCAAGCTCATCGGCGGCTTCGCGCATTGTGCGATGTCGGGATTCAGAGTTTTCGGCACCAGGTCTTGAGGATTGGACTACTGAAATATCGGCCATCGATGTCTTACCCAAATTGTATGTCTTTTCCTGTCTATGGACTCACCCGGGTAAAGAACCGGTAACTTCATGCTGCCATTGTCGAATGCGACTCAGGCAGAAGTCTTGGAGCAATGGAATCAAATCCGATCCACCACACGACAGTCGCAGCTTCGTTCAAGCAATCGGGTGCTATAACTGCGAACAATCGCGCCAACGAATGTTCCAGTTTCGCTGAGGCTCACAACATACGTGTGCCCGGATTACGCCCTTATCCGGAGCGTTCCCCTTATGACGAGGTCGAATCGAGTACGGATCAGGCGTGCAGCATGAACTCGTTCGCTTTGCCGGAAATCCCATCTGGTCGGCCGCCGATCCGCGCCATGGACTCTGACAAAGCGGCGACTGGGCTTGAAGAACCTGCTCTGGGCAATGCTAGTACTGCACAGCGATGCGCTGTCGCTTCAGGCGAAGAAGTTCTGTCGAAGCTTTCCGCGCGGCATGGAACGGCACCCTCCGAGGGTGATGAAACGACTTCCGCCAATGCGTCCGGGAAAACTGAGGCATCAAATCCTCGATCTGTTGCTCAGATCGCGGCGATGGGCTTGCCTGCGGATTCCAATTCCCGATTCTCATCTGCAAACCCCAACGCGCGGCCCGGGGATGCGGAAGCTTCGTCTGAAAATGCGACGATCGTTCGTGTGCGAACCGGTGCAAATTATCAACTGCAGGTCACCGGGGATAACGCCAAACTGGTGACCGCGGCAGAGAACCCTGTCGACGTGCGCTCATCAACTCCTCAGGGCGACGTGTCTGCGTCCGCAGTGTCGCCGAGCGTAAGGCCGCCGGACGGTCCGTCATTCAAAGGGCGCACCGCATCTTCGGTTCCGGTCGAAGTTCAGAACACGGAGTCCAACGGAGGAATAGCCGGTAGTGTCGACGCCAAACCCTCGGTCGCTATCGGCGGTGCCTACACGCAAGACCCGCACAAAGGCCCATACCTCACTTTATCGGACCTCCAATCATCCCCGATTCCAGCCGAGGACGATGCGGCAGGTACCTTCGCCTCCGGCCCCGTCGAACCAGAAGTGAACGCAGTCCTTCGTGATGTCCAGCGCAGCGGGCCGGCGGGAGCTTCGGCCATGCTACCCCACGAAATGACCCGCCGCCTTGTCGAAGCGGTGTCGCAATCTCCCAACGG